>DASWHF010000042.1:0-28009 GCA_036393295.1 Acidiferrobacterales bacterium
ATCGAGCTCGACGCGCTGCCGCCACTCGATCTCGATGTGAGCGCGGCGCAACCGGATTCGCCGCTGATTCCCGCCACCGACTTCGAGGCGCCGAGCCTGGAGCTCGACGCGCTGTCGCTGGAACCCGAGGCGCCGGCCGCAACGCTGGAACTCGCCGGCGCCGACAAGCCGCTTACTGCCGCGCCGGCGCGTAAACCGCCCGAGACCCGGAAGGAGGCCGCGACGGTCGCGGGGGGCAGCAAGTCGGCGACAGCGCATAAGCCGCTGGCGCTCGCCCCCGATACGGCGCACAGCACGACACCGATTGCGCCGGTGGCCACCGGCATCAAGCCGGCCGCAGCGGCGGTGACGGCCTCGCCGGATTCAGCCGGGACCAGGCCGCCCACGAACGCCGCTGCTGCCAAGGCCGCGACGCCGAACCGGGTTTCGCTGCCGCCCTCGGCGGTCATCAAGAAATCGAACAAGACGGACAAACCGAAGCCCGCCCCGCCGGTAGCCGCGAAAGCCGCGGGTGACCGGACCGCGGCCAAGCCGTCGTTCCGGCCCGACAGTACCGGCGTGCGCAGCGGCGCCGTCCCGCGACCGACCGGGATTCCGAAAGCGGTTGCCGGACCCACGACCGGTGTCCCGTCACCCGCGGCGCGTCGCGCAGGCGATACCCGTCCGGCGTCCGGCACCGCATCGCCAGCGGCATCGCAGACGGGCACCGCGGCGAACCGCGGTGCCGCGCAACCCGCCGTCGCCCTGCCCGGCGGGACTCCTCCGGGCGGCCAGCAACAGGATCTGGCGCTGCCGGCGCCCGAGCCGGTCCGGGATTTCGCCGCAACCGTGCCGATCGAACCGTATTTCGTCGAACCACCGGCACCGGCCGCGAAACCGCCGGCGGCAGCGACAACCGCCCCGTCTTCGCCACGGACCGCGGCGGCGGCGCCGTCGGACCCGGCCAAGCCGGCCAAGCCGGTGGCGGCCACGCCGGCCGCTACGAGTCCCGCCGGCACGCAGCCTGTCCCCACGAAACCGGCCGACATCACGCCTGCCCATACCAAACCCGCCGGGACCAGACCGGCTGCCGGCACCAAAACGGCCGACGCCAACCTGCTGCCACCCGCCGCAACCGCGGCGGCGCCGGCCACCACGCTCCAGGCCGCGATGACCGCGGCGGCGCTGAGCGCCGATACGGTCAACGTCAACTGGGACGACATCCCCGTATTGAAGGACGCGGTCGAACTGGAGGCCGCCAAGGGCGGCCCGGTCGATGCCGCGCGCGCCCGCAAAGTGGCGATCCAGGTTGCGGCCCGGCTGAACGTCGAGCTGCGCCGTGCCGGCAAGCGCAGCCTCAACTCGGCGGTCGTCACCCGGCTGGCCCGCCTGATCCATGAAGAACTGGCGCCGTCGCGCGCAAACGTGGACAATAACAAGGCAAAAAAATCCTGATCCGGCTGGCGAACCAGGGCCCCGCGCGGCGGCCGCCCGCGCGTCGCCCGATCGCCTGAAAACGCCGTGAGTCATTCGCCGCATTATCCATGAGCAGACCGACTGAAGACGCCGGCCACGGCGCCCCCGCCAAAGACTCGGCCTACGATCCACACGCGCTCGAGCAGCGCCTCTACCAAGAGTGGGAGCAGGCCGGCTATTTCGCGCCGCGCGGCCCGGGCCCGGCCTATTGCATCATGATCCCGCCGCCGAACGTCACCGGCAGCCTGCACATGGGCCATGCCTTCCAGGACACCGTCATGGACGCGCTGATCCGCTACCACCGCATGCGCGGCGACCGCACACTGTGGCAGGCCGGCACCGACCACGCCGGCATCGCCACCCAGATGGTGGTCGAGCGCCAGCTGGCCGCCGCCGGCCGGACCCGCCACGACCTCGGGCGCGAGGAATTCATCAAGCGCGTCTGGGACTGGAAGGCGCACTCCGGCGGCACCATCACCCGCCAGCTGCGGCGCATGGGCGCCTCGCTCGACTGGTCGCGCGAACGCTTCACCATGGACGCCGGCCTCAGCCAGGCGGTCACCGAGGTGTTCGTGCGCCTGCACGCGGAAGGGCTGATCTACCGCGGTAAGCGGCTGGTGAACTGGGATCCGGTGCTGCACACCGCGGTGTCCGATCTCGAGGTGGTCTCCGAGGAGGAGTCGGGATCGCTCTGGCATATCCGTTACCCGGTGCTGGAGAGCGGCAATCACCTGATCGTCGCCACCACCCGCCCCGAGACCCTGCTCGGCGACACCGCGGTCGCCGTGCACCCCGCCGACGAGCGCTACCGCCACCTGATCGGCAAGGAGGTCGAGCTGCCGCTCGCCGGCCGCGCCATCCCCATCATCGCCGACGAGTACGTCGACCGCGAGTTCGGCTCGGGCTGCGTGAAGATCACGCCGGCCCACGACTTCAACGACTACGAGGTCGGCCGGCGTCACAAGCTGCCGCTGATCAACATTTTCGATGCCAGCGCGCGCGTCGCGCTGCCGGGCTCGCCCTACCACGGCATGGATCGCTACGCGGCGCGCAAGCAGATCGTCGCCGATCTCGAGGCCCGCGGCCTGATCGAGCGCATCGAGCCGCACAAGCTCATGGTGCCGCGCGGCGACCGCAGCCACGCCGTCATCGAGCCCTACCTCACCGACCAGTGGTACGTGAAGGTCGCGCCGCTGGCCGAGGCCGCGATCCGGGCGGTCGAGGACGGCCGCATCAAGTTCGTCCCGGAGAACTGGACCAGGACCTATTACGAATGGATGCGCAACATCCAGGACTGGTGCATCTCGCGCCAGATCTGGTGGGGGCATCGCATTCCGGCCTGGTACGACGCCGAGGGGAATATCCATGTCGCGCGCAGCGAGTCCGAGGCGCGCACCCAGGCCCGGGCCAGGCACGGCCAGGACGTCGCGCTCACCCAGGACGAGGACGTGCTCGACACCTGGTTCTCGTCGGCCTTGTGGCCATTCTCGACGCTCGGCTGGCCGCAGCCGACGCCGGAGCTGAAAACCTTCTATCCAACCAGCGTGCTGGTCACCGGCTTCGACATCATCTTCTTCTGGGTGGCGCGCATGATCATGATGGGCCTGAAGTTCGCCGACGACGTGCCGTTCAAGGAGGTCTACATCCACGGCCTGGTACGCGACGCCCACGGCCAGAAGATGTCCAAGTCCAAGGGCAACGTGCTCGATCCGCTCGATCTCATCGACGGCATCGACCTCGAATCGCTGGTCAAAAAGCGCACCACCGGTCTGATGCAGCCAGAGATGGCGCCGAAGATCGAGAAGGCCACGCGCAAGGAGTTCCCCGACGGCATCCCGGCCTACGGCACCGACGCGCTGCGCTTCACCTTCGCCAGCCTCGCCACCCAGGGGCGCGACATCAAGTTCGACCTGGCGCGGGTCGAGGGTTACCGCAACTTCTGCAATAAACTGTGGAACGCGGCGCGCTACGTGTTCCTGAACACCGAGGGGCAGGACTGCGGCAGCGGCGACGCGCCGCTCGCGCTGGGAGCAGCCGAGCGCTGGATACGCGCGCGGCTCGGCACGGTGATCCGCGAGGTCGAGGCAGCGTTCGCCGAGTACCGCTTCGACCTCGCCGCCCAGGCGGCCTATCGTTTCGTCTGGGACGAGTACTGCAGCTGGTATCTCGAGCTCTCCAAGGTCACGCTCACCGATCCCGCCGCCGACACCGCCGCGAGCCGCGGCACCCGTCGCACCCTGGTCGAGGTGCTGGAGGCGCTGACCCGCCTGCTGCACCCCATCATGCCGTTCATTACCGAGGCGATCTGGCGGCGCGCCGCGCCGCTCGCCGGGGTGCGAGGCGAATCCATCATGCGCCAGCCGTTCCCGCGCGCCGCCGATTATCCCGACGACGCCGCGGCCACGGCGGAGATGGCGTGGACGATGGCGGTAATAACGGCCGTGCGCAACGTGCGCGGCGAGCGCGACATCCCGCCCGGCAAGCCGCTGCCGGTGCTGCTCGCCGATGGCGACGCCCGGGATCGCGAGCGGCTGGACCGCCAACGCGCGTGGCTGACAAGCCTCGCGCGCCTGGAATCGATACGCTGGGTGGCGGCCGGCGAAACGCCGCCGGAATCGGTCATGAGCCTGGTCGGCAAAATGAAAGTGCTGCTGCCGCTCGGCGCCCTGATCGACAAGCGCGCCGAGCTCGCCCGTCTCGACAAGGACATCGACCGCAAGTCCAGGGATCTCGACAAGGAGCAGGCCAAGCTGGCCAACACCGACTTCACCCGGCGCGCGCCGCCGCAGGTCGTGGCCGAGGTGCAACGACGCGTGACGACCTTCGAGGCCGAGCTCGCCGAGCTCAAGACGCAACGCGCCAAGGTCGCGGACCTGCCGGAAACGGGGTCGGAGTGATTTATTTTTGAGCAATCCCGTCCGTTCTGCCGCCCGCGTTCGACGGGTGATTGCTCAAAAATAAATCACTCCGACCCCATTTCCAGATGACCCCATTTCCAGATGCTTGACGACCAGCTGGGCGCGTGCCACGCCGCGCTCGAGAAAGAAAAACTCCGATGCCGTCGCCGCCGCCTCCGGGCCGGCGACATAGACATCGAAGCCCCCGAGATCGGCATGCCGGCCGGCGATATAGGCCAGGGCGGCCTCCACGCGGTCCGGCGCGGCCAGCGGGTCCTCGCCGGGCGCGGCCGGCGGCGTGAAGGCGACGTATTCGAAATCGTCCAGGGCGTCCGCCCAGGCACGGCACAGGTTGACCATGTAGTGCCCGGTAGCGGGGCCGGCGATCCAGTACAAAACCAGGTGCGGCACCGTCTCGAGCGCCATGGCGTGCTCCACCAGGCTCTTGATCAGCGCGAAGCCGGTACCCCAGGCGACGAAGATCGCCGGGCGCCGGGAGTCGTCGTTGTAGGTCAGCGATCCGATCGGACCATCCAGCAGCACCGGGTCGCCGGGCTTGAGCCCGCCGAACACCAGGTCGCTCAAGGGGTCGCCGGGCCGGCGCAGGATGTGAAACTGCAGATTGCGATCGTCGCAGGGGCAGCTGGCGATCGGGCAGTCCGCCAGCCGCTGCCCGCCGATGGTGAGATGGACGCTCTGGCCGGCGAGGAAGCGCAGCCGGCGGGTGCGCGGCGTCTGGACGTGCAGCACGCGCACCCGCTCGCCGGCCGGATCGACGCGTCGCACGCGCGCCTCGATCTGCTGGCGCGGGATGTCGGTGGCCTCGCCGGCCTCAATGGCCTCGATCACCAGGTCGGTGGCCGCGGCATGCGCGCACAGCAGCACCATGCCGGCCTCGCGCTCGGCCGCGGTCAGCACATAGTCCACCGGCCGCACGCGCTCGACCCGGCCCTCGATGAGGCGCGCCTTGCACAGGCCGCAATTGCCGTTGCTGCACCCGTAGTTCAGCGATATGCCGGCGCGCAGCGCCTCCTCGAGCAACGGCGCCGCGCCCTCGGCCACGAACTCCCGGCCGCTGGGCAGGACCTTGACGCGCGCGCTCATTCCACCGACGCCCCGTGCATAGACCCGGTCCCGCGACGCTAGCGCGAACGCCGGCGCAGCTTGAACGCGGTCATGGCCTCGACGAAACGCTCGACGGGAATGCCGTCGGCGCCGCCGTAGCCGTCGACCGCGCGCGCCACCAGCGCGTCGATGTCGGCCACCCGGGCGTCGGGCCCACTGCCGGCATCGAGCGCCTGCTGGAGACCAGCCAGACCGCCGTACTGGATTTTCACCAGCACGCTGTGCGGCATGCTGTTGAGATCGTCCTCGACGCCAAAGGCCGGCAGCGCCGCAGACTTGAGCCGCTCGAACAGCTGTTCGCAGCGCTCATGCGCGGCCTGCACGGCGCAGGCGATGTCCGGCCCGCCGCGGCGCGTGACCGCGACGGCATGGCGACAGCCGAAATCGCCGGTGATCAGGGTGGCGCTGAAGGCGCAGCGAAAGTTTTCCATACGCCCAAGTCTAGCGGGCGGACGCGGCGCCGTCACGGATGGCGGTCGGGTCCGGCAAACCTGATGCGGTGCTTGCGCCCCGGGCGGAGCGCGGCGCGCGTTACTCCTTGCAGGTCGACAGGAATTTCGCCGACGGCCCCTTGCAGGGATTGGCCGAGAATTGCAGCGTGCTCTTTTCCTCGGACGCCCGGGTCGCGTCCGCTGGCGCCTCGGCGGCGGCCGAATCGACGCCACCCGACGGCTCGGTCGTTCCCGCCGACCGTTCGGCCGGCGGGGACACCGGCGGCGTCTTGAGCTCCGGCGCCCGGGGGCGCTCCAGAACTTTGGCCGCCTCGAGCGCCGCCGCCCGCTCGCGTTCGCGCGCCTCCTGCGCCGCGAGCTCCGCGGCGCGCACCCGCTCGAGCGCCTTGGCCGCCTCGAGCGCCGCCGCCCGCTCGCGTTCGCGCGCCCGCGTCGCCTCGATCTCCGCGGCCTCGGCGCGCTCACGCGCCCGCGCGGCCATCAATGCCGCGTCGCGTTCGCGCTCGAGGGCGCGAATCTCGGCCAGTGCCGCGTCGCGTTCGCGCTCGAGGGCGCGGGCACTCTCCAGTGGCTCGACCGGCAAGGCCGCGGCGGCGCCCGGAGGAACCGTCGCCTCGCTCGACGCCAGCGGCATCGGCATGATACCCCCGGCGACCGGCACGCCGTCCGTCCGCGCGGATCCGGAACGCAGCAACTCGCTGGGGCTGCCGAAGCCGCTGAACACCAGCACCACGATCAATACCGCCGTCATCATCATGCCGCCGGCAAAGCCCAGTGCCGACCAGGCCCAGCGGCGATCCGGTGAATCCCCGAGTACGCCCGCGGTCTTGTCCTGCGCCATGGCGATGGTCACCCTGTCCGGTTGAATCCGGTCGGCGCCGGCCGTCGCCTCGCCGCCGTGCGCGGCGGGACCGGCGGCCGCCTCGCTCGCAGGCTTCGCCGCGTGCTCGCGCCGGCGTTCGCCCTGGATCCCGGCCGACGTTTCCGCGTGGCCGGTCGCGAACGCGGGCGGCGCCCGATGGGCGACAGTCTGGGTGTCGTCGTCATGGCCGCCGTCGCCCCCACCCGCCGCCGACGCCTCCACGGCGCGCGACTCGCTGCGATGAATGGCATGGACGGTGCCACCGCGCTTGGCGAGGTCGGCAAGCCCGCCGCCCGTGCCGCCGTCGAGGTCCGTGGCGCCGGCACCCGCCTGCGCGCGCACGACCCGCGCGGCGTCGCCGTCCGCGCCCCGGTCCTTCAGGACCACGGCGCCGGCGCGCCCGGCGCCGGTCGCCACCACCTGCACGACCGGCTTTTCCGCGACGGCGCGCGAGTCACTCGCCTGCGGCTCCGGGCGGTGGCCGGTCGCGGACCGGCGCGCGGCGCGCGCGTCGTCCGACGCCGGCGTCTCATGGATTGCGTCGGCGGACGCGCCCGGCAACGACGCATCATCTTCCCGGGATGCCGGCGGCACGCCCGCCTCGGACGCCAGCGGAAACCGCGGGAGCACGCCCTGCTTCTCGCGGTCGCGCACGACGTCGTCGACCAGCCGCGCCGGAATTGTCCGGGTCTGCTCGGCGTAGCCGTACACCAGCGTGGTGTCGCAAATCAGGTTGATCAGCCTGGGAATGCCGCCGCTGTAGCGATACACGCGATCGCAGGCCTCGTCGCTGAACAGCGCGCCGTCGCCGCCCGCCACCTGCAGGCGATGCCGGATGTAGCCGCGCGTCTCGGCGCCGTCCAGAGGCTCGATATGGTAGTCGACCGCGATGCGCTGCGCGAACTGCTCGAGATCCTTGCGCTGCAGGGTGCGACGCAACCCCGGCTGCCCGACCAGAATGACCTGGATCACCTGGTCCTTGTCGGCGTTGACGTTCGACAGCATGCGCAGCTCTTCGAGCGTATCCGGCGCCATGTTCTGCGCCTCGTCGACGATCAGCACCGAATTGCGGTTCGCGGCATACTGGTCGATGAGGAAATCGATGAAGGTCTGGTAGAGCTGGACCTTGTCCTTGTGGGTGTGATCCAGATCGAAGGCCATCAGGATCCAGCGCAGCAGCTCGCCGAAGCCGGGATGGGTGTTGGAGATCAGTCCGACGGTGACATTGTCGCCGAGCTGGCTGAGCACACGCCGGATCAGCGTGGTCTTGCCGGCACCGGTCTCGCCGCTGATGACGCAGAACCCCGCCTGGTTCAGCAGGCTGTACTCCAGCAGTGACAGCGCCATCTGGTGCTTGTCGCTGGGGTAGAGATAGTCCGGATCCGGCAGCAGCGAAAACGGCTTCTCCCGGAGTCCATAATATTGTTCATACATAACCGCGTGTCCTCCTGCGTGATCGCCGCGCCGCGCGCGGCGACGATGCGCCTACCTGCGCCAAAAAAACAACGAATATCCACGAACCGCTTCCAGACACCTGTCGTGTCCGGTGCCGGTTACGGAGTTAGCGACGGGGCGCCTCGTGACGAGGCCTAATAATTATTGTTATGGATTTATTGTCCAACTCACTCAGGCAAAAGGCAACCTGGCGTCGTATCCATAAGCATTTGCTTAATTGTGCGGTGCGGCGGAGTGCCGGTCGGGGTCGGTACCCGGCGGCAACGGCAAACGCGCCGGGGCGCCGAACCCGGGTAATCCGCGGTACCGACGCCGATCGGGCTCACCCCGATGCTGGCACGGTTCTTGGATGTACTGGAAGCAAGTCTTCAGTCCAATGCGGGAGGAGTAATGGGAACCATCGTCGATGCCGTAGCGCGGTTTGCCACGCCGGAATGGCGCCTGCGCGACGAACGGGCGCGCGCCGAGCTGGCGCGCCGCATCCACGAGTTTCTGAGCGCGGCCGGCGGCGGCGACGCGGGCAGCCGGGTGAGCACCCAGTATCTCACGCGCTTCACCGTCTCGTTCCGGACACCGCGCGGCATGACCGGACGCATTCAGGTCGAGACCACTCACCGCTTCCGGCTCAGCTACCGTCTCGCCGGCCTGGGACAGACGCTCGAAACCGTGGCTTTCGGCACCCTGGACGAGACCTGCGCGTTCCTGGCGCGCATCGGCCGCATCCCGGTGGACCCCGCGCCGAAGGCCGCCCAGGGCTGAGGCCCCGGCCACGGCCGATCAGCCGCGCGCGACCCGCGCCGGCTCCCCCGCCAGCCAGGCATCGAGATCCGCTACCGCCAGCGGCCGGGCGAACAGATAACCCTGCCCGCAGCGACAACCGTTTGCGCGCAGCAGATCGCGCTGCGCCGCCGTCTCGATGCCCTCCGCGACGACGGCGCGCCCCGGGCCGTGCGCCATGGTCACGATGGTCGTGGCGATCTGGACGTCGTCCCGGCTCTCCGGTATCCCGCGCACGAACGAGCGGTCGATCTTGAGGATGCCGATCGGCAGATGCTTCAGATAGCTCAGGCTGGAATAGCCGGTGCCGAAATCGTCGATGGCCAGATGCACGCCGAGCTCGCGCAACCCGTCGAGCGCCCGGCGCACCTCGGTGGTCATTACCATCAGCACGCCCTCGGTGATCTCCAGCTCCAGCAGATCGGGCTCGAGCCCCGCGTGCCGCAGGGCGCGCGCCACCGATTCCACCAGCTTGCCGCCCTGGAACTGCCGGCCGGAAACGTTCACCGCCACGCGCAGGGTCCGGCCGTGGCGCCGGTTCCATTCGCTCAGCTGCGCGCAGGCGCGTTCCAGCACCCAGTCGCCGATCGGCACGATCAACCCGCTCTCCTCGGCATAAGGAATGAACTGATCCGGCGCGACCGGGCCGCGCTCGGGATCCTGGAACTGGCGCATGAGCCGCTGGAACTCGTCGGTGTGGATGCTGCGGCGCATGACCGCCACGCGCCGTTCGCGCAGATCGAGCGGCGACAGGATCGCGGCACGCTGTCCGGCGTAGACCACGCCCCAGTTGCCGAGCAGGCTCTCCTGGCCGAAGCGAACGCGGCGCGCGCGCTGCTCGCTGTGCGCGATGCCGACCAGCAGGTCGAGACGGCCGGTTTCGAGGTCCTCGAGGATGTCGTCCCAGGCGCCGTAGCGGTACTCCAGGCGCCAGCGCTCGGCGCGAGCGACCGCCTCGAGGACGTCGATCGCGATGCCGGCGTAACCGCCGTCGGTGTCGTGGAGCACGATCGGCCGGTTGTCGAACGCGCCGACCCGCAGCGTGCGGACCGCGTCCTCGGCCGCCGTCGTGCCGGTGCTCGCCCCCGCGCTCAACAGCGCACAGCACAGCACGACCGTCCGCGCGCCGCGAATTCTCTTGAAGCCCATGCCCCTCCCTGGAACTGCCCGCTCGGCGCCAGCCGGTCAGCACCGGCACCGCCGTCCGTCGCCCGAACCTCGCAGGCCGCGAGCGCGCGCATCGCGCCCGGCTGAATGTTTCCCGCGACAACCGCCCGAATGCTCCCAGATTTAATAGGACTACTCGGGGCGGGTTCGGTATCGCGGGCTGGCTGATATCTAATGATAGTAGAGAATCGACCGGGCTGTGTCACAATACCGCGATGTGCAGGCGCCCCACCGGGTGTGACGCCGGGAGAAAACATGAACCAGCATGACCCGCATGAATTGACGAAGGAAGAACGCATCCTGCGCATGGTCAAGCGCGTCCTTACCGATATCGCCAAGGAAACCTACGCACCGCCGGGCATGCAGTCGGTGCTGTCCGACAACACCATCCAGGGCCTGCGCGAATGCTTTGGCCTGATCGCGGCGCGCGAGCGCGAGATGGCCGAGGCACGCGGCCAACCGTCGCGCGCCCGCCCGCACTACGTCGATGAGCCTCCGAAAAACGTCGTGGTGCCGATCAAGAAAATCGGCAAGCGCAAGGTCGAGGATTCCGACGGCGGCAACGGCGACTGAGCCGCCCGCCTCACATCAGCCGGTACGGCTCCTCGTCGTCCAGGCCCAGCACCTTGACCACGATATCCAGCGCCGCCTTCGCGAACTGCTCCTCTTCGCCGAACCGGTCGGACGAGCCGATCGCCTGCGCGCCGTCGCGCATGATCAGCCGCAGCGCGTGCGAGCCGTCGCGCGCCTCGGCGCCGCGATTGCGCTCGGCGGTCAGGAATATCCCCGGCTCCTTGTCGCCCTCGACGACCACCGCGGCGATGTACTGGTACTGGCGCGGATCGTCGGTCTCGATCTCGCCCAGCACCGTCACCACGAACTCGCCGAGCTTGTAGCGGCGCTTGGGGATGGCGGTCTTGATGCTCGGTCTTTCCATGGGCGGGAATGATCGCAAATCGACCTGGGTCGCGCAATGATACGACCGCGCGGGGTCAGGGTCCGGCGCGGCGGTTCAGGCGTATCGCCGTGGCGCGATCCTCGGTATAGAACGGCGCCTCGCAGGCGCGCGCGTCGTGCCGCCATTCGACGACCTCGATCGCGGCTGCCGGCGCCTCCGCGCCGACGTGCAGCGCGATCACCAGCGCCCCCGGCGCCTGAAAAACGCTCAACGGCACGTTGATCGTGGCCTGCGCGTCGCCCGCCAGCGGATAGCCGGCCAGGTCGCGGTGGCCGTAAACCCGGGTGCGCCGATCCTGCGCCGTGATCACCTCGAGACGCGCCTCGACGATCAGGTCCGCGCGCTCAACACCCGCCCCGGGCGCGACCCGCAGCGTCAGCCGGCCGTCGTCGCCCGGCGGCTCGATCAGCACCCGGCGAGCGTCGCCGCTGCGCCAGCGCCCGGCGCCGTAGCGCCGATCGAGATACTGGGCGCGCGACTCGCCGCGCAGGTCGAGCCGCTCGCGCACCGCTTCGAGCGCAAGATATTGCGGCGCGCGATCCGGGCAGGCCGCATCCGCGCCGGCCGGCGCCGCGACGAGCCCTGCCCCGACGGCAAGCAGGCCCGCGCCCGCGCGCCGCCGCATCACCGCCCTCATGTGCCCGGCCACGCCGCCAGATCGAGCAGGACGTCGACGCCGCCGGCCGGCCGGATCGCGGCCGCCGGAATCGCCGCGCCGGCGCGCCAGGCGGCGACGGCGTCACGTTTACTGTCACCGCTCACCAGAAAAAGGGTCTGCGCGCCGCGCGACAGTGTTGCGGCGCTGAGCGAAACGCGCTCGGGTGGCGGCTTGGGCGCATCGCCCACCGCCAGCACGGCCGCGCCGTTCCAGTCGCGCGCCGGAAACAGGCCGGCGGTATGGCCATCCTCGCCCAGACCCAGCAGCACCAGATCGAACCCCGGCAGCGGCGCGAGCGCGCGCGCATAGGCGGCCGCCGCTGCCGCAGCGCCCTGCTCGGCCGGGATGGCGTGGACCGACTCCGGAGGAATCGGCACGCGGTCGAGCCAGACGTCGGCGGCCATGCGGTTGTTGCGCCCGGCATCCGCGGCCGGCAGGCAGCGCTCGTCGCCGAACCAGATCTCCCAGGCCGGCCAGTCGGTGGCGGCGGCGGCGAGGCGCGCGTAGACGGCGCGCGGCGTGGTGCCGCCGGCCAACACGATGCGGAACCGCCCGCGCGCCGCGATCGCCTCGCGCGCCGCCGCCAGGATCGCCCGCGCGGCACGCTCGGCGAGGCGCAGGCTGTCGGCGTACAGATGCCAGCGCAGCTCCTGCGCGGTCATTGCTCGCGCCAATCCTGGTCGTCGCGGTCGAACAGCCGGCCGGCCTCGGTCGGCCCCCAGGTGCCGGCCGGATAGGTGTGGATGAACTCACGTTCCATCGTCCACACCTTGAGAATCGGATCGACCACGCGCCAGGCCCACTCGACCTCGTCGAAGCGCAGAAACAGGGTGCGGTCGCCCTGGATGACGTCGAGCAGCAGCGTCTCGTAGGCCTCGAGGCGCTGCTCGTGCGGCTGGCGGTAGGAGGCCATCAGCTGCGTCGTGCGCGTGCGCATCTCGAGGCCCGGCTGCTTGACCTGGATCTCGGCCTCCATGCATTCGGACGGCTGCAGGCACAAGAGAATCCAGTTGGGCTCGACGCTCTGGATCGGCGTCTCGCGGAACAGTTGCTGCGGCGGATGCCGGAAGCGGATGTAGATGCCCGAGGTCTGGCGCGGCAGGCGCTTGCCGGTGCGCAGATAGAACGGCACACCGCGCCAGCGCCAGTTGTCGATGTAGAACTTGGCCGCCACGTAGGTCTCGGTGACCGAGCCCTTGGCAACCCCCGGCTCGTCCTGGTAGCCGGGCACCGGCTGGCCGCCGATGCGCCCCGGCCCGTACTGGGCGCGCAGCGCGTAGGAATGCACCGCCTGGCGCGGGATCGGCCGGATCGAGCGCAGCACCTTGACCTTCTCGTCGCGCAACGCGTCGGCCTCCAGCGCCGGCGGCGGCTCCATGGCGATGAAGGTCAAAAGCTGCATCATGTGGTTCTGGAGCATGTCGCGCAGCACGCCGGCGCGATCGTAGTAGTCCGCGCGGCCGTCGATGCCCTGGTCCTCGCACACCGAGATCTGCACGTGATCGATATAGTTGCGGTTCCACAGCGGCTCGATCATCAGATTCGCGAAGCGGAACACCAGCACGTTCTGCACCGTCTCCTTGCCGAGGTAGTGGTCGATGCGGAAGATCTGCTCCTCCTCGAAATGCCGGTGCAGGAGCTGGTTGAGCAGCAGCGCGCTCTCCAGGTCGTCGCCGAACGGCTTTTCGATCACCACGCGGTGCGTGCCGCGCTCCTTGCTCAGGCCCGCGGCGCCGAGATGATTGATGACGGTGGCGAACTCCGAGGGCTTGATGGCGAGGTAGAAGATGGTGTCGCGCGGCGCGGCGTCCTCGGCCTCGCCCAGCGCCTTGGCCAGGCGCACGAAGGCCTCGCGGTCGGTGAGGTCGCCGCGGAAATAGCGGAAGCGCTCGCTGAAGCGCGCCAGCACCGTATCGTCCAGTCCGTCGCCGGCGTGATCGGTGAGCGAGCGCGCGATATGCTCGCGCCAGCGCGCGTCGTCCCAGTCGCGGCGCGCGAAGGCGAAGAAGCGCAGGTCGGCGGGCAGGCGCCCGGCGTGGTCGAGATGATAGAGCGCCGGCAGCAGCTTGCTGGTGGCGAGATTGCCGGTCGCGCCGAAGATGACGAACTGGCAGGCGCCGTCCATGTCAGTCCTGCTTGCGCACGGCGTGGCCGCCGAAACCCTTGCGCATCATCGCCAGCACGCGCGCGGCGTAGTCGCCCTTGCCCTGGCTGGCGAAACGCGTCATGAGCGACAGCGCGATGACCGGCGCCGGCACACCGAGGTCGACGGCCTCCTGCACGGTCCAGCGCCCCTCGCCGGAATCGACGACCTGCGGCGCGATCGCGGCCAGCGCCGGGTCGTCCTTCAGGAAATCGGCGGTCAGGTCGAGCAGCCAGGAGCGCACCACGCTGCCGTGCCGCCAGGTCTCGGCGATGGCGGCGAGGTCCAGGTCGAATTCGCCCTTGGCCTGCATGAGTGCGAAACCCTCGGCCATCGCCTGCATCATGCCGTACTCGATGCCGTTGTGGATCATCTTGACGAAGTGGCCGCTGCCGGCCGGGCCGCAGTGCACCCAGCCGCGGTCGGCGGCCGGCGCCAACGCCTCGATCGCCGGGCGGATGCGCCCGATCGCCGCGCGCTCGCCGCCGAGCATCAGGCAATAGCCGTTGTCCAGACCCCAAACACCGCCGGAGACGCCGGCGTCGACGAACTGAATGTCGCGGCGCGCCAGCGCCGCGCCGCGCGCGACCGCATCGCGGTAGTGGCCGTTGGCGCCGTCGATCAGCACGTCGCCGGCGGCAAGCAGCGGTACCAGCTCGTCGATATGCGCGTCGGTCACCGCCCCGGCCGGCAGCATGGTCCAGACCGCGCGCGGCGGCTGAAGCCGCGCGACCAGGTCCGCGAGGCGGGCCACCGGCGTCAGGCCGGTCTCGGCGGCGAGCGCGGCACTGACCTCGGCGTTGCGGTTGTACGCCACGATCGGGATCTCGGCGCGCCGCAGCCGCCGCGCCATGTTGCCGCCCATGCGTCCCAGTCCCACGATGCCCAGTTGCATGCCGTCCTCCCGCGCTCCTGCGCACTGCCACGGTCGCAGGAGCTTAACATGGATTGCGGATCATTGAACCGTGAAGGCACGGCGACACCTTTGCGTCGGGCCGTGCTGGGTGCACCGGAGGGATGTCTGCTATATTGGCGCAGGGTCTTGTGGACTGCGCGCACCGTGGACGGCGACCCGGGGAGGCGAGATGCCCAACACCATCGAACGCGTCATCCAGTCGATCAAGCGCGCGCTGTGGGAGCAGAACCCGGCGTCGATGAGCCGGCCGCGCGCCGCCGGCATCCGCGCGGTACGCATCGGTTACGGCGTCGGGCGCGACATCAACGACGGCCAGCTCACGCTGCAGGCGATGAGCCTGGTGTACACCACGCTGCTGTCGCTGGTGCCGCTGCTGGCCCTGAGCTTCTCGGTGCTCAAGGCCTTCGGCGTGCACAACCAGATCGAGCCGTTGCTGGCCGGCTTTCTCGCGCCGCTCGGCGACAAGGGCGTGGAGATCACCGCCCAGGTGATCGGCTTCGTCGAGAACATCAAGGTCGGCGTGCTCGGGGCGCTCGGCCTCGGCCTGCTGATCTACACCGTCACCTCGCTGGTGCAGAAGATCGAACGCGCGTTCAACTACACCTGGCATGTGCAACGCGCGCGGCCGCTCGCCCAGCAGTTCAGCCAGTACCTCAGCGTGCTGCTGGTCGGGCCGGTGCTGATATTCTCGGCGATCGGTATCACCGGCACGCTGGCGAGCGCCAGCGTGGTGGAGGCCTTGCTGGCCAATCCCGTGCTCGGCCGGCTGGTCGGCTTCGCCGGCACGCTGCTGCCCTATGTGCTGGTGATCGCCGCCTTCACCTTCGTCTACGTGCTCATCCCGAACACGCGCGTGCGCCTCGGCTCGGCGCTGGTCGGCGGCATCGTGGCCGGCGCGCTGTGGGAGACCGGCGGCTGGCTGTTCGCCTCGTTCATCGCGGTCTCGACCAAGTACACGGCGATCTACGCCGGCTTCGCGATCCTGATCATGTTCATGATCTGGCTGTACCTGAGCTGGCTGATCCTGCTGATCGGCGCGTCGATCGCCTTCTATCACCAGCATCCCGAGTACCTGATCACGCGCCGCCGCGAGCTGCGCCTGAGCCACCGGACGCGCGAGCACCTGGCGCTGCTGGCCATGACGCTGATCGGCCGCCATCACTACCAGGCCCTACCCCCTTGGACCGGCGAACGCCTGGCGCAGCACCTCGGGGTGCCGGCCGCGGTGCTCGACACCCTGCTCATTCCGCTCAAGCATCACGGCCTGCTGGCCGTCACCGGCGACGAGCCGCCGCGCTATCTGCCGGCGCAGCCGCCGGAGACCGTCCCGGTCAAGGCGCTGCTGGACGCGGTGCGCGGCGGCGCCGGCGACACCGACCCGCTCGCCGCCCAGCTGCCCGCCGACGCGCCGGTCGAGGAGCTGCTGAACACCGTCGAGGCGGCGATCGATGCGGCCCTCGCCGCGCGCAGCTGGAAGGACCTGGCGACCGCCGGTGGCGATCGACCGGCGGCCGGCGCGCGCCAGCGGGCTTCCTGAGCCCGGCCCGTCGCATGCACGGCGCCGCTGGTTTATGCTAGCGGCCGGCAATGACCATCCCGCCCGATCAGCGATGGACGACGACAACCCAGCGGTCCTGCGCGAGCGCCTCGCCGCGCTGCGCGCCGAGCACCGCGACCTCGACACCGCCATCGATCGCATGGCGCAGGACGGGTATACTGACCAGCTGCGGCTGCGGCGCCTGAAAAAGCGCAAGCTGCAGCTCAAGGATTCCATCGCCCGGCTGGAGAGCCGTCTGATTCCCGATCTGGAAGCCTGACCGGGCCCGGGCACCACCCACCTATCTACGAGGAGACGTTATGCAGCACCGCATTCTGGTTCTTGGCTTGATCGGCACCCTGGCCGCCGCCGGTTGCAGCCAGTCGCCGGCCATCCCCCAGGACGACAAGCAGAAACTCAGCTACACCATCGGCCACCAGGTCGGCATGAAGATCAAGGAGGACGGCATCGACGTCGACCCGGCCTTGGTCGCCCAGGGTCTGAGCGACGTGATCGGCGGCGTCGAGCCCAAGCTCACCGAAGACGAGATGCGCAACGTGATGATGGCCTATCAGCAGCAGCGCTTCCAGGAGTTCAAGGATCTGGCCGACAAGAATCAGAAGACCGGCGACGAGTTCCTCGCCGAGAACAAGAAGAAGGACGGCGTCACCACGCTCGCCAGCGGCCTGCAGTACAAGGTGATCACCGCCGGCAAGGGCCGCAAGCCCAAGGCCAGCGACACCGTCGTCGCCCACTACCGCGGCACGCTGCTCGACGGCAAGGAGTTCGACAGCTCCATCACCCGCGGCGAGCCCGCGACCTTCCCGGTGGCCAACGTCATCCCGGGCTGGCAGGAGGCACTCAAGCTCATGCCGGAGGGATCGAAGTGGGAGGTCTATATCCCGTCCAATCTCGCCTACGGTCCGCGCGGCGCCGGCGCCAACATCGGCCCGAACCAGACCCTGGTCTTCGAGATCGAGCTGATCAAGGTCCAGTAGTCGCCGGTGCGAACCGCACCCGCACCCGCAGTCCCCGACCGCCCGGCGCGTCCATGAGCTCCACGGACGCGCCGTGCAGCTCGGCGATACGCTGCACGATCGACAACCCCAGGCCGCAACCGCTGCCCGGCGCATCCGGCAGGCGGTAGAAACGCGCGAACACCCGCGTGCGCAGCTCCGCCGGAATCCCCGGCCCGGAGTCGGTCACCGACAGCGTCGCGGCGCCGTCCTCGCGGGCCACCGCGACCGTCACCCGCCCGCCGTCCGGCGTGTAGCGGACCGCATTGTCCACCAGATTGCGCACCAGGATCGGCAGCACCCGCGCATCGCCGTCGAGCTCGAGCGGCGCGGCGCATTCCAGCCCGAGATCGATATGCCGCGCGGCCGCCGCCGGCGCCAGCTCGCCGACCACGCGCGCGCACAACTGGCCGAGATCGAGCCGCGTGAACTCGCGCGCCGCGACGTCCGGATCGACGCGCGCCAGGGTCAGCAACTGCTCCACCAGGTGCGTGGCGCGGTCCACGCCGCGCAGAATCTGCAGCACCGCGCGCCGCCGCTCGCCGTCCTGGTTCGCGCGCAGCGCGACCTGCGCCTGGGCCTTGAGCCCGGCGAGCGGCGTGCGCAGCTCGTGGGCGGCGTTGGCGGTGAAACGCCGCTCGCGCTCGAAGGCGGCCGCCAGGCGCGCCAGCAGATCGTTGAGCGCGACGACCAGCGGGCGGACCTCGTCGGGCGCGTCCTCGATCTTGAGCGGATCCAGCAACTGATGCGAGCGCTGGCCGATCTCCTCGGTGACGCGCCGCAAGGGCCGCAGGCCGCGCCCGATGCCGGTCCAGGTCAGCCCCGCCAGCAGCGGCAGGATCAGCAGCGCCGGCCACATCATCTGCACCAGGAGCTCGTGGATCAACTCGTTGCGTATGTCGTGGCGCTCGCCCACCTGCAGGTTGAAATCGCCGGCCGTCGACGTGACGTAGACCCGCCAGTCCCGATCGTCGATCGTAACGTCGTGGAAACCCTCGCCGGACGTGAAACGCCGCTCCGGCGCGTTGGGCGAGCGCAGCAACAGGTCCGCGCCGCGCCACAGCTGAAACGCGATCTTCTCCTGGTAGTCGTGCCCGGCCCGGGTGCCGAGGATCTCCTCCTGCAGCGTCGCGGCATCCTCCCGCTCCTCGACCAGCTCGTGCACCACCAGGCCCATCAGCACGCGCGCCGACTGCGCGAGCTCGGCATCGAACAGCTCCTCGACCTCGTGCCGGGCGCTGAAAAAGCTCGCCACCATCATCGCGCCCCAGGCGAGCGTGAACAGCGCAAGGAAGATGGCCAGCAGCCGGCGCCGCAGCGAGGTCACGGTTTGGGTTTGGCGATCAGATAGCCGACGCCGCGCAGGGTGCGGATCAGCTCGTTGCCGAACTTCTTGCGCAGGTGATGGACATAGACCTCGACGGCGTTGCTGTCCACGTCCGGCACCGGGCCGTACAGCTCGGCCTCGAGCCTGGGACGCGACACCACCTTGCCGGCGTTCTCGAGCAGGGTCTTGAGGATCACGAATTCGCTGCGGGTCAGCTCCACCGGCCGGTCGTTCAGCGCGACGGTGTGCGCGGTCGGATCGAGCAGGATGTCGCCGTGGCGCAGCACCGGCGTCACGCGCCCGCCGGCACGGCGCAGCAGCGCGCGCAGCCGCGCCAGCAGCTCGTCCATGTCGAAGGGCTTGACCAGGTAATCGTCGGCGCCGGTGTCGAGCCCCTCGACGCGCTCGGCCACCGCGTCGCGCGCCGTCAGCACCAGCACCGGGATCGCGCCGCCGCGGGCGCGCAGCGCGCGCAGCACCTCGAGCCCGTCCTTGTACGGCAGACCGAGATCCAGCACCACCGCCTCGACGCCGCCGCCCAACAGCGCGCGCTCGGCGGCGATGCCGTCGGTGACCCAGACGACGTCGTACCCTTCCTGGCCGAGCGTCACGCGCAGCGCGTCACCCAGGAGCTCGTCGTCTTCCACCAGCAGCAATCGCATGGCGTAGTTATAAACGTCCGACGTGAAATTTGAAATAGCGGATGCGGCGGTCACGGCCGGGGCCGATCCCGCCGCGGCCGCCATCGCCGCCCGCGCCTCAAGGCCGCCCGTCACGACCACTCGTCGGCCCTTAAGGCGCGTTTAAGTTTGCGCACCTAGAGTCAGCGGAACGTTCCGGAATTCGGGAGGACCCGTGCAGCTCGCATCTGTGTATCGCCTTGCGCTGGCCGTGGCGGTCGGCGCCCTGGCCGGCTGGACGCCGCCCGCTCCCGCCGGCTCGGCCCCCGAGCTCGCGCTCACGACCCGGCAAGGCGTGCTGCCGCTCGCCAGCCTGCGCGGCAAGGTCGTGTATCTCGACTACTGGGCGTCGTGGTGCGGCCCCTGCCGCAGCTCCTTCCCGTGGATGAACGAGATGCAATCGCGCTACGGCGACCGCGGCCTGGTCATCGTGGCGGTCAGCGTCGACAAGGAACCTGCGGCCGTCGACAGTTTTCTGCGCCAATACCCGGCGCGCTTCACCATCGCCTACGACCCGGCCGGGGCCGCGGCCGGCGCCATGCAGGTCAAGGGCATGCCCAGCTCCTACCTGATCGACCGCGAGGGCAATGTCCACGCCGTGCACGTCGGCTTCCGCGAGCAGGACAAGGCCGAGCTGGAAACCAGGATCCGCACGCTGCTCACCGACTGATCCATTCCGAGGAACCACTCATCATGCGTATCGCCCTGGCCGGCATGCTGCTCGCGAGTCTGTGCACGCTCGCCGGCTGCAGCCTCAACCGTGTTCAACCCTGGGACCGCGACGTGCTCGCCCAGCAAAAGATGCAGCTCGATCCCTATCCGCTCGACAGCTACCTCGACGAGCACATCTACTACAGCAAGGAAGGCGCGAGCGGCGGCAGCGGCGTCGGCGGCGGGGGGTGCGGATGCAACTGAAGAAACCGCGCCCGATCCGCGCGGCGCTCACGGCCGCGACCTGGTCGGTCATCACCGGCCTGCCGCAACCGGCTCAGGCCGCCGACGCCCAGCCCTGGGAGTTCGACACCGCCTTGCTGTACTACTCCGAGTCCGACCGGGTGAGCGCCGCGGAACCGGTGATCCGCGCGCGCAAGCCGCTCGGCGACGACGAGTACGTCAACCTGCGCATCGTGATCGACAGCCTGACCGGCTCCTCGGCGAACGGCGCGATCCCGACCGACGCGCCGCAGACCTTCACCTCGCCGTCCGGCGAGCGCACCTATACCACGCCGGCCAACCGGACGCCGCTCGATCCGAGCTTCCTCGACACGCGCTTCGCCCTCAACGCCGAGTGGGAGAAACCGTTGACCCGGACGCTGCGCGGCGTATTCGGCTTCAACGGCTCGAAGGAGTACGACTACACCTCGGTCGGCGTGTCCGCGACCCTGGCGCGGGACTTCAACAACCGCAACACCACGATCAGCGGCGGGCTGTCCTACAACGCCGACACCGTGGATCCGGTCGGCGGGGCGCCGCTGGGCCTGAGCGCGGTGCCGACCAGCGTCGGCGCGCCCAAGCAGACCCTGAGCGACAGCGAGGGCAAGAATGTCACCGAGCTGCTGCTCGGCTGGACGCAGGTGATCGACCGCAAGACGCTCATGCAGTTCAACTACAGCTTCGGCAAGGACGACGGTTACCTGACCGATCCCTACAAGCTCCTGAGCGTCGTTGACGGCGCGACCGGCGTGCTCGCGGCGACCCCCTATCTCTACGAGAAGCGCCCGGACAGCCGCACGCGCCAGTCCCTGTACTGGAAGACCCGGCACCAGTTCAGCGAGGACGTCCTGACCACGGTCTACCGCTACTACCGGGACGATTGGGGCGTCCAGGCGCACACGGTCGATCTGCGTTACCGCTGGGAGCTCGGCGGCGGCCACTATCTGCAGCCGCACCTGCGCTATGCCAAGCAGAACGCCGCCGACTTTTACCGTTACTTCCTGATCGACGGCCAGACCCCGGAGTTCGCCAGCGCCGACTACCGCCTGGGCGACATGACCACGACCACGTTCGGCGTCAAGTACGGCGTGGCGCTGGCGCGCAACCGCGAGTTCGGCGTGCGACTGGAGGTCATGCAGCAGTCGGGCGAGGGCCGGCCGGCCGAGGCGATCGGCGTCACCCGCAACCAGGATCTGTACCCGACTGTCGACGCCGTGATCTTCCAGTTGAGCTATTCCTTTCTCTGGTGAAGGCCGGTATCTTGCTCCGGCGTGACGCGCGGCAGTGCGCACCGCGCCGGGGAAGACCCATGCCGGACGCATCGCTCAGCCGGGCCGACGGTTACTGGATCGGCCGCTTCCACGCCATGGCCAGCCCCTGCGAGCTGCTCATGGACGTCGACGCGCGCGCGCAGGCCGCGGCGCTGCTCGCGGTGGCGCGCGACGAGGCCCTGCGTGTCGAGGCCAAGTTCAGCCGATATCGCGACGACAGCATCGTCCACCGCATCAACCATTCGAACGGCGAACCGCTGACCGTCGACGACGAGACCGCCTGCCTGCTCGACTATGCCGGCCAGTGCCACGCCCTGAGCGACGGCCTGTTCGACGTCACCTCCGGCGTGCTGCGTGCGGCGTGGCGCTTCGACGGCAGCGACCGCGTGCCGACGCCGCAGGCGGTCGCGGCGCTGCTGCCGCGCGTGGGCTGGACCAAGCTGGCCTGGCAGCGGCCGGTCATCCGGCTGCCGGCCGGCATGGAGATCGACCTCGGCGGCATCGGCAAGGAGTACGCCGTGGACCGCGCCGCGCTGCTGCTGCGCCGGCGCTCGCCGGCCAGCGTGCTGATCAATTTCGGCGGCGATCTCTACGCCAGCGGCCCGCGCCGCGACGGCCGCGCCTGGGTGATCGGACTGGAAGACCCCGCACCGTCCGCAATCGAGATCAACGCGCCGCGCGCGAGCGTCCGGGAGTTCGAGCTGGAGCGCGGTGGCATGGCGACCAGCGGCGACGCGCGGCGCTTCCTGCTCAAGAACGGTGTGCGCTATTCGCATATCCTCGATCCGCGCAGCGGCTGGCCGGTGCGCGACGCGCCGCGCTCGGTCACCACGGTCGCGGCGACCTGCACCGAGGCCGGCATCCTCGCCACCCTGGCGATGCTGCACGGGGCCCGGGCCGAAGAGTTCCTGCGCGCCCAGGGCGTGAAGTTCTGGTGCTTGCGGTAAGGGAGGAGGCGGACGTGCGGCGCCAGATGATCAGTAGCAAGTGGCAAGTGGCAAGTGGCAAGTGAAAATATAGCTGGGCTGTCATCCTTGCCACTTGCTACTTGCTACTGATTTAGATTTTACACCACAATGTGCTAGAGTCCCGCCGGTCGTCGCGGAACCCGGCGCGGCGCGCCGGAACGACTCGAACATGCCCATCGATCCGCCGTCCCCCGACACCGAACAACAACTGCTGACGCAGGCCCACGACCGTGCGCTCGACGTGCTGCGTGCCAATCTCACGCCACACGGCATCCTGGCGGCGCGCCGCACGGCGCACGCCGAGGAGCGGCACTACACCCGGCTGTTCGCGCGCGACGCCGGCGTCTGCGCGTTGGCAATGGGTTTGTCCCGCGACGCGGACCTGGTCGGCGGCGCGCGCGCCGCGCTGCTCACGCTCGCCGACCATCAGGCCGACAACGGCCAGATCCCGAAATTCGTCGATCCCGAGCAGGCGGATTCCGACTTCTGGTATCTCGGCTGCATCGACGCCACCCTGTGGTGGCTGATCGCCGCCGAGTTCCTCAAGCGCCATGCGCCCGATCCCGGCTATGACAGGAAGCTCGACGCCAACGTCGAGCGGGCGCTGACCTGGCTCGGCTGCCAGGAGCACCCGCGCCTCTACCTGCTGCAGCAGAACGAGGCCAGCGACTGGGCCGATGTCATGCCGCGCTCCGGCTTCGTGCTGTACAGCAACGCGCTGTGGTATCACGTCAAACGGCGCTACGGCCTGCCGCACCAGGCCGACACGCTCTATCACTTCAACCACCTGTTCTACCCGTTCTCGCGCCACGTGCCCAACTACCGGCGCCTGCGGCTGCTGCGCGACTACGTGCGCAACCGGTCGCGCGACACCAAGCTCTACCTGAGCTTCGTCAACTTCTCCTTCTGGGGCGAGGAAGGCGACGTGCTCGGCAATCTGCTGGCGGTGCTGGTCGGGCTGGCCACCGAGCAGCCGGCCCGCAACATCCTCGACGCGCTCGTGACCGCCGGCGTCGATCGCCCCTATCCGGCGCGCGCGGTGTGCGCGCCGATCGCGCCCGATCATCCGCAGTGGCGGCTGTACATGGAGCGCCACGACCAGAACTACGCATGGCAGTACCACAACGGCGGCATCTGGCCGCTGATCGGCGGCTTCTGGGTGCTGGCGCTGGCCGCGCAAGGCGACGCACCCGCGGCCCGCGCCGCGCTGGTCGCGCTCGCCCGGCTCAATCGTGCCAATGATTGGGAATTCAACGAGTGGTTCCACGGCCGGACCGGCGAGCCGCTGGGCATGCCCGGCCAGTCCTGGAGCGCGGCGATGTACCTGCTGGCCGAGGCCGGGATGCGCGGAAACGTATTTTGATTAGCGACTCAACGCAAAGGTGCAAAGAAAACGCGGAACAACAACAAAATGCAGGGCGGGGCCTTGCCCCGCCAAAACAATCTTCACGGCACCACACGCCGCCACGGTGGGGCAAGGCCCCACCCTACCCATTTTATTTTTTCCTTGCGCCCTTGCCTTGGGCTGCCGAGCCTGTTCGCCGCTTTCGACATCAAGGCATGTCCGCCAGACTCTTGTCCACGATCTCGAACACGTCGCGTGACAGTTTGGGCTGGGCGCGCAGGCGCTCGAGCTGGGCGCGCATGAGATCGCGCTGCGGCGCGACGTAGCGGCGCCACTGACTCAATCCGTTGACCAGGCGGGCCGCAACCTGCGGATTCATCGGGTCGAGCTTCAACACATATTCGGTCAGGAAGGCGTAGCCGGCTCCGCCCGGCTCGTGGAAGCGCGCCGGATTGCCCTGGGCGAACGCGCCGATCAGGGCGCGCACCTTGTTGGGGTTCCTGATATTGAATACCGGGTGCGCCGTGAGCCGCCGCACGCGTTCGAGCGTATCGGGACGGCGCGAGCCGGCCTGGATGGCGAGCCACTTGTCCATCACCAGCGGATCGCCGTGCCAGCGGTCGTGGAAATCCGCGAGCGCGCGCTCGCGTTGCGGGGCATCGCTGTGCGCGAGACAACCGAGCGCCGCCAGCGCGTCGGTCATGTTGGCCGCCGCCTGGTACTGCGCAACGCAGCGCATGACCGTCTCGGGTTGCCCGAGCTCCATGAGATAAGCGAGGCTCAGGTTCTTCAGGGCGCGCCGGCCGATGGACGGGGGGTCGACCCGGTAAGGGCCGGCGTCGTGATGTGACGCGTGGACCGCCAGCCAGTCGTCGCGCAGCGCGCGCGCCAGCTCGCGCTTGAGCCACTGACGCGCATCGTGGACCGCGACCGGATCGATCGCCGCCATGAACTCGCCGACATAGCCCTCGCCCGGCAGGCTCAGGACCTGGGACTTCATCTCGGCATCGAGCGATTCGCTCGCCAGCGTCTTGCGGAAGGCGTCGACGAACGCCGCCGGCACGGCCGTCGCCGCGCCGGCGATGCGCGCGAGGATCAGCTTCACCGCCAGCTGTTGGCCGGCCTCCCAGCGATTGAACGGATCGCTGTCGTGCGCCATGAGAAAACCGCGCTCGTCGTCGCTGAGATCGATCTCGAGCCTGACCGGCGCCGAGAAGCCTCTGAGCAGCGACGGCACCGGCGGACGCGGCACGTCCTCGAACACGAAGCGCTCCTCGGCCGCCCGCACCGCCAGCACGCGCGTGCCGGTCACGGCGCGCGCCTCGCCTTCGAGCTTGAGCGGCAGGTCGACGCCCTCGGGGTCGAGCAGGCCGACGGCCAGCGGGATGTGGAACGGTTCCTTGTGTGGCTGCTGCGGGGTCGGCGGGCAGCTCTGGCGCACCGTGAGCGCGTAGCGGCGCGCCTGCGCGTCGTAGTCGCGCGTCACCGTCAGCACCGGCGTGCCGGCCTGGCTGTACCAGCGCCGGAACTGGGCGAGGTCGGCGCCGTTGGCGTGCTCGAGGGCGCGCACGAAGTCGTCGGTGGTCACCGCCTGGCCGTCATGACGGTCGAAGTACAGGTCCGTCCCCTTGCGGAAGCCCGCCGGGCCGAGCAGGTGGTGCAGCATGCGCACCAGCTCGGCGCCCTTGTTGTAGACCGTCAGGGTGTAGAAGTTGTTGATCTCGACATAGGACTCGGGCCGCACCGGATGCGCCATCGGCCCGGCGTCCTCGCGGAACTGGTGGGAGCGCAGCACATTGACGTCCTGGATGCGCTTGACGCCGCGCGAGCCCATGTCGGCGCTGAACTCCTGGTCGCGGAACACCGTGAAGCCTTCCTTGAGGCTCAGCTGGAACCAGTCGCGGCAGGTGACGCGGTTGCCGGACCAGTTGTGGAAGTACTCGTGGCCGATCACGCCCTCGATCGCCACGTAGTCGGCGTCGGTGGCGGTGTCGGGACGGGCCAGGACGTATTTCGAATTGAACACGTTGAGGCCCTTGTTCTCCATGGCACCCATGTTGAAATCGTCGACCGCCACGATCATGTAGACGTCGAGATCGTACTCGCGGCCGTAGACCCGCTCGTCCCAGGCCATCGCCTTCTTGAGCGCGGCCATGGCGTGGGCGCACTTGTCGGTGTTGTGGTGCTGGACGAACATGTGCAGGGCCACCTTCCGTCCCGAGCGCGTGACGAACTCGTCCTCGATGCGCGCCAGATCCCCCGCCACCAGCGCGAACAGATAGCTCGGCTTCGGGAACGGGTCCTCCCAGGTCGCGAGGTGCCGGCCGTCCGGCAGGTCCTCGGCATGCACGAGGTTGCCGTTCGACAGCAGCACCGGGTAGCTGGCCTTGTCGGCGACGAGCGTCGTGGTGTAACGCGCCATCACGTCCGGGCGGTCGGGGAAAAACGTCATGCGGCGGAACCCTTCCGCCTCGCACTGGGTGCAGAAATTGCCGCTCGATACGTACAGCCCCTCGAGCGCGGTGTTGTCCTGGGGATGGATCTCGGTCTCGATGTCGAGCACGCAGCGCGCCGGCGGATCCGGCAGGGTCAGGAATTCGGCATCGAGCCGGTACTCGCCGGTATCGAGCTTTCTTCCGTCGATGGCCACCGACAGCAGGGTCGGACCGTCGCCGTTCAGCCTGAGCGGCCGCACGCCGCCGCCGGCCGCGGGGTTGGCCGCGACCGTGAGGCGCGCGTGCACGCGGGTGCGCGCCGCGTCGAGGTCGAAGCGCAGCGCGACCGTCTCGATCAGATAATCGGGCGGCCGGTAGTCCGTGAGATGAATCGCCTTGGGTGCGGAGTCGGTCAGGTCTGCCATGGTGCCGATATGAAACCTGCGGTCATTGCCGTGCGGGGAGTCTATTGTGCGTCATTTCCGCCCGCTTGTCCCGGTTCGTCCGGCAACGCGAGCAGCGCCGGGTTGCCGCCGAGCGCGGCGATGTTCTCGGTCAGCGTGCGCTCGACCGCGAAACGCGGCAGGTAAAACGGTCCGCCGGCCTTGGGGCCGGTGCCGGACAGGCCCTCGCCGCCGAACGGCTGCACGCCGACCACCGCGCCGATCATGTTGCGGTTGACGTAGACGTTGCCGGCGCGCACGCGCGCGGCGATATAGGCCGCGGTGGCCTCGATGCGGCTGTGGATGCCGAGCGTGAGGCCGTAACCGGTGGCGTTGATCGCCTCGATGACGGCGTCGAGCCGGTCGGCCTGCCAGGTGACGACGTGCAGCACCGGCCCGAACACCTCGCGTTCCAGCAGGCTCAAGCGGTCGATGGCGAAGGCGGTCGGCGCGACAAAGCTCCCGGCCGCGGTGTCGGCCGGCAGCGGCGTCTGATACAGGCGCCGCGCGGCGCGGTCCATGCGCGCGATGTGCGCGTTCAGCGTGGACTGCGCGGCCGCGTCGATCACCGGCCCGACATCGGTGGACAGCCAGGCCGGGTCGCCGACGCGCAGCTCGGCCATCGCGCCGCACAACAGATCGATCACGCGCGGCGCGATGTCCGCCTGCACGAACAGCACGCGCAGCGCCGAGCAGCGCTGGCCGGCGCTGTTGAAGGCCGAGGCCAGCACGTCCGCGACCAGCTGCTCGGGCAGCGCCGAACTGTCGGCGATCATGCAGTTCTGGCCGCCGGTCTCGGCGATCAGCGGGACGATCGCGCCGTCGCGCGCCGCCAGGCGCCGGTGAATCGCCTGCGCGGTTTCGGTCGAGCCGGTGAACACCACGCCCGACAGGCGCGTGTCGCCGAGCACGGCATCGCCGATCGTCGCGCCGCTGCCGGGGAGGAACTGCAGCGCCGCCTCCGGCACGCCGGCCGCGTGCAGAACCTCGACCGCCAGCGCGGCGCTGCCGGGCGTCTGGCGCGCCGGCTTGGCGAGCACGCTGTTTCCGGCGGCGAGCGCCGCCAGCACCTGGCCGGCGAAGATCGCCAGCGGGAAATTCCACGGGCTCAAGGCCAGGAACACGCCGCGACCGTGCAGCCCCAAGCGGTTGCGCTCGCCGCTCGGCCCCGGCAGCTCACGCCAGGCGA
>DASWHF010000043.1:0-61619 GCA_036393295.1 Acidiferrobacterales bacterium
CCCCCCCGCTTTGACCGCCGTTGGTCATCATCACGATCCGGTCCGAGAGCAGCACGGCCTCGTCGACGTCGTGCGTCACCACCACCGTGGTGGTGCCCTTGGCCGCGACGATCCGCCGTCACCGCGGCTTCGGCCAGCCGCGTGCGCCACGGGCCGGCATCGCCGGCCGCGGCCGGCGGTGCCGGCGGGATGACGGCGGCGGGACTTGGGTCCGCGCCCGGCTTGGCTGCCGATCTCTTCTTGATTGCCACGACGCCCATGGTTTGCCTCCGTCAGACCTTGACCTGGAATCCCGCGGCGTAGGCCTGGGGGTTGGTTCCGTTCCACACCACGCCATCGATCAACTTGGCGCTGCGCATGAGGCTCGCCGGCACCGGCACCTTGGCGGCGGCCGCGGCCTGCTTGTAGAGCTCGATCTGGTTGACCGACTTCGCCACCGCGAGGTAGTCCACGTCCTCCTTGAGCAGGCCCCAGCGCTTGTGCTGGGTGAGGAACCACATGCCGTCCGAGAGATAGGGAAAGTTCACCTTGCCGTCGTTGTAGAACTTCATGTAGTTGGGATCCTTCCACTTCCGGCCGAGGCCGTTCTCGTATTCGCCCTTCATGCGCCCCTCGATCACGCTGATGTCGGTGTTGACGTACGACTTGGCGGCGATCACCCGCGACACCTTTGGCCGATTGGCCAGGGTGTCGATGTACTTCGAGGCCTCGAGCACGGCCGCGGTCATGGCGCGCGCGGTGTTCGGATACTTCTTCACGAACTCGAGCGAGGCGCCGAGCACCTTCTCCGGGTGGTCCTTCCAGATGTCCTGGCTGGTGGCCACCGTGAACCCGATCCCGTCGAATATCGCGCGCGCGTTCCACGGCTCGCCCACGCAGCATCCGTCCATGTTGCCGACCCGCATGTTGGCCACCATCTGCGGCGGCGGCACCACGATGGCCTTGACGTCGTTGAACGGATGGATGCCATGCGCCGCCAGCCAGTAGTACAGCCACATGGCATGGGTACTGGTCGGGAAGGTCTGGGCGAAGGTGCAGTCGCGCTTCTCGCTGTCGATCAGCTTCTTGAGCGTCGCCCCGTCGGTAACGCCCTTCTCCTTGAGTTTGTTCGAGAGCGAGATCGCCTGGCCGTTGTTGTTGATGCTCATCAGCACCGCCATGTCCTTCTTCGGTCCGCCGACCCCGAGTTGGACGCCGTAGATCAGGCCATAGAGCACATGCGCGGCGTCGAGCTCGCCGTTCACGAGCTTATCGCGCACGCCGGCCCAGCTGGCCTCCTTCGACGGGGTGATCTTGATTCCGTATTTCTTGTCGATGCCAAGCTCGGCCGCCATCACCACCGAGGCGCAGTCGGTGAGCGGGATGAAGCCGATCTTCACCTCCGGCTTTTCCGGCGCGTCCGAGCCGGCCGCCCAGGCGGCGTTGCGCACCCCGGCCGGCACCAGCCCGGTGGCGCCGAGGCTGGCGGCCGCGCCGGCCTTGAGGAAGTCGCGGCGCGTAACGCCCGCCGCTGCCGAAGCCTTTGCCTTGCGATCGTCGTCTTTCATGCTTGCCTTCTGTTTGGTCAAAAAAATGGCGTCCGTCCCGCGGGGAAGTCCCCGCAGAATCGGACGCCGTTGTCCGCGGCCAGTCACTGCGACTCGCCGAGCCCTGCCTGACCCGGTACCGCCCGCCGTTGGGCTGTGCCGGGTCGAAGAATCCTTACGTCAACACCTTCGCCATCGCGATCACGTCGTTGGCGACTTCCGCCAGCCGCCGGTTGCGCTCCATCGCCAGCTTGCGCAACCTTGCGTAGGCCTCCTCCTCGTTGCAGCGGCCCTGCTGCATGACTATGCCCTTGGCCTTTTCGATGCGCTTGCGCTCGGCCAGGGTGGACCTGGCCTTGTCCAGTTCCCGGCGCAGCGCCTGATGTTCGTCGAAGCGCGCCATCGCCACCTCCAGCACCGGCCGCAGGCGCCCGGCCGACAGCCCGCCGACCACGTAGGCGCTGACCCCGGCCCGGACGGCGTCGCGGATCCGCTTGCGGTCGCCGTCGTCGGTGAACAGCACCACCGGGCGCGGATCGTCGCGCGTCACCACGCAGATATGCTCGAGCGTGTCGCGGTCCGGCGAGTTGCGGTCGATGACGATCACGTCCGGCCGGTGTTGCTGCACGCGGGCGAGCAGATCGGCGGCCGAATCGACATGCGCCATCACCGTATACCCGGCGGCATGCAGCGCCGCCGTGACCTGCGCGGCCCGCCCCGCATCGTCGTCCACCAGCAGCACACGGAGTGGTTTCGTTGTTTCGGTGTCGCCCATGCGCCGTTGACATCTGCAACCGCTGTGCCACTCAGGAAATCTCAACAAAACCAGATGTCTAGTCGCGGGCTGTGGCCTGGCGCTGCACCACGCCTGGGATCGGCGGGGCCGTCCCGCCCTGCGCTGGTGCAGGCGCATTCCGCTATGGCGGCGTCGAACGCGGCGATGCTAGCCGGTCGCGCCGTCGATCAACCCCTGGATATGCGCGACCACCGAGCGGCCGAGGGCGTGCAGGTCGTAGCCGCCTTCCAATACCGAGACCACGCGGCCGCCGGCGTGGCGGTCGGCGACGGTCTTGAGTTGCCGGGCAATCCAGTGGAAATCGGTTTCGTCGAGGGTGAGCTGGCCAATGTCGTCCTCGTAGTGGGCGTCGAAGCCGGCCGAAACCAGCAGCAGCTGTGGGCGGAACGCGTCGAGCGCCGGCAGCCAGCGTTCGCGCAACGCCTCCCGGAATCGCTGGCCGCCGGTGCCGGCCGGCAGCGGGACGTTGACGATGTGATCGCTGTCGGCGAGGTAGTCGTCGTAGGGATAGTAAGGATGCTGAAAGCTCGAGCAGAGCAGCACGCGCGGCTCGTCGCGGAAGATCTCCTCGGTGCCGTTGCCGTGGTGCACGTCGAAATCGACGATCGCGACGCGCGCGACATCGTGCGTCGCCAGCGCGTGGGCGGCGCCGACCGCGACGTTGTTGAAGAAACAGCCGCCCATCGCGCTGCCGCGCCCGGCGTGGTGGCCGGGCGGGCGCACACTGCAGAATACCGCGCCGGCCTCGTCGCGCAGCACCAGGTCCACGCCCAGCGCCGCGGCGCCGGCGGCGCGCAGCGCGGCATTGAGGGTGTGCGGGCCCATCAGCGTCTCGGCGGCGATCGTGACGGTCCCGTCGAGCGGCGATGCCGCGAACACGGTATCGACATAGTGCGCGTCGTGCACGCGCTCGAGCTGGGCGCGTGTCGCCAGCGGCGCGTCGTAGCGGCGCAGCACCGACTCCAGGCGCGAGGCGATGAGTTGGTCCTCGATCGCCCACAAGCGGCCCGGACTCTCCGGATGCACCGGCCCCATGTCGTGGCGCAGGCAATCGGGATGCGAGATCAGGGCGACCGTCATGCGGGTTACCATTTCGGGCGGGTGCGCGTATTATAGCGCCACTCCACAGGCACGAGGGACCGTCGCATGGGCGCTCATTACCTCGATCGGTTGTTCGCGCCGCGTTCCATCGCCGTGTTCGGAGCGAGCGCGCGCGCCGACGCCGTCGGCACGGTGGTGTTCCGCAACCTGCTGGAGGCGGGTTTCCGCGGCGAGCTGCACGCCATCAACCCCAAGTACGAGAGCGTCCAGGGCCGGCCCTGTCACCCCGACATCGAGCATCTCGGCCATGCCGTCGATCTGGCGGTGATCGCGACGCCGGCGCGCGGCGTGCCGGAGATCGTGCGCCGCTGCGGCGAGGCCGGGGTGCGCGCGGCGGTGATCCTGTCGGCCGGCTTCGGTGAGAGCGGCGCCGAGGGCGAGCGGCTCGAGGCCGAGCTGCTCGAGCACGCGCAGCGCCTTCGCATGCGTATCGTCGGCCCCAACTGCCTGGGCATCATCCGCCCGGAGCTCGGGCTCAACGCCACCTTCAGCAACAACCAGGCGCTGACCGGGCACATGGCCTTCGTGTCGCAGTCCGGCGCGCTGTGCACCGCGGTGCTCGACTGGGCGGAGCAGCACGGCATCGGCTTCTCGGCGATCGTCTCGCTCGGCGACGCCGCCGACGTCGATTTCGGCGACGTGCTGAGCTATCTGGCGCTGGACCCGCAGACCCGCAGCATCCTGCTGTACGTCGAGGGCCTGCGCAACGCGCGCGGCTTCCTGAGCGGGCTGCGCATCGCCGCGCGCCTGCGGCCGGTGGTGGTGGTCAAGGCCGGCCGCCACGCCGAGGGCTCGCGCGCGGCGGTCTCGCACACCGGCGCCATGGTCGGCGGCGACGACGTGTTTCATGCCGCGCTGCGCCGCGCCGGCGCGGTGCGCGCCTACACCTTCGAGCAGCTGTTCTCGGCCGCCGCGATCCTGTCGAGCCGCCCGTATCGCATCAACGGCAACCGCCTGGCGATCGTCACCAACGGCGGCGGGCCGGGCGTGATGGCCGCCGACCACGCGGTCGAGATGCAGGTCGCGGTCGCCGGGCTCGGCCCGGACACGCTGGCGGCGCTGGACGCGGCGCTGCCGCCGCATTGGTCGCACGGCAACCCGGTCGACGTGCTCGGCGACGCCGGGCCGGAGCGCTACCGGCGGGCCGTGGAGCTGTGTCTCGCGGATCCGAACGTCGACGGTGTGCTGGCCATGCTCACGCCGCAGGCGATGACGCGGCCGCTGGCGGCGGCCGAGACGGTGGTCGAGGCGGCCAAGACCGGCCCCAAGCCGGTGTTGACCTGCTGGATGGGCGGTCACCAGGTGGACGAGGCGCGCGCGCTCTTCGATCGCCAGCAGATCGCGCACTTCGACACGCCGGAGGCCTCGGTCGAGGCCTTCTCCTATCTCGCCAGCTACCGGCTCAACCAGGAGCTGCTCATGCAGGTGCCCGACTCGCTCGGACGGCGCAGCGAGCCCGATCGCGAGGGCGCGCAACTGATCATCCAGGAGGCGCTGGGCGCGGGCCGCTCGCTGCTCACGCCGCTCGAGACCCAGGCGGTGCTGAAGGCCTTCGGCGTGCCGGTGCTGACCTCGATCGCGGCGGGTTCGGCGAACGAGGCGCTGGTGGTCGCCGAGTCGTTGGGTTTTCCGGTGGCGATGAAGATCCATTCGCCGGACATCACCCACAAATCCGATGTCTCGGGCGTGCGGCTCAACATCCGCAGCGCGGCGGCGGTGCGGGCGACCTATAACGACCTGCTGGCGGCGGTGCGCGACAAGCGGCCGGAGGCGAAGATCCAGGGCGTGATCATCGAGCCGATGCACGACCGCCCGCACGGCCGCGAGCTGATCGTCGGCGTGGTGCGCGACCCGGTGTTCGGCCCGGCGATCGGCTTCGGCGCCGGCGGTACCGCGGTCGAGGTGATGCAGGATCGCTTCGTCTCCCTGCCGCCGCTCAACCGGGTGATCGCCGCGCAGATGATCGAGCGCACCCGCGTCAGCCGCCTGCTCGGCAACTTCCGCCACATGCCGGCGGTCAACCGCGAGGCGCTGGAGAACGTGCTGTTACGCGTGTCCGAGCTGGTCTGCGAGCTGCCCGAGGTCATCGAGCTGGACATCAACCCGCTGATCGTCGATGAGCGCGACGCCGTCGCGGTCGACGCGCGCATGACGGTGGCGCAGCCGCCGCCGAGCGCGCGCCGCTACGCGCACATGGCGATCCATCCCTACCCCAGCCACCTGGTTCAGCGCCGCCAGTTGTCCGACGGCACCGAGGTCGTGTACCGGCCGATCCGCCCCGAGGACAGTGGCATCGAGCAGGACTTCGTGCGGCGCCTGTCGCCGCGCTCGAAGTACTTCCGCTTCATGCGCGTGCTGCACGAGCTCAATCGCGAGATGCTGGTGCGCTTCACCCAGATCGATTACGACCAGGAGATGGCGCTGATCGCGGTGATCGAGCAGGACGGCCGCGAGGTCGAGGTCGGCGTGGCGCGCTACGCGACCGGGCCGGACGGCAAGTCCTGCGAGTTCGCCATCGTCGTCGCCGACGAATGGCGCCGCCGCGGCATCGGCTTCCATCTCATGAGCCAGCTCATGGCCATCGCCCGCGCCCGCGGGCTGGAGACCATGGAGAGCGAGGTGCTCACCGAGAACACCGGCATGCTCGGGCTCGTGCAGCGTCTCGGCTTCGCGATCAAGCCGCATGCCGACGATCCCGGCATCCGCTGGGTCACGCGCCGGCTGAACGGGGTCGGCGATGCCTGAGGATGGCGGGCGACGGCAGTCGCCCGTTCGCTCCCGCGGCGGCATTCCCGATTCCCCCGACTCCCCGTCGCGGGCGCAATGCCCCAAGGGGTGCCGGGGAAACGGGGGCGTCCAGGCCGAATCCGATGCGCAGGCTACTGCCGGACAGGCGCGAGCTTTTCCGGTGCCTTCAGGCCGCCGATTTTGCCGCAGGTCAGGCGTTGCGCCAGCGTGTTGTTCTGCTCGTTGCCTTCGGCCACGACGTTGTTTTTGTCGACGACGATCTTCACCGAGTGCGTGCCCGGGGAGAGCTTGAGGTTCGCCGCGCCCGGGAACCAGGTGTGCGTCACCGTCCCGCCGGCCGGCACGAGCTGTTTCTGCGGATCGACACCGATCAGCACGATTCCGCCCCACGGCTGGTTGTCGCTGTACATCTGCACGGAGCTGCCGGGCGGGTTTGTGCCGTAGGCCGCGGCAGGCACGGCGCCGGGGCCGTTGTTTTTCAGGGTGACGACGATCTGGCAGGCGGCGTTCAGGCCGAGCTTGATCGGCACCAGGTCGGGCAGCGGTTGGCGGCAGGTCAGCCGCCGGGTGAGCGTGTTGTTCTGTTCGTTGCCTTCTTTGACGACGTTGTTGTTGTCCACGACCACGCGCACGCTATGCGTGCCGGACGGAAGCTTCAGGTTCGCCGCTCCGGGGAACCATGTATGGGTCAGCGTGCCGCCCGCCGGCTTGAGGTGCTTCTGCGGGTCGATCCCCCCGAGCACGATGCCGCCCCAGGGCTGGTTGTCCTTGTACATCTGCACGGAACTGCCCGGTGGGCTCAGCGCGAAAGCGGCGTCGGGTACGACACCCGGGCCGTTGTTCCTGACCTTCACGACGACCTGGCACTCCGCATTCACGCCGAGGTCGGTGGCCGCCAGATCCGGCAGCGCGGCGGCGTGCCCGGATACCGGCAGCTGAAACAGGGCCGCGGCGGCTGCCAGTTTGATCAACTTGCTGTTGTTCATGGCTTGTCTCCTTGTTGATTATTTACCTGCCCGTATCGGGTATCGGCGTCACGTTCCAATGCCGGTGACAGGATAACCCGGCGCCGGACCAACCGTAAGTCGTTTCGCGCGCGTCGCCGGTTCAAGCCGCCGGCGCGGTGACAGCTCCGGCCTGCTCAAACCAGGCGATGATTGCCGGCGATTTCCTTGACGGTCCTGGTGCCGACGCCGGCCTGTCCGGCGAATTCCGGCCAGCGTTCGACGGCGTGGCGTATCTCGCCGATGACGACATCGGGTTTCGGCAGGCCGATCGATTCGGCGACGGCGAGCAGGTCCGCCCGGGTGAAATCGTCGCGCTTGCCGTTCAGGCTCATCTGATGCTGGTTGGTCCATTGGCCGGCCGGGTTGTGGGAATAGATCACGTCGTAGGCCGGCGACAGTTTCCATTTGCCGTCCGGCCCCATCAGGAAGGCGATGTTCTTGGTGTGGTCGTCGAGATTGCGGGCCATGACGTTGAACAGCATGCGCCGGTACTGCTGCACGGCCTCGGCCTTGCTGAGACGCAGCCGGCGCATGACGGCAAAGGCCTGCTCGTAGCTGTAGGCGCCGGCTGCGTTGAAGTCGTAGTGCGCGATGCCGCACAGCGATTGCAGATGCAGCTTCTCGCCGTCGACGCGGTCGAAACGCCGGGTCATGAAATGCGCGCGGCCGTTTTCCTCCAGCAGGCGGCATTCCGTCATGTCGATGCCGGCCGCCTTGGCCATCAGGTGATAGGCGTATTCGATGCGGCCGTAATCCTTCGGCTCGCCCAGCTCGAGATCGGTGACGCCGTCGAATTTCAGGATCCAGTAGTCGTACCCCTTCGGCGCCCGGGCCTGGCCGGACATGACATTGCCGCGCGCGTCCAGCGCGATGACCGCCTTGGGCCGCGCGCCGCCCGCCGAGGTGCCGACGCGCAGGATGTCCATGACGGCATCGGCGTTTTCCTTGTCCGAGCGATCGAGACGGGCGTCCAGCGCATCGCGCTGGGTCATGATTTGCTGCGCCAGCTCGACCAGCTCGGCGATCTCCACCGGCACCGAGCGCTCGTGCTTGTCGATGATGGCGGGCGAGAACTCCAGCGCGCCCATCGCGCGCTTACCGGTGTAGCACAGCCGCTCCACCGGACTGAAGCCGGCGGCATCGCGGCCCTGGCGCGCGAGCCAGGCGTCGATGATGCGGTTGCCGAACTTGTCGGGCAGCGCGTCGGCCAGCAGGCCGGGCAGGCCGAGAAAGGTCTCCACGTTGAGCGCGGGGAAGGCATAGATCCCGTCGCCTTGGCGCGCGTCGTCCAGACCCATATGAATGGGGGAGATATCGAGGTTCTTTTTCAAGAAGGCCCGATCGTACTCGAAGACGCCGTGGCCGCGATCGGCCAGCCACGACACGGCGCCGACCACCTCGCCCCACAACCGCACCAGGGCGGTGTCGACGCGCTTCACCATTCCGCCGCGCCCTTGGACTTGTCCTTGAGCCGTTCGCCCGAGGCGCGCTCGCGCGGCTTGCCGTGCATCCGGGCGAGCTGCATGGGGCTGATCGACGGTTCCGGAATGAAGCCGTCGAGCTGGTCCAGCGCCCCGAGCTCCCGCAGCACGCTGATGAGCGACAACAACTTGCCGCGCCCCGACTCGAGCGCCTTGATGACGTTGAGCGACAGGGCCGTCGCCTCGGCCAGTTCCTTTTGAGTAATGTTTTTGCGCAGGCGCAGCGCCTTGATGCGGTTGCCGAGCTCTTCCGCTATGCGTTTGTCTGAAAGCGTGTTCATGCTCATAACATTGCGAAATCAGTCTGCTGAGGGTGGATTCTGAATATAAGAGACTTAATGAAGTATATTATAGTTATACTGGTTTCGTTAGCAACCAGAAAAATCAAATAGGCATAAAACGGGGCTATTAATGGAAAAAATAAGGATTAATATACTAAAAATAGACTGTTATAAGCGACATGGGATCGAAGACAGCAACGAACCCTGTCTTCGATCCCAAGCAACCCAGGGCTCACACCCCGAAGGCGTCTATCGTCCACCCGCTCCCGCCGGGCTCGGCCTCCGGATGCCGGCGCGCGACCAGCGCCTCGATCTCGGCGACGCGCCGCTTGGGCACGTCGACCATCAGCAGCACGTTGGGGTGCGCCAGGGCCCCGCGGAATTCGTCGAGGTGGGTGTCGGGAACGCGCAGGGCGAACAACGCGCCGCTGACGAAGCTCACGGCCATGACGACGGTGGCGGTGAGCGCGCCGGCGGCCGAGCCGGCGTAGAGCGCCACGGCGAGGCCGAGCGCGGCGAGGCCGAACACGATCAGATTGGAATTCCACAGGGTCTTCTGCATCCGCCACATCGCGTCGTGGAGTTGACGCTCGGTGGCGGGCGGGAGCCGGGTGAGCGTCATGCCCTTGCCGGGTATCGCATGGATATGGCCGCGATCGACACCGGCCGCCTCGAGATCCTTGACGATCTCGACAACGTGCGGCTCGTCGGGAATGACGAAATAGAGTCTGCGCAGCATAAGCACCTCCTTGGCGCCGGTCGGCGGGGGTGCCGCGGGGCGGCGCGCCGCGCCGGCCGGGATTCATGACTATGATCGTGCAGCATGGCGGCGCGCCGCGTGGAAATCAACGCGACGGAAAGTGCAGGTATTCGGCGAACCGCCTCGCGGCGCCGCCGCTCACTCCGGGTCCGGCGGCCGCAGGCGCCGCTCGAGCGCCGCGCGATCCTCGGGCCGGTTCACGTTGGCAAACGCCTCCGGCCGGTCGGAGAAATCGACGCTAGCGAGACACTGGCCTTTAATCCAGGTCTCGGCCTTGCGTTCGCCGGCGTCCAGATAATCCGCAAGGCTCTTCTCCACGCCGCGCGTGAGCAGCGCGAACACCGGATGCAGGCGATCGCCGTCGTGCGCGGCCGCGATCTCGGCCCGGTCGTTTACGAGCGCGGCGTGGAGGCGCGCACCGAGATCGGCCGGCAGCAACGGCGCGTCGCAGGGCACGATCAGGACGTAAGGTGTTTCAGTCGCGCGCAGCGCGCTCAAGAAACCGGCGAGTGGCCCCGGGTAGCCGGCGAGATCGTCCGGCACCACGCGGCAGCCGAGCGCGGCGTACTCCACCCGATTGCGGTTGGCGTTGATCAGGAGCTCGCCGACCTGCGGCCGCAGCGCCGCGATGACGTGCGCGATCATCGGCTGTCCGGCCAGCGTCACCAGTCCCTTGTCGATGCCGCCCATGCGCGAGCCAAGGCCGCCGGCCAGCACCACGCCGGTGACCGCGGCGCGCGGGTAATCGCTGGATGTGCGGGTGGAGTTCATGGCCGGCGACGGATCGGGCGTCGAAGGGGTGGCGCGATCGATCCGCACTGCGCCATGATCGGAGCTAAACCGCCGATCGTCAAGTGCGCGCCGCCGTCGGCTGGCCGCGGGGCGCTGGCCGGAGGTATAGTTGAGGACCGGGCGAACGCAGTGCGGCAAGACAGGAGGAAGCATCATGCGACGGCGGCAGCGGCAGGGCGAGGTGATTCTGGCGATCGGCATCCTGGCCATGGTGGCGATCGTGATTTACGGCGAGTTCCTGCAGGCCGAGCTGAACCTGCGCGGCGTCGCCGGCATGGAGGCGGCCTATGGGCCGCTGGGTCTGGCGCGCGTGCTGGTGTTCGCGCTCGGCTTTCCGCTCGGCATCGCGCTGACCTTCATGGGCGCGGCGTTGTTCACCGCGACCGACCGGCGCGCGCCGCTCTACAGCCTGCTGGCGGTGCTGGTCGCGGCCAGCGCGCCGCTCCTGTACGGCATTCTCGGCAATCACACCAGCGCGTGGTATTTCGGCGGCGGCGGCATCGTGCTGATGGCGTTGATCGCGTTGTCCGCCTGGTGGTGGGGCAACTACCGCGCACGCGTGCCCGAGTCGGTGCGCGCCACGGTCGACCTGCAAGGCGCCGGCCTCGCCTGCTTCGCGGTCGCCGCCTGGAACCTGTGCGGCGCCGGCGCGATGCCGGGCTTCGCCTTGTTCCCGGAACGCCTGCTCGAGCTCGACAGCCGCGGTTTCGCCGTCGGGCAGATGAAGGTGGTGATGGCCTTCCTGGTGCTGGGCTTTCTGTTCAGCGCGCTCGGACTGCGCCGCGCGCAGATCAATTTCCACCTCTAAACGTCGGCATCGCGCCGCGATCACTGCCGCAGGCGGCGGAACTGGTAGCCGGAATACACCAGACGCTCCTCGCCGTCGACGCGCACCGCTCGGATGGTATCGCCCATCAACCAGCCGGTCCCGGCCACCACCAGCTCGGTGTCCGACACCGGCAGCACCGGAATCTGCGAGCGCAAGCCCAACCAGCCGGGCAGCCGGAAGTCGAAGTAGACCACTGGGTTCTCGTACTTGAGGTCGATCACGCGCGTCTCGAGCATGTCGAGGATCGGGTCGCGGTCGATCACCGCGTAGCGGCCGAGGCGCTGTTGCCAGGCGCGGGGCAATGTCGTGGTCGGCAGCTCCTCGGCGAAGCGCCGCAGCTGGTTGCGGTGATCCAGCACCGCGGTGGTGCGGCCCTGCGATACCGCCGGCCACAGGCGCGCCTCGCGCAGCGTCGGAATCGGTATCGGAAGAACACCGAGCAGCCGGTACTCGACGCCGATCCAACCGGTCGGGTGGCGCACCAGTGCGACCGTCCTGCCGAAGATATCGGCACGCAACTGTTTACCGCTGCCGCGTACCGTCACCAGCCCGAGCGGCGTGACGTAGTGGCCACTGAGCTCCGGCAGCTTCCCGTCGCCCTGGGCGACGACGAGCGTGCCAGCGGGCGCCGCCGCGGTTCGCGGTTCGCCTTTCTCAACCAGGCTGCCCAGCAAGCGCTCGCTGACGGTCTCGGCCACCGACCACATCTTGTTGCCGTTGCCGAGGATCACCAGGCCGAGACCGTCGTCCGGCAGGATCACCAGCCGTCCGCCCGAGAACGGCGAGCTGCCGTCCTGCCAGACGACGCGGCGCGCCCCCGCGACCGTCATGCCGCTCAACCGCCAGCCGAGGCCGACATGGTTCCTGAGGTCGAGCGCGACGTCGCGGTTCTGGGCGCGGAACATCTCGGCGACGCTGGCCGCCCGCAGCACGCGGCGCTCGCCGACGCGGCCGTCGTTGAGCAGCATCTGCACGTAGTACGCCAGCTCTTCGGCGCTGCTGTACAGGCCGATCGCCGAAACATCGCGCACCGGCAGGCGCGGAAATTCCCGGCCCTTGCGGTAGCTCAGGCTCACGCCGGGATCGCCGGCGAAGTCCGGGTCGAAGGTCGAGCGGCGCATGCCGAGCGGTTCCAGCAGGCTGGCGCGCACCTGCTCGACGTAGCCGCGGCCGCTCTGCTTCTCCAGCAGGCGGCCGAGCACCGCGTAGCCGGGATGCGAAAAGACATAGACCTGCTGCGGCGGCGCCACCACATACTCGTCGCGCAGCCGCGCCGTGAAGGCCGCCAGGCTCACGGGCCGTTTCGCCATCATGCCCTGGAAGTGCATCGCCGGCAGGCCGCCGTGGTGGCTCAGCAGTTGGCGCACCGTGATCGGCCCGGCGTCCGGGTGGCGGCTGCGCGGCGCGAACTCCGGCAGGTAGCGCTCCACCGGCGCGTCGAGCGTGATACGGCCGCGCTCGACCTGCTGCATGACCGCGGCCGCGGTCAGCGCCATGGTGAGCGTGCCGGTCGGGAACAGCGTGCCGGTGGTCGCCGCGCGGCCGTTCGCGGCATTGGCGAACCCGAAGCCCTGCGACCAGCGCACCCCTTCGGTATCGACCAGCGCGATGCTCAAGCCCGGCACGTCGTGCGCCTTCATTTCGGCCTCGATGAGCCGGCGGATTTCCGCAATCCGCTCCGCGTCGGCGGCCCGCGGCAGGACGTCGGCCGCCGCGCTGCCCATGCCGCACAGCAGGCCGAGGACCAGGACCCGAAGGCCGGTCCGGCCGGTACGACAATGCCAGCGGTTCCCGGGATGGCTGATCACGATGCGCGGTGTTCGTGTGTGACGATCCGTAAAATTATACATGGAATGTCGGCCGGCACGTCGTCGGGGCTTCGCCGCCGCGGGCCGCGCCTTTTGCCCGGGGGGTCGGGGCTCCGTTATACTGAACGCACTTCGCAAGCCGCCGGTCACGGGCCCGCCGATGTTATCCGCCATCAAGCAGTTCTTCGACCGTCAGATCCGCCCCGAGGCCGCCAAGGCCGACGGCGAGCATGCCATGCGGCTCGCGACCGCGGCGCTGCTGATCGAAGTGATGCGCGCCGACTACCAGGTGTCCGAGGCGGAGCGGCGCGCCGTGTTGAAGGCGCTCGAGGACGAGTTCGGCCTCGACGCGAACGAGACGCACACCCTCATGACGCTGGCCGAGCGCGAGGCCGAGGATGCCACGGATTATTATCAGTTCACCTCGCTCATCAACCGCGAGTTCAGCCGCGAACAGAAGCGGCGCGTGATCGAGGCGTTGTGGCGGGTGGCCTACGCCGACGGCCACATCGACAAGTACGAGCGTCATCTGCTGCGCAAGCTCGGCGAGCTGCTGTACATTCCGCACGCCGATTACGTCGCCGCCAAGGAACGGGCGCGCGCCGCGGCGCAGGCCAAAGAAACCTAGACCGGGGTTTCCAGCCCCGACACCCGTGTCATCAGCCGCGTGGAGGCCGAATGCGCACCATCCAGGACGCCGAAGGCAGAATCTGGGACATCGCCGTGGGCAAGGAGTCCTACGGTGTGCGCGTGCTGATCTTCTCGGTGCGCGGCGTCCGGGACATACGCAAGCACGCGATGGCGGCGGGCTCGACGCTGGCGGCCACCCAGGAGCTGGAATCGCTCAGCGACGCGGAGCTGCGGGTCCTGCTCGGCCGCGCCGAGCCCTGGGCCTGACGGTGCCGGCGCCGGGAAAACCGCCAAGGAATCAAGCGCCCGGAACCGGACCTTCATGTGTCAAAAGCGCCGACATCGGCGGCGTTCGCGCTTCGCTTGCCTTGGGAATGCGGCCGGTGTTCCAATATCCGCCAGGACCGAGCACGTACAAGAGGGCGGCGACCCCCGGGCGTGCGGATCCGGCCGGCACGCAACGCCATTGTTTCCAGGTGCCGTAGCCGGTTGTGACACACATCGCCGTGGTCGCGGCATCGATGGACATGAGGGGATGGGGGGAACAATGGACAGAAATCGGACAAGCATTGCGGCGCTCGGCGTTGCATTTCTGGCCGCGGGCCTGGCGGCGCCGGCCGATGCCGCGATCGTCTACGCCAACCAGGTGACCAGCCTGGTGCGCGGCGACACCACGATCGGGAATGTTCCCGGCTACTATGGCGGCTACGCGCCGTTCACCGACCCCGTCGAGCTCAGCGCCGAGCAGGCGATCGCCAACGTGCTCGGTGCGCCGGACGGCAATTTCACCACGCTGCCGGGTCGCAACGACACAATGCCCGGCGATCCCTGGCCGTACATGTACATCGAGTTCGGATTCGGCACCACCTTCACGCCGCAGGACACGATCGTGATCAGCGAATTCGGCCACGCCTTCGAGGCCGCGCGCGTGTGGGTCTACAGCACCACCGGCGAGTCCGTTCAGGCGACGCTCATTCGCTATACCGCCGACGATACGCTGACGCTGGACCTGAGCCCGTGGGCCGGCCAATACGCCGCCTTCGATCGCGTCGGCATCGGCGGGCTTGATCTGCTGGGCACCGCCCAGGGCTTCGACCTGGATGCGGTCGGCGTCGACATCACGCCGATCCCGCTGCCGGCGGCCGGTTGGCTGTTGTTGTCCGGCCTGCTGGCCGCCGTGGGCCTGGTGCGTCGCCGCGGCCGCATGGAGTGATCCGACGATCGCCACAAAAAAGGCGGCCATCGGCCGCCTTTTTTGTGGCGCGGCGGGGGTGGTCGGATGCCGGTGGTATCTATACTCAATCGCATGAACGCCGGCCGGACCTTGGGAATACTGGGCATGCTCGTGCTGTTGCCATGGGGCGCGCCGGCGGCGGACAGCGATCGCCTCCCCGTGCCCATCGCCCAGGCGCTCAAGGTCCACAGGCTCGCGGCGCGCAATCTCAGCCTCTACGTCCGCGAGGTCGGCCAGCCGGAACCGCTGCTGGCGGTCAACGCCGACGTGCCGCGCAATCCGGCATCCACCATGAAGCTGCTCACCACGCTCGCGGCGCTGGAAGTCCTCGGACCCGCCTACCAATGGCGGACCGAGGCATGGATCGACGGTGAGCTCGCCGACGGGCGGCTCGACGGCAACCTCTATATAAAAGGATACGGCGACCCCTCCCTGGTCATCGAGCAGTTCTGGCGGTTCCTGCGCGGCCTGCGGCAGGCCGGCCTTGCGAATGTCGGCGGCGATCTGGTCGTCGACCAGTCGTATTTCAATCCGGCGCCGGGCGATCCGGCGGAGTTCGACGGCCGGCCGCTGCGCGCTTACAACGTCATGCCGAGCGCCTTGTTGGTGAACTTCCAGACGGTCAGCCTGCGCTTCCTGCCGGACGCGGCCGCCGGGCGTCTGCACATCACCGCCGATCCGCATCCGCCGCGGCTCGAAGTGGACAACCGCGTGCGGCTGACGCGCGGCGGCTGCCGCGGATGGGGGCGCCAGCTGGCGATGCGCGTGGTGCGCGATGCCGATGTCGACCGCGTGATCTTCACCGGCCGCTACCCGGCGAGCTGCGGTGAGAACGAAGTCCACCGCGTGCTGACCGACTCCACGCCCTATGTCGCCGGCGTGTTCCGCGCGCTGTGGGGCGAGCTCGGCGGCAGCCTCGCGGGCGGATCGCGCGAGGCGCCGGTGCCGGGCGACGCGCGCTTGCTGCACCGCCACGTCTCCCCGCCGCTCGCCGACATCGTCCGGTCGATCAACAAGTTCAGCAACAATGTCATGACGCGCCAGCTGCTCCTCACGCTCGGCGCCGAGCGCAGCGGCGCGCCGGGCAGCGACGACCAGGGGATCGCCGCGTTGCACGACTGGCTGGCGGAGAAGGGGCTCGACTTTCCCGAGCTGGTGGTGGACAACGGCGCCGGCCTGTCGCGCAGCGAGCGCATCTCCGCGCGCCATCTCGCCGAGCTCGTCCAGGCCGGGCTGGCCAGCGCGTATATGCCGGAGTTCCTGGCCTCGCTGCCGCTGCTCGGCATGGACGGCACGCTGCAGCGTCGCGCGTCCGCGAGCGGCCCGGCACGCCTGAAGACCGGCAGCCTCGACAACGTCCGGTCGCTGGCCGGGGTGTTCACCGACCGTCGCGGTCGGCAGTACGCGGTGGCGATGCTGCACAACGCGCCGCGTGTCGAGGGCTATGCCGGCGAGGCGGTACAGGACGCGCTGCTCGAATGGCTGGACGCCGGCGTCGACTGAGCCGCCGGCCGGCGCCGGTCGCGCAGGGCTGGCCGGCGGGAACAATCCGTCATACCATGCGTCATGCCCGGCAGGCTGCCTGGGGCCCCAAGAACGATAAGCGGCGGGAGGTGGCGGTATGATGCATCGCGTGCAGCGCTATTTCCAGGTGACCGGTCGCGGCCTGCTGGGTCTGGCCTATTTCGTGTCCGGCCTGCGCATCATTCCCGAGTGGGACCAGACCGCCGCGCTGCTCGCCGATAAGGGCCTGCCGGCCGTGCCGCACCTGCTCGGCATCGCGGCCGTGGTGTTGCTGGTCGGCGGACTGTCGGTGATCGTCGGCTATCGGACCCGGTGGGGCGCCCTGGCGCTGGCCGCGTTCACCGTCGTCGCGATGGTCGTGTTCCACGACTTCTGGAACATGGTCGGCGGCGAGCGCCACGATCACCTGATGATGTTTCTCGCCAATGTCGGCCTGCTCGGCGGCCTGCTGATTGTCGCCGGTTTCGGGCCAGGTTCCTTCAGCATCGATCGCAGTCACTGACCGCGCCGCCGGCGACCGTTCGGCCGCGGGGTCCCGGCAATCGGCGGGTTGCGGCCCGGATTCCGGACTCCGGCCCCATTCCGGCACTGGGGTCGGGCGTCGATCATGTTAGAATCGCTGCCGCCCGGGTCGCCGGGCAGGTCAAACTGGAACGGAAGATCCATGTCGGTCCCGAGTCCCGAGAAGTCGAAACAGGAGTCGCGGTTGCGTCGCGCGCTGCGCTGGACCGCGCTCGGCGTCGGCGTGCTGCTGGCGGTTTACGTGCTGCTCAAGAACGTCCGCTTCGGCGCCGTGTTCGAGAACGCCGACGCGCCGGCCGCGGAGAAGGCGGTATTCGTCGACGATCTGTCCCCGTATCGCGGGAACTGGTGGATACCGATCCCGGTCACGCTGCACGCGGAGATCCCGGTCGACGTCAAGCTGCCGACCTTCGCCGGCGACGAGCAGCGCTTCGGTGAGCTGCGCCTTGGCGACAGCGAGGATCCGGTGTTCGTGTTCGTGCTCGACCTCACCGGCAAGGACGCGGCGTTCTCCGGCGCGCGGCTGTACGTCGATCGTGACAAGAACCGCGACCTCACCGACGACGGCCCGCCGCTCGCCGTCGAGCCGCAGCGTGGCACCAAGGTGCCGATCTTCCAGGTGCCGTACCGCGACGGCAAGTCGCGGCCGTACAGCGTGAACATCGGCGTGTACTGGCTCGAGGGCGAGCGCCGTTTGCAGGCGGCGTACTATTGCAAGTGCGGATGGCTGGCCAAGGTGCAGCTCCCCGGCGAGTCCATCGAGCGCGCGGTATTGCTGCTCGACAGCAACGGCGACGCCCTGCACGGCAATGCCGACGACGACCACTACGCGCTCGATCTCAACAACGACGAGATTCCGGACGCGTCCAAGGAGGGCGGCGAGCTGTTCCTGTATCGCGACGCCGTGATCGTCAACGACCGTGCCTACCGCGCCGCCTGGAGCCTGACCGGTGACGCGCCGATCCGTTTCGTCCAGGCACCGTTCTCGACCCTGGTCGGCGTGATCAGTTCGCAGGCGGACGGCAAGCCGCTCGCCGGCGGCCGCGTCGAGGCCTGGTCGGGGTCGCGCGTCGAGACCGCGAGCGACGCCGACGGCGGCTACTCCCTGCGGGTGCCGGAAGGGGTGTGGACGATACGCGTCTCCAAGCCCGGCTATATCCCCGAGCTGCGCTCGGGGCTCGCGATCACGCCGGACGCCACGCAATATTTCAGTGTCGCGCTCGAGCCGATGCCGCCGACGCACTCGGGCACCATCGCCCTGCGCCCGGGCGAATCGTTCGATTTCGTTCAGCAGATCAAGGGCGGCGCGGACGATGGGGACTTTTACGCCGACGACAAGCTGGAGAAGTTCTCCGCCGGCAATCCCTATCAGCGCGGGCTGCTGAGCCTCGGCAATATCGGCAACATCCCGCTGCGCCGGGTCGAGGTGCCGGACAAGGAGTTCGAGCGCTTCGGCGTCACCATCATTCCCGGAAACACCTACGTCGCGCGCCTGCGCGAAGGGGTGGAGGGCGCGACGGTGGTGTTGCGCGTCAAGGCGGTCACCGGCAACAAGGTTATCTTCGATTACTACTTCCACAACGCCACGGGCCCCGGCGGCGGCTGAGTGGCGGGCGGGGCAGTGATGACGTATGCTTAAATTCGTTCGTCAACTCACCGGGGAGGGGCGCCCATGGGTGGCTGGATCGTACTCGGCATCGTCGTCGCGATACTCGTGGCCGGCGTCTCGATGTTCAACCGCCTGGTTGCCTTGCGCAACCGGTTCAAGAACGCCTTCGCGCAGATCGACGTGCAGCTCACCCGCCGCCATGACCTGATTCCGAACCTGGTCGAGACCGCGAAGGGCTACCTCAAGCACGAGCGCGAGACCCTGGACGCCGTGATCCAGGCGCGCAACGCGGCGGTCGCGGGGCTCAAGGCGAGCGCCGCCGATCCCGGCAACGCCCAGGCCATGCAGCAGCTCGCCGGCGCCGAGGGCGCGCTGAGCGGCGTTCTCGGGCGCCTGTTCGCGCTGGTCGAGGCCTACCCGGACCTCAAGGCCAACCAGAACATGATGCAGTTGTCCGAGGAGCTTTCCAGTACCGAGAACCGGGTGGCCTTCGCGCGCCAGGGATTCAACGACGCGGTCATGGAGTACAACACCGTTCGCGAGAGCTTCCCGAGCAACATCGTCGCCGCCATGTTCCGCTTCGATCCGGCGTCGCTGCTCGAGATCGAGGACGTGAAAAAGCGCGAGGTCCCCAAGGTCTCCTTCGGTTAACGTCCGGTTCCGTAGCGCGTCGTGAACTTCTTTGCGCACCAGGACCGGGCGCGGCGCAAGACCTTCTGGCTCGTGGTCCTGTTCCTGCTTGCCGCCGCGGTCATCGTCGTCGCCGCGAACCTCGTCGTGCTCGGCGTGGTCTGGTCCTTTCAGGGTGATCTCCTCGAGCCGCATCCCGAGTTCGGCGCCTGGGCGCACCGCCGCCCCGACGTCATCGCCTGGACCAGCGTCATTACCGTCGGCCTGATCGCGATCGCGAGTTTTTACAAGGTCGTCGCGCTGAGCGCCGGCGGCGGCACGGTGGCCCGCGCCCTGGGTGGGACGCTGGTGGCGCCCGATGTCCAGGACCCGGTGCGCCGCCGGTTGCGCAACGTGGTCGAGGAGATCAGCCTGGCGGCCGGCGTGCCGGTGCCTGAGGTCTACGTCCTGGAGGACGAGCCGGGGATCAACGCCTTCGCCGCCGGTTACACGACCGGCGATGCCGCGATCGCCGTCACGCGCGGCGCCCTGGACCTGCTCGACCGCGACGAGCTGCAGGGCGTCATCGCCCACGAGTTCAGCCATATCTTCAACGGCGACATGCGCCTCAACATGCGGCTACTGGGCGTGTTGTTCGGCATCGTCGCGATCGCCTACGTCGGACGCTTCATCCTGCGCGGCATGTCGCGGGCGCGCGGCGGATCGGGGCGCGGCGGCGCCGGCCTGCTGGCCATACTGCTGGCCGGCGTGGCGCTGATGGTGATCGGCTACCTCGGCGTGTTCTTCGGCAACCTCATCAAGGCCGCGGTGTCGCGCAGCCGCGAGTATCTGGCCGACGCCTCGGCGGTGCAGTTCACGCGCAATCCGCACGGCATCGCCGGCGCGCTCAAGAAGATCGCCGCGCACGCGCGCGGCGCGCTCGTCGATTCGGTCGAGGGCGAGCAGGTCAGCCACATGTTGTTCGCCGACGGCCGCCGGTCATGGACCGCCTGGTTCGCGACGCACCCGCCGATCGTGGCGCGCATCCGCGCCATCGAGCCGCGCTTCGACCCCGCGGAGTTGACGCGCATCGCCGTGCAGCTCTCGCAGTCGCCGCCGCCGGTGCCGGCGGAACCTCCGGCGAAGGCGGCCGCCGCCGGTTTCGCGGGCGAGGCTGCGGCCGGGCTGCCGATACGGCCGGACCTCGTCGCCGCCTCGGTCGGCGCGCTCGGCGGCGCGCAGCTCGCGGACGCCGTGGCGCTACGCGCCTCGATACCGTCGGCGCTGCTGGACGCGGCGCATTCGGCCAACGAGGCGGTCGCGCTCGCGCTCGGCCTGGTGCTGAGCGCCGAGCCGAAGCCGCGTGCCGGCCAGCTCGCCCGGATCCGCGAGAAGTTCAGCGCCGCGGCGACGGCGCGCATCGACGCCCTGGCCGGGGAGATCGAAGGGCTCGGCCCGGCCTACCGCCTGCCGCTGCTGGAGCTCGCCTTTCCGGCGCTCAAGCAGCGTCCGCCCGGGCAGCTGGCGGCGCTCGCCGATCTGGTGCTGGCGGTGAGCTGGGTCAGCGGCGACGTCGCGGTGTTCGATTACGTGGTCGCCAAGCTGCTGCGCGTCCAGGTGCGCGACGCGCTCGTGCCTGGCGCCGCCGGCCGCAAGCGCGAGCACGCCAAGCTCTACAACCACAAGACCGGGCTGCAGGCGCTGTTCTCCTGCATGGCGCGCTTCGGCCACGACGACAAGCGCGAGGCGCGGGCCGCCTACGAACGCGGCATGCGCCGGCTGTTCCCGCAGCACGGCCCGGAGTACGCGCCGCCGTTCCAGTGGATCGCCGCCCTCGACGAGGCGCTGGACGCGCTCGACCGGCTCGAGCCGGCGATGAAGCAGCAGTTGATCGAGGCGCTGGTCACGACCATCGCCCACGACGGGCGCGTGAGCGTCACGGAATCCGAGCTGCTGCGCGCGGTGTGTGCCGCGCTGCATTGCCCCTTGCCGCCGCTGACCGCCGGCGTTCGTCCCGGCGCCTGATCCCCCGCGTCATTGAAAGGAGCGCCGCGTGTAGGGTGGGGCCCAGCCCCACCATTGCGGCGCGGGAAACGATAACGATTGCTTCGGCGGGGCACGGCCCCGCCCTACACCTGAATAATTCCGACGCAACGGCGTACCGAAACAGGAAATTGTAGGCGGGGCTTCCAGCCCCGCCCTGTAAGGCCTGCCACGGATCCGGCGGGGCTGGAAGCCCCGCCTACAGAGGAAACGCGCTAGCGCTCGAACTCGTCTGCCCGGGCGTAGGCCAGCTCGGCGCCGCGCACGTCGCCGAGCTGGTTGCGGGCGTCGCCGATCAGCCGCCAGTTGAGGGCGCGCAGCCGGCGGTCGGTGCCGGCGTAGCTGTTGGAGCGCGCCGCCAGGCTCTCGGCCTGCTGATACTGCCCCTGGCTGAGGCGCAGGCGCGCCAGCTCCTGCCACAGCGCGGCGTTGCGCGGTTCGATGCGCAGCGCGCGCTCGAGCGCGGCGCCGGCCGCGTCGGGCTTGCCGGCGCCGACTGCGCTGCGCGCGTCGTCGACCAGCGCGACCACCGCGCTGTTGGCCGACACCGGCGGCGCCGGCTCCGCGTCCACGCCGGGCAGGCCGGCGCAGGCCGTGAGCAGCGCGGCGCCCACAAGACCGGCGATTCGGATGGCGGTGTATTTCATGCCCGGTCTATATCATTTCCCGGAGTCACGGTCCAGACGAAACCGGACCCGCCCCGAATCAGTCGCGGTCGAACAACCGCTGGAACCAGTTCCGGACCTTTCCGGCCGGCGCCTGGCCCGCGCAGGGCGAGGATTCCGCGGGCTCCGAGCCGCGGATGAAGGGCAGCTCGACCGCGTCGGCGCAGCCGGCGTCGGCGCGCAGCCCGGTGGCGGGGTCGATCAGCACCGGCTCGATGTCGTCCGGTTGCGGCGGCACGAGCGGTTCGGGGTTGAGATCGCGCAGCATCATTCCCCAGACGGTCATGGCGCCGCTCGCGCCGGTCAGGCCGGTGGAGGCGTCGTCATCGCGTCCGACCCAGACCACCGCGACGCGGTCGCCGGTATAGCCGGCGAACCAGCTGTCGCGCAGCTGGTCGGTGGTGCCGGTCTTGCCGGCCGCCGCGATCTCCGGCGCGAGATAGCGCTCGATCCCCTTGGCGGTGCCGGCGCGCACCACGCCTTGCAGCGCGTGAGTGATCAGATAGGCCGGTGCCGGCGCGATCGCCTGCTCGACCGCCAGCGGATAACGCTGCAGCGGATGGCCGTCCGGGGTGAGCACCGCGCGGATTGCGCGCAGCGGCACGCGGAAGCCGCCGCTTGCCAGCGTCTGGTACATCTGCGTGACCTCGAACGGCGTGAGCGCCGCGCTGCCGAGCAGGCCGGAGGCGTAAGCCGGCAGCGGCTGCTCGACGCCGAGCGAGCGGGCGCGCGCCATGACCTGCGGCACGCCGAGCTCGAGCCCGAGGCGCGCCGACGAGACGTTGTAAGACTGCGCCAACGCCAGCGGCAACGGCACCTCGCCGTGAAACTCCTTGTCGTAGTTCTGCGGCTGCCAGTCGGGGATGCCGCGTTCCTGCCAGGTGAGCGGTCCGTCGTCGAGGCGGGTGGCCAGGGTGTAACGCTCGGGTTGCTCGAGCGCGGTCAAATAGATCACCGGCTTGATCAGCGAGCCGATCTGGCGGCGCGCGTCGAGCGCGCGGTTGAAGCCGGCGAAGCGCGGATCGCGCCCGCCGACCACGGCATGCACCTCGCCGTTCTGCGGATCGCCGACGACGGCCGCGCCTTGCAGGCTGTCCGCCGGCAGCCGGCGCGCCTTTTCGAGCGCCGGCAGGCGCGCGGCCAGCGCGCGCTCGGCGGCGCGCTGCGCGAGCGGGTCGAGCGTGGTGAGGATGCGCAGGCCCTCGGAGCGCAGATCGGCGTCGTCGTAGTCGCGCCGCAGCTGGCGGTGCACGAGATCGATGAAGGCGGGGTAGGCGGTCAGGCTGCCGGGCGCCTGCCGGGCGACGCCGAGCGGCGCGGTCTTGGCGGCGAGATACTGTCGGTCGTCGAGCTTTTCCTGGCGGCGCAGCTCGCTCAACACCAGGTTGCGCCGCGCCAGCGCGCGCTGCGGATGGCGGCGCGGATCGTAGGTGCCTGGCCCCTTGAGCATGCCGACCAGCAGCGCCGCCTCTGGCAGGCTCAGATGCTCCAGCGGCTTGGCGAAATAGAACTGCGCGGCCAGGCCGAAGCCGTGCACGGCGCGCTCGCCGTCCTGGCCCAGGTAGACCTCGTTCAGGTAGGCCTCGAGAATCTCGTCCTTGGAGTAGTGCAGCTCCAGCAGCAGCGCCATGAGGATCTCGGTGAACTTGCGCCGCAGAGTGCGCTCCGAGCTCAAATAGAAATTCTTGATGAGCTGCTGGGTGAGCGTGCTGCCGCCCTGCACCCCGCCGCCGCTCACGGTGGTGACCAGCGCCCGGCCCATGCCGCGCGGGTCGACGCCGTGGTGCTGATAGAACTTGCGGTCCTCGATCGCAATCAGCGACTCGACCAGGGCCGGCGGCACGTCGCCGAGCCGCACCAGCAACCGATCCTCGTTGTGCGCGGGGTAGATGTTGCCGATGTGCAGCGGGTCGAGCCGCGCCAGTGTGACCTCGCTGCCGTCGTCGGCCCGGCGGATGCGCTCGATGCGGCCGTCGTCGAACGTCAGTATCAGGTGCAGCGCCGGCTGTGTCCCGTCGCCGAACTGGAACGGCCGGGTCACGAGCTCGATCTCGTCGCGCCGCCGCTGGAAGCCGCCCGGCTCGGTCCAGGCGTCGCCGCTCGCCACCGTCCGGTAGCGCAGCAGGCTGATTTCCGATACCAGCTGCTCGGGGCTTAAGCGCCCGCCCGGAAACAGCTCCAGCGGGCGGGCATAGACCCTGGCCGGCAGGGCCCAGCGCTTGCCCTCGAACTGGGCGCGCACGGCGATATCCAGGTACAGCGCGAAGGCCGCGAGCGTCAGCAGCAGGGTCAGGCCGGCGATCCGCGTGCGCCGCCATGTCACCTCGTCGGCCAGGCGCGTGAGCGCCGATTTCCATGGAATCCGTGGCATTTGGGGTTGGCGGCTGGATGGCGGGCGTTGTCGATCGGTTGGCGTTCATTATACGCGTCCGCCGCTCGGCCGGGCGAGCCGGCCGTCCGGCCGCGGCCGGCATCGGCATGCCGCCTGACGGGCAGGCGCCGCGGAGCAACGGCAACGGATTGCGTGGGCGCGTGCTAGAGTCTTCTATAGAAACAGAGGAAAACGCGCGGTATGGACCCGGCCCGGAACCGGAGGACGCGCCGGGCGATCTATCACGTAGCGCCCCCGTAAGCTTCCTCGCCACCAACCCGACTCATGGCAATGGACGAGCGACATAAGCCGAGCAGTCTTGAAGTCCTATGGAGCACCTCGCCCCTGGCAGGGGGCAACGCCGCCTACCTGGAAGCCCTGTACGAGCGTTACCTGGAAAACCCGGCCGGCATCGACCCGGCCTGGCGCCGCTACTTCGAGACCCTGCCGCGCGTCAACGGCCACGACCTCGACACCTCGCACGCCGCGGTCCGCGACAGCTTCCGCCGCCTGGCGCGCGCGCCGCTGGCGGCGCCGGTCGCCGCCGGCCAGCTGGAAAAGCAGGTCAAGGTGCTGCAGCTCATCAACGCCTACCGTTTCCGCGGCCACCAGCGCGCGCAATTCGACCCGCTCGAGCCCACCGAGAGCGAGGAGATCCCCGATCTCACCCTGCGCCACCACGGCCTCAGCGAGGCCGATTTCGACACGGTCTTCGAGACCGGCTCTCTGGTCGGGCCGCGGCGCGCCTCCTTGCGCGAGATCGTCGCGGTCCTGGAGCAGACCTATTGCAGCGCCATCGGCGCCGAGTACATGTACATCACCGACACCGCCGAGAAGCGCTGGATCCAGCAGCGCCTGGAGGGCGCGCGCGGCCGGCCCGATTACAGCCCCGAGGTGCGGCGCCGGCTGCTCAATCGCATTACCGCCGCCGAGGGCTTGGAGCGCTACTTCCACACCAAGTACGTCGGCCAGAAGCGCTTCTCGCTGGAGGGCGGCGAGAGCCTGATCCCGATGCTCGACGAGATCGTCCAGCGCAGCGGCACGCACGGCGTCAAGGAGCTGGTCATCGGCATGGCGCATCGCGGCCGGCTCAACGTGCTGGTCAACATCGTCGGTAAGACGCCGGCCGATCTGTTCCTGGAGTTCGAGGGCCGGATGAAGCCGGGCACCGACGGCTCCGGCGACGTCAAGTATCACCAGGGTTTCTCCTCGGACATCCAGACGCCCGGCGGGCCGGTGCACGTGGCGCTGGCCTTCAATCCCTCGCACCTGGAGATCGTCGGGCCGGTGGTCGAGGGGTCGGTGCGCGCCCGCCAGGACCGGCGCGGCGACCACGACGGCGGCGAGGTCGTGCCGGTGCTGCTCCACGGCGACGCCGCCTTCGCCGGCCAGGGCGTGGTCATGGAGACCTTCAACATGTCGCAGTCGCGCGGTTACGCGACCCGGGGCACGGTGCACATCGTCATCAACAACCGCATCGGCTTCACGACCAGCCAGCACCAGGACGCCCGTTCCACCCTGTACTGCACCGATGTCGCGAAGATGGTCAACGCGCCGATCTTCCACGTCGACGGCGACGACCCCGAGGCGGTGCTGTTCGTCACCCAGGTCGCGCTCGACTACCGAATGGCGTTCCGCAAGGACGTGGTGATCGACCTGGTTTGCTACCGCCGCCACGGTCACAGCGAGGCCGACGAGCCGGCCGTCACCCAGCCGGTGATGTACCGCAAGATCCGCCAGAAGCCGACGACCCGCGAGCTCTACGCCAAGCGCCTGACCGATGACGGCGTGGTGACCGCCGAGCAGGCCGAGGCCGAGCTGGCCGCCTATACGCGCGCGCTCGACGCCGGCGACACGGTGGCGCCGAGCCTGGTGCGCGACGATTCGAGTTACTACCCCTATCGCGCCGACTGGCGCCCCTACCTGGCCCGCGCCTGCAACGTCGACATCGATACGCGCGTGCCGCTCGAGCGGCTGCGTGATCTGGCGTCGGGCCTGCAGCGGCTGCCGGAGGGCTTCGAGCTGCACCCCAACGTCGCCAAGATCCTGGACAACCGCCGCAAGATGGCGGCCGGCGCGCTGCCGCTCGACTGGGGCTGCGCCGAGACGCTCGCCTACGCGACGCTGGTCACTGACGGTTACGACGTGCGCCTGTCCGGCCAGGACAGCGGGCGCGGCACTTTCTTTCATCGTCACGCCATCCTGCACAACCAGAAGGACGGCGCTCCCTATATACCGCTGCGCCAGCTCGCGCCGGACCAGGCCGATTTCCTGGCGATCAACTCGCTGCTGTCGGAGGAGGCGGTGCTGGCCTTCGAGTACGGCTACGCGACCACCGATCCCAAGGTGCTGGTGATCTGGGAGGCGCAGTTCGGCGACTTCGCCAACAACGCCCAGGTGGTGATCGACCAGTTCATCAGCGCCGGCGAGCAGAAATGGAACCGGCTGTGCGGGTTGACGCTGTTCCTGCCGCACGGTTACGAGGGCCAGGGCCCCGAGCATTCCTCGGCGCGGCCCGAGCGCTACCTGCAGCTGTGCGCCGAGTACAACATGCAGGTCTGCGTGCCGACCACGCCGGCGCAGATCTTCCACCTGTTGCGCCGCCAGATGCTGCTCACCTGCCGCAAGCCGCTGGTGGTGATGACGCCGAAGAGCCTGCTGCGCCACCGGCAGGCGGTGAGCAGCCTCGAGGATCTGACCGACGGCGGCTATCACACCATCCTGCCGGAGGTCGACCCGCTCGACGATGCCGCCGTCAAGCGCGTGGTGCTGTGCAGCGGCAAGGTGTACTACGATCTGATCGACAAGCGTCGCGCCGACAAGCGCGACGACGTCGCGATCCTGCGCATGGAGCAGCTCTACCCCTTCCCCGAAGAGGCGCTGGCCGCCGGGCTCAAGCGCTATCCGAATGCGCAGTCCTATGTCTGGTGCCAGGAGGAGCCCAAGAACCAGGGCGCTTGGTACGCCAGCCAGCACCACGTCCGCAGCGTGATCGGGCGCGACACGCCGCTCGACTACGCCGGGCGGCCGGCCTCGGCGGCGCCGGCGGTGGGTTACGTGCCGGTGCACGTCGAGCAGCAGCGCCGGCTGGTGGCCGAGGCTCTGGGGCCGGCGCCTTGAAACGGCCATCGCAATGGCGGTATAACAATCCGTGTCGTCGCGCAGCGCGGACCGGCAAGCGGTCAGGAACATCCACGCCGCGCGGTTGGAAACACTTCCGAACAAGCGGTAGAGAGTTTCACGAAGGGTCCCCTCTCCCGCCGGGAGAGGGACAGGGTGAGGGCAAAGTCCGGCACGCCCCCTCACCCTAGCCCTCTCCCCCGCTCGCCGCGGGGGAGAGGGAACTTGTTGGAGGTTCGTTAATAACAACAGGAGCGCCCATGTCCATCGAGGTCCAGGTCCCCGTCTTCCCGGAGTCGGTCGCCGACGGCACCATCGTGAGCTGGCACAAGCAGCCGGGCGATCACGTCAAGCGTTCCGAGGTGCTGGCCGACATCGAGACCGACAAGGTGGTGTTCGAAATCCCGGCGCCCGAGGACGGCGTGCTGAAGGAGATCCTGGAAAAGGAAGGCGCGACCGTCGTGGCGCGCCAGGTGATCGCGCGTCTCGACCGCGGCGACGGCGCCGGCGCCGAGCCCAAGCCGGCCACCGCACCGCCGCCGGCCGCGCCCGCCAAGGCCGAGGCGGTCATCACGCCGTCGGCGCAGAAACTGATGGACGAGCACGGCATCGACCCGACGGCGGTCAGCGGCAGCGGCAAGGACGGGAGGGTGCTGAAGGAGGACGTGTTGCGCCATCTCGACGAGCAACGCGCCGCGCCGGCCGCCCGCCCCGTGGCGCCGGTACCGGCGCCGGCTGCGCCGCCCATGGAGGCGCCGGCGCCGGTGCCGCCGGCCGCCCGGCCCGCCGGTGAGCGGCCCGAGAAGCGCGTGCCCATGACGCGCCTGCGCGCGCGCATCGCCGAGCGCCTGGTGGAGGCGCAGCGCACGGCCGCGATCCTCACCACCTTCAACGAGGTCAACATGCAGCCGGTGATGGCGCTGCGCAACCGTTATAAGGATCGCTTCGAGCAGGAGCACGGCGTCAAGCTCGGCTTCATGTCGTTCTTCGTCAAGGCCGTGGTCGAGGCCTTGCAGCGCTTCCCGGAGGTCAACGCCTCGATCGACGACACCGACGTCGTGTATCACGGTTTCTTCGACATCGGCATCGCGGTCGGCTCGCCGCGCGGGCTGGTGGTGCCGGTGCTGCGCGACGCGGACGCCCTGAGCATGGCGCAGATCGAGGCGCGCATCGCCGAGTTCGGCGCCAAGGCCAAGGACGGCACGCTCGGCATCGAGGACATCACCGGCGGGACATTCACCATCACCAACGGCGGTGTGTTCGGCTCGCTGCTGTCGACGCCGATCCTCAACCCGCCGCAGAGCGGCATCCTCGGCATGCACAAGATCGAGGAACGCCCGGTCGCCGAGAGCGGCCAGGTCGTGATCCGGCCGATGATGTACGTCGCGCTGTCCTACGATCACCGCCTGGTCGACGGGCGCGAGGCGGTACAGTTCCTGGTCGCCGTCAAGGAGCTGCTCGAGGACCCGGCGCGCATCCTGCTGGCCGTCTGATCGCACGGCCCCGCGGCGCTGCTCGGCCGGTCCGCGAACGACGCGAACAAGAATAGTTTTCCCCGTGCTCCCCGTGGTTGCATCGCGGCCTTACAAAGGAAACCGACCCATGGCGAAGAGCTACGACGTAGTGGTCATCGGCGCCGGCCCCGCCGGCTATGTCGCGGCGATCCGCTGCGTCCAGCTCGGCCTGAGCGCCGCCTGTGTCGATCAGTGGCGCGACCGCAAGACCGGCGAGCCGGCGCTCGGCGGCACCTGTCTCAACGTCGGATGCATCCCATCCAAGGCGCTACTCGAATCCTCGCTGCTCTACGAGCAGGCCAGTCACGGCTGCGCCGAGCACGGCGTCAGGCTCGCCGGCGTCGAGCTCGACCTGGCCGCCATGCAGGCGCGCAAGGACAAGGTGGTGGGCGAGCTCACCCAGGGCGTGGCGGGCCTGTTCAAGGCCCACGGCATCGCCGCGTATCACGGCCACGGCCGGCTGCTCGCCGGGCGGCAGGTCGAGGTGCGCGATGCCGACGGCAAGACCGAGGTGCTGGACGCCGGCAGCGTCATCATCGCCACCGGCTCGGAGCCGACGCAGATCGGCGCCGCGCCGCTCACCGACGGCCTGATCGTCGACTCCACCGGCGCGCTCGAGTTCGAGCGCGTGCCGGAGCGGCTCGGCGTGATCGGCGCCGGCGTCATCGGCCTGGAGCTCGGCAGCGTGTGGCGGCGGCTCGGCGCGCAGGTGATTCTGCTCGAGGCGCAGCGCGAGTTCCTGGCCATCGCCGACGCGCAGATCGCCAAGCAGGCCTACAAGGAGTTCACCCGCCAGGGCCTGGATATTCGCCTCGGCGCGCGCGTGCTGGCCTGCGAGGTGCAGGGTGCCAAGGTCCAGGTGCAGTACGAGGACGGCCAGGGCAGCCACCGCGAGACCTTCGACAAGCTGGTGGTCGCGGTCGGCCGGCGCCCCGGCACCGACGACCTGTTCGCCGCCGAGACCGGTCTGCTGCTCGACGAATGGGGCGTGGTCCATGTCGACGAGCACTGCCGCACCAACCTGCCGGGGGTGTACGCGATCGGCGACGTGGTGCGCGGCCCGATGCTCGCGCACAAGGGCATGGAGGAGGGCGTGATGGTCGCCGAGCTGATCGCCGGCCGCAGCGCGAGTGTGAACTACGATACCGTGCCGTCGGTGATTTACACGGAGCCGGAGATCGCCTGGGCCGGCAAGACCGAGCAGGCCCTGAAGACCGCCGGCCACGACTACCGCAGCGGCAGTTTCCCGTTCGCGGCCAGCGGCCGGGCGCGCGCCATGGGCAATACCGCCGGCCTGGTCAAGCTGCTGGCCGACGCCAAGACCGACCGGGTGCTGGGCGTGCACATCCTCGGCCCGCACTGCTCGGAGCTGATCGCGCAGGCGGTCATCGCCATGGGGCTCGGGGCCAGCAGCGAGGACCTGGCGATGACCATGTTCGCGCACCCCACGCTGTCGGAGGCGGTGCACGAGGCCGCGCTCGCCGTCGACCACCGCGCCATCCACGTCGCCCGCAGCCGCCGCAAGTAGCCGGCGGCTGTCGTTAACGGGTATCATGCACGGCGCGCGAAGCGTATCGCGCGCCGATCCGTGACAGGAACCCATAACGCATGAACGTCCACGAATACCAGGCGAAGGAGCTGTTCGCCGCCTACGGCGTGCCGGTGCCGCGCCACCGGGTGATCCGCCACGCCGCCGAACTGCCGGCGGCGCTCGACGAGCTCGGCGGCGAACGCTTCGTCGTCAAGGCCCAGGTGCACGCCGGCGGCCGCGGCAAGGCCGGCGGCGTCAGGCTCGTTGAGTCGTCCAAGGAGGCCGCCGACGCGGCGCGCGCCCTCCTGGGCGCGCGACTGGTGACGTATCAGACCGACGCCCACGGCCAGCCGGTCAACCAGGTGCTGATCGAGGAGCCCTGCGCGATCGCGCGCGAGCTCTACCTCGGCGCGGTCGTCGACCGCTCGCTGAAGCGGATCGTGATCATGGCCTCGACCGCCGGCGGCGTGGACATCGAGAACGTCGCGCGTGAAACGCCCGGGAAAATCCTGCGCACCGTCGTGCATCCGCTGGTCGGCCTGCAGCCCTTCCAGTGCCGGCGCCTGGCCTTCGGGCTGGGCCTCGCGGGCGACCAGGTCAAGCAGTTCACCGCCATGCTCACCGCCCTCCTGCGCCTGTTCCAGGAGAAGGACCTGAGCCTCATGGAGATCAACCCGCTGGTGGTGACCAAGAGCGGCGCGCTGCTGTGCCTGGACGCCAAGGTCAATCTCGACGACAACGCGCTCTACCGGCACGCCGACCTCGTGACGCTGCGCGATCCGTCCCAGGAGGACGTCCGCGAGGTGCGCGCCAAGGAGTGGGATTTGAACTACATTCACCTCGACGGTGACATCGGCTGCATGGTCAACGGCGCCGGCCTGGCGATGGCGACCATGGACCTGATCAAGCTGCACGGCGGCAGCCCGGCCAATTTCCTGGACGTCGGTGGCACCGCCACGCAGGAGCGCGTCGCCGAGGCCTTCAAGATCATCCTGTCCGACGCCAAGGTGAAGGGCGTGCTGGTCAACATCTTCGGCGGCATCGTGCGCTGCGACATGATCGCCGAGGGCATCGTCGGCGCGGTCGCGGAGGTCGGCATCAACGTGCCGGTGGTGGTGCGGCTCGCGGGCAACAGCGCCGCGCGCGGCCGCGAGATCCTCGGCAAGAGCGGCCTCAGCATCATTCCGGCGCAGGACCTGACCGAGGCCGCGCAGCAGATCGTCGCGGCGGTGAGGACCAAGGCATGAGCGTGCTGGTCGACCGGAACACCAAAGTCATCTGCCAGGGCTTCACCGGCAAGCAGGGCACGTTCCACTCCGAGCAGGCGATCGCCTACGGCACGAAGATGGTCGGCGGCGTCACGCCGGGCAAGGGCGGCACGACCCATTTGAATCTGCCGGTGTTCGACACCGTCGCCGACGCGATCGCGAAGACCGGCGCCGACGCCACCGTCATCTACGTGCCGGCGCCGTTCTGCAAGGATTCGATCCTGGAGGCGGTCGATGCCGGCATCAAGCTCGTCGTCTGCATCACCGAGGGCATCCCGACGCTCGACATGCTCGAGGCGCGCCTGGTGGCGGCCGAGGCCGGCGCGCGCATCATCGGCCCCAATTGCCCGGGGGTGATCACGCCCGGCGAGTGCAAGATCGGCATCATGCCCGGCGAGATCCATCTGCCGGGCCGCATCGGCATCGTGTCGCGCTCCGGCACGCTCACCTATGAAGCGGTGCAGCAGACCACGGACCTGAAATTGGGACAGAGCACCTGCATCGGCATCGGCGGCGACCCGATTCCCGGCACCACGTTTGTCGACTGCCTGAAGCTGTTCGAGGGTGATCCCCGGACCGAGGCGATCCTGATGGTCGGCGAGATCGGCGGCACCGCCGAGGAAGAGGCGGCGGAGTATATAAAGGAGCACGTCAGCAAGCCGGTCGCCGCCTACATCGCCGGCGTCACCGCGCCCCCGGGCAAGCGCATGGGCCATGCCGGCGCCATCATCGCCGGCGGCAAGGGCACGGCGGCCGAGAAATTCGCGGTGCTCGAGGCGGCCGGCGTCACGGTCACCCGATCGCCGGCGGAGATGGGCGAGGCGGTGCGGCGGGCACTGGCCGGTTAGGCCGGCCGGAAACCGTCGCGATCGTCTTTCGAGAGTGCCTATATAACTGTGGGCGGGGCTTCCAGCCCCGCTATGCACGACGTCGATCCACCCTGTATCCCCGGAAGGCCGTGCCGCCGACGGCGGGGCAGGATGCCCCGCCTACAATTTGATCATTAACCCCGATTCGTCGCGACCTGCGTTCAAGAGGTTCAGCCGCCGCCCGGCCGGTCCGGGCCCGACGGCGCGAACTTCCATCAAGAACAAAGGAGCGAACCATGCCCGTCAAACTGACCAAGCCCGGCGCGATGGCGATCGCCGGGATGCTCGCCGTCGCGGCCGCGATCCCCGGCACCGCCGCGATTCCCGATGAACGCCGTTCGACGCTCGCCGACCAGCAGTCGGTCGCGGTGACGATCTACAATTCCGACCTGGCGCTGATCAAGGAAACCCGCAAGCTCCGGCTCGACGGCGGTCTGAACCTGCTCGCCATGCGCGAGGTCAGCGCGCGCATGCGGCCGGAGACCGCGCAGCTGCGCTCGCTTTCGCACCCGGGCGCGTTCACGCTGCTCGAGCAGAACTTCGACTTCGACCTGCTGACGCCGCAGAAGCTGCTGGAGAAATACGTCGGCCGCTCGGTGCGGCTGGTCCGCACCCATCCCACGACTGGCGCCGAAACACTGGTGGATGCCGAGGTGCTGAGCGCCAACAACGGCGTGGTCCTCAAGATCGGCGACCGCATCGAGACCGGCATACCCGGCCGCATCGTCTACGACGGCGTGCCGCAGAACCTGCGCGACCGGCCGACCCTGGTGATGCAGCTCCACAACGCCCAGGCGGCCGCGCAGACCCTGGAGCTGTCCTATCTGAGCGGGGGCCTGAGCTGGAAGGCCGATTACGTCGCCGAGCTCAATGCCGCCGACGACCGGCTGGACCTGGCCGGCTGGGTCACGCTCACCAACCAGAGCGGCACGGCCTATCCGAACGCCCGGCTGCAACTGGTGGCCGGCGACGTGAACCGCGTCCACGACGAGCTGCGTTTCGCGGCCAAGCAGGGCCGCGCCGTCATGGAGGCGGCCGCGCCGGCCGCCGACATGGCGGAGGAGCAGCTGTTCGAGTACCACCTCTACACGCTCGGCCGCCCGACCACGATCGCCGACAACCAGACCAAGCAGGTGGCGTTGCTGAGCGCGGCCGGCGTGCCGGCGCGCAAGGAGCTGGTGCTGGCCGGCAGCGACTACTATTACCGCAGCAGCATCGGCGAGCTCGGCCAGAAGATGAAGATCGGCGTGTTCATCGAGTTCGACAACCGCGAGGCGGCGGAGCTCGGTCTGCCGCTGCCGGCCGGCACGGTGCGGGTGTACAAGAAGGACCGGGCCGGCAATGCCCAGTTCGTCGGCGAGGACCGCATCGAGCACACGCCGAAGAACGAGAAGGTCCGGCTGCGCCTCGGCAACGCCTTCGACGTCACCGCCGACAAGAAGCAGACCGACTTCAAGAAGCGCGCCGCCACCGGCAAGTACGCTTATGCGTTCGAGAGCGCCTACGCGCTCACGCTCAAGAATGCCAAGAACGAGGCCGTGACCGTGACGGTGCAGGAGCCGGTGCCGGGCGACTGGAAGATGCTCGAGGAGAACTTCGAGCATGCCAAGGCCGCCGCCGGCACGGCATTGTGGCGCATCAAGATCCCGGCCGAGGGCAGCACGACGCTGCGCTACCGGGTGCTGGTGCGGTATTGAGCAGGGCCCCGGTCAGCGCGGACGCGGGCACAGGCGCGCGAGCAGCAGGTGGGTCGGCAGGTAGACCAGGAGCGGCAGCAACACCATCATCGCCAGCACGTGCCAGCCGCCGGGCAGCAGCGTGACGTGGTCGGCGCCGAGGCCGTGGACCCAGTTGATGTTGCGCTCGACGTCGCTGATCCAATACGACAGCGGCAGCACCGCCCAGGCCAGCAGCGTCGCCGCCGGCAGCGCGCGCCGGTCGTAGCCCAGGCGCCAGACCAGGAAGGCCAGCACGCCCGGCAGCACGATGTGGAACAGCGACAACGCGCGCAGCCAGCGCGGCCGTGTCGCGTCGAACATGTAGCCGGTGGCGTTGAGGCCGAGCAGGTCATGGCCGGCGATCAGGTGCAGCAGATAGTCGAGCGTCCAGACCCCGTCCGGAAGCAGCGCCACCAGCGCCATCGTCCCGGCCAGCAGGCGCTGCTCGCGCCACAGTGCCACGACCGTGACCAGCAGCGCGATGTCCGAACTCCACAGGAAATTCGCCGGCCCGTATCCGACCCAGTAGGCCGGCACGATCGCGGCGACCATGAGGGTGTAGGCGATCTTGAGCGACAGTGGGATGTGGTTCGATTTCATCGGTGAGCGTTGTGCCCGGCGGGGCTGGAAGCCCCGCCTACAGGAACTTAATATGTAGGCGGGGCATCCTGCCCCGCCGTTCGTGCCATAGGTCTGGACATCACGCTGTCGTTCGACCGAGGCCGTGCGCGGCGGGGCTGGAAGCCCCGCCTACAAATACTTTGCCTGTTCATCCCAACCGCCAGGCATGATAACGCTGCACCCACCGCAGCAACTTCTGCGGCGCGTGCGCGCGCTTCCAGGCGCCGGCGGCGAACTTGTTGGCTTCGGCGAGCGTCGGATAGATATGAATCGTGCCGAGGATCTTGTTGAGGCCGATGCCGTGCCGCATCGCCAGAACGTACTCGGCGATAAGATCGCCGGCATGCTCGCCGGCGATGGTCACGCCGAGTATCGTATCCTTGCCCGGCACGGTCAGCACCTTCACCTCGCCATGCGCCTCCTCGTCGGCGATGGCGCGATCGAGGTCGTCGATGCCGTAACGCGTGACTTCGCAGGCGATGCCCCGTTCGCGCGCCTCCTGCTCATTTACGCCGACGCGCGCGACCTCCGGCTCGGTGAAAGTCGCCCAGGGGATCACTGAATAGTCCGCCTTGAATTTCCGGAACTGACCGAACAGCGCGTTGACCGTGGCGTACCAGGCCTGATGCGCGGCGGTGTGGGTGAACTGGTATGGCCCGGCGACGTCGCCGCAGGCGTAGACGTTGGGAAAGCGCGTCTGCAGATACTCGTTGACCGGGACGGTGCCGTTCGGCGCGGTTACGACGCCGAGCGCTTCCAGGCCCAGCCCCGCGGTGACGGCGCGCCGGCCGACCGCTGCGAGCAGGCGGTCGAAGACGATCTCGACGTCCCGGCCGTCGAACTCACAGACCAGCACGCCGCCGCCTCCGGAGCGGCGCACCGATTTCGCCTTGTGCCCGACGCGCAGCTCCACGCCGTCGGCGCCCATGCGCGTCGCCACGCGGGCCGCGAACTCGGGGTCCTCGCGCGGCAGAATGCGCTCGCCCATCTCGACCAGGGTCACGCGACTGCCGAAGCGCGCGAAGCACTGCGCCAGCTCGCAGCCGATCGGCCCGCCGCCGAGCACGGTCAGGCGTTCCGGCAGCTCGCGCAGCGCCCAGACGTTGTCCGAGGTCAGCACCTCGACGTCGTCGATGCCCGGGATCGGCGGTACGAACGGGCCGCCGCCGGTGGCGATGACGATGGCGCGCGTGGTCAGCGTGCCGCCGTTGACCTCGACGCTGTAGGGCGAGGTGATGCGCGCGTCGCCCTGCACGCAGTCGACGCCGAGCGCGGTGTAGCGCTCCACCGAATCGTGCGGCTCGATCGCGCGGATCACGCGCTGCACGCGCGCCATGATCTCGGCGAAGTCGAACTCGGCCTGGGCCGAGTGAAAGCCGAATTCCTCGGCGCGCCGCACGTGCGAGATGAACCTGGCCGAGCGGATCAGCGCCTTGGACGGCACGCAGCCGGTGTTGAGGCAGTCGCCGCCCATCTTGTGCCGCTCTATGAGCGACACCTTGGCCTTGACCGCCGCGGCGATATAGGCCGACACCAGGCCGGCCGAGCCGGCGCCGATCACCACTAGGTTGCGGTCGAAGCGCTTGGGCCGCTTGTGGCCGCGCAATGCCTTGCGCGCCTTCATGAAGTCCACGAGCTTTTTCGCGATCAGCGGGAACAGGCCGAGCAGGGTGAACGACAGGATCAGGCCGGGCGACAGGATGCCGGCCAGCGATTCGATCCGGCCGAGCTGGGTGCCGGCGTTGACGTACACCAGGGTGCCCGGCAGCATGCCGATCTGGCTGACGACGAAATAGGTCAGCGTGCGCATCGGCGTCAGCCCCATGACCAGGTTGATCACGAAGAACGGGAAGAGCGGCACCAGCCGCAGCGTGAAGAGATAGAACGCCCCGTCCTTGCGTACCCCCTCGTTGACCGCCTTGAGCGAACCGCCGAAGCGGCGTTGCACCAGATCGCGCAGCAGGAAGCGCGACGCCAGGAAGGCCAGGGTCGCGCCGATCGTCGAGGCGAAGGACACCACCACGGTCCCCCACAGCAGGCCGAAGATCGCGCCGCCCACCAGCGTCATGAGCGCGGCGCCCGGCAGCGACAGGCCGGTGACCGCGACATAGATCAAAAAGTAAAACAGCAGCGCCCGCAGCGTATGGGTGCGCACGTAGGCGTCGATCGCCGCCTGCTGGGCCTTGAAGAATTCCAGGCGCAGGTACTGGCCCAGGTCGAAATAGAAGAACCCGGCGATCAGCAGCACCAGGATCGCCAGCAGCGCAAGGCGGGTCTTGTTCACTGTTCTTGCTCCGTTCCGCGCGGAATGCCGGCCTATTGGTCGGCGCCAGGCCGCCAAGATAACAGAGGCGCGCGGATTTTTCTGCGCGTGGACGCCGGCGCCGGCCGCGCCTACAATCGATTTTCTCCCAGCGAATAAGCGGCAGAAACGCTGACGAAGGGTTCCCTCTCCCCTTGGGAGAGGGACAGGGTGAGGGCGGTGCGCTCCCGAAATACCCCCTCACCCTAACCCTCTCCCCCACCATGGGCGGGGGAGAGGGAACTCATTGGGAGGTTCCCTGAAGGAAGGGCGAAGGAGGACGAAAATGGCCATGTCATTGACCTCCCCGGCGTTCAGCCACAACGCGCCGATCCCGCCGGACTACACCTGCGACGGCGACGACCGCTCGCCGTCGCTCGCCTGGTCGGGCGTGCCGGCCGCCGCGAAGAGCCTGGTGCTCATCGTCGACGACCCGGACGCGCCGGATCCGGCGGCGCCGAAGACGACCTGGGTGCATTGGGTGCTGTACGACCTGCCGGCCGACAGCACGGGTCTTCCCGCGGGTGTCACGACGCATCAGCTGCCGCCCGGCACGCGCGTCGGCGTCAACGACTGGAAGCGCGCGGCCTACGGCGGGCCCTGTCCGCCGATCGGCCGGCACCGCTACTTCCACAAGCTCTACGCGCTCGACGTCGTGCTGCCGCGTCTCGACCGTCCCGACAAGGCCGGCATCGAGAAGCTGATGCGCGGCCACATCCTCGAGCAGGCCGAGCTGATCGGCACCTATCGGCGTGGTTGAGCGCCGCGCGCCGTTCCGCCGGCAGTGGCTCGCCGCCGGCGCGCTGCTGCTCGCCGCCTGCCAGGGGCCGGATCATTTTCTGATCCACCCGCGCGCGCCCGCCGAGGCGGTCGTCACCTGGGCCGAGGTCGAGACGCGCGGCGATCTGCGCATGCGCAGCGAGTGGGCGCGGCCCGCGGGACCGGGGCCGTTCCCGGCGGTGCTGGTGCATCCCGAGGCCGGCGGCAGCACCGCCGACATGCGCGGTGTGCTCCACGATCTGGCCGCGGCCGGCTACCTGGCGGCGGCCGCCGACTACCGGCAGCGCATCGACGGGCGCTTCCGCCGCAATCTGTTCGTGTGGCGCAGCGAGGACGATGTCACGCTCGCGCTCGAGCGCCTGGAGCGTCATGCGTCGGTCGATCGCGGCCGCATCGGCCTGCTCGGATTCTCGCAGGGCGGCGTGTTGAGCCTGGTGCTGGCGGCGCACGCGCCCGGGCGCGTGCGCGCGGTGGTGGCCTACTATCCGGTCACGGATTTCGACGCCTGGCTGAGCCGCGACCGGCCGAACCCGTTGCGGCGCATGGTGTTTCGCGTGATCCGCTGGCACTTCAAGCGGGAGTCGGGCGCGCAGACCGAGGCCGAGTTCGTCGCGATGCTGGCGCGCGCCTCGCCGCTGCCGCAGGTCGAGGGCATCCGTGCGCCGGTGCTGCTGATTCACGGCGCGCGCGACGGATCGGCCGAGGCGCTGGAATCGGAGCGGCTGGCGGCGCGGCTGCGCGCGCTCGACCGCACCGTGGCGCTCGAGATCGTGCCCGGCGCGGGCCATGTATTCAACTTCAAGGATCCGCAGGCGGCGCAGGCCGCCTGGCGCAGCACCTTGGCCTGGCTGGCGCGCTACCTGGCCGCCTCACCCGCCGGCCGCGTCGATGCGCCGGAGGCCGACCAGGCCGCGAGCCAGGCGAGGGCCGCGACCAGCACGTCCGAGACCTCGCCGTAGCGACCCGGCAGATACTGCTGCGACCATTCGAATGCGAAGGCGAAGGCGGCGATGCCGCCGGCGGCGAGCACGCCGGGCCAAAGCCCCGCGGCCGGCCAGCGGCGGCGCGCCAGGTAGGCTGCGGCGACGAACATCCAGGCGACGGCGAGAATGTCGGCGAGACCGTCCAGGCTGCGCATCTGCGGCGCGAACAGCTCCCAGGAGAAGACGTGGCGCGGCGCGTCCGGATCGAGCGCCGGCCGCAGCTGCTCGACCGCATAGGCGGCGATCAACGCCGCCACGCTCGCGCGCCAGCGCAGCGGCGCGCGCCAGTGCGTCGTGAGAAGCAGCGCGGCGAGCGCCAGCGCCGCGGCGAGCACCGCCTCGAGCGACAGTTGGCGGGTCATCACCGGGACCTTGAGCGCCTGCACGCCGGCGACGAACACGGCGAACACCGGCGGGAACTGCCGCGGCGGCGCGCGCCACAGGTCGCGCGCGATCCAGCCGAGCGCCAGGATGGCCAGCAGGTAGGCGAGCGCCACGCCCGGATCGAATCGCGCCGGCGCGTGCAGCGTGTGCCACAACGGGCTGAGCCCGCTCCGCAGGTTGCCGAGGTCGATCGACGGCACCAGCGGGCTCAAGTGCGCGAGCGCCCAGAGCGCGAGCACGACCAAGCCGAGATCGGCCAGGGCGCCGTCGCGAAACCGTTCGTGCCGCCAGCGCGCCAGCTCGTGTCCGAGCCGCGTGTCCCCCGACACCAGGAACGGCAGCAGCGCCCCGGTGCCGGCGCCGAGGCCGTTCAGGCCGATGTCCAGCAGCGACGGCGTGCGCTCCGGCAGGAAGGCCTGCAGGCACTCGAGCACGGTGCTGAGCGCAAGCCCGGCGAGGGCGGCGGCGGCGATCGCGCCGCCACGCCCGCGCTCGCGCCGCCGCAGGCCGATCAGCAGACCGAGCGGCAAGTAGACCAGCAGATTGGTGAGCAGGTCGGCGCGCGCGGCCGGCATGTGCAGGCTGGCGGCGAACAAGGTCGCCAGATCGACCGGCGGGGGCCGCCAGCCCGACAGCGGGTAGAGGGTGCCGTAGGCCAGCAGCGCGGCATAGCCCAGGGTCAGCCAGGCGGGGCCGGCGGGACGGACGCGTGCGGCGGGATTGGAAGACATGCGCGAAGTGTTGTTATTGGCGGGGTTTCCGGATTCTCGGCGCTTGGCGGCCGAAGCTCAAGAGCCGGTCCAGATTCCGGCGGCCGGGCGCCATTTGTCCGGGCTATTGGCGCGGCCATCGCGCATCGCCGGAGGCGCCGGCCGGGCTGTCTATACTGATTTCATTGAGGTATCCGCCAGTACAGGACAAGGACCCCAGCATGCCGCCGGATGCGATGACCCTGCTGAGCAAGGCCGCAAAAGAACGCCGCTGCGCCATCATCCGCTACGATGGCCAGCACCAGATCCGTGCCATCGAGCCGCACGTGATCTACGCCGACCGTGCCGGCAATATCCTGGTCGAGTGCTACCAGACCCGCGGCCATTGCGACACCGACGAGGAGCTGCCGCAGTGGCGGACCTTCGAGCTGCGCAAGATCCACTCCGTATTCCTGCTCAACATCCAGTTCCGCGCGCGTATCGAGGCCGGCTTCGACGCGCGCAATCCCGCCTATCACGAGCGCCTGATCGTCATGGTCAACGACCCCGCGACCTTCGCGCGCGGGCAGCGCAAGACCGCGGCGCCGACCATGCTGCTCTCGCAGGTGCGCGGCTGGTGGTGGGAGGTGGGGACGGCCATCGATCGCGTGCTGTCGCAGCGCAACGACTGGCCGGACAGCATCCAGCCCGACAGCGTCCGCGAGCCGCGCGAGCACTGACCGCGCCCGGTCCGCGCAGGACCGGCAGTTCCATTCCCGAAGTGCCGCCGAACGGTCCGCGGTCGGACACCGGCCCGGCCCGCCATCCCAATCGAGTCTGTCGTTCTCCCCCGGCTTGGTCTAGGATTGATCTAAAGAGGTCATTTCCAGCGGTGGACCGGGGACCGAGAAATCCCCCGGGTGCCGCGATTCAGGCGCCGTTCCGACACCACCATGCGCAGCTATATCCGATATCCGGCCAGCATGCCGGTCGCCCTGCGGCTCGGCGACCTGGTCGCGGATGAGACCAATTATCTCAACAACGTCAGCCGCGGCGGCTTGTCATTCAACGCCATCGGGCCGGTCCCGATCGACACGCTGCTCGATTTGCGCATCCCGCCCAACCGGCCGCTGTTCGAGATCCTGGGCAAGGTCGTCTGGTGCCGGCAGGTCGGCCTGCACTACACGGTTGGCGTGGAATTCGTCGGCACCGATCCGCAGATGCATGGCCAGTTGGTGGCGATGGCCTGCGAGATCGAGAACTTCCGCGAGGCCGAGCGGGCCGCCGGCCGGCTGCTCAGCGGCCAGCAGGCGGCGCTTGAATGGATCGCGCGCCATGGCGAGCGGTTCGTCGGCGACACGACGGCGTCGCTCGATAAAGCCTAGCTAAAGTGTAGGGTGGGGCCCAAGCCCCACCGTTGCAACCTAACCGATCGCGGCGTTGTGATTCCCCGGTCGGTTCGGGCGCTGACCGGTCAGGCCGGCGGGGTGGCCTCGTCGCGCAGCGCGCGCCGCAGGATCTTGCCGACGTTGGTCTTGGGGAGCTGGTCGCGGAACTCGATCTGCTTCGGAACCTTGTAGCGCGTCAGCTGCGCTCGACAGTGCTCGATGATCCGCTCGGCGGTAAGCGACGGGTCGCTGCGCACCACGAAGACCTTGACCGCCTCGCTGGTGGCCTCGTCCGGCACGCCGATCGCCGCCGCCTCGCGCACGCCGGGCAGCTCGGCGATCACCTCCTCGACCTCGTTGGGGAACACCTTGAAACCCGACACCACGATCATGTCCTTCTTGCGGTCGACGATGCGCACGAAGCCCTGCTCGTCGAGAGTCGCGATGTCGCCGGTGGCGAAGAAGCCGTCGGGCCCCAGCGCCTTGGCGGTCTCGTCCGGGCGATTCCAGTAGCCGCGCGTCACCTGCGGGCCGCGCAGGCACAGCTCGCCGGGCTCGCCCGGCGGCAGCGGCCGGCCGTCGGCATCGCGGACCTCCGCCTCGGTCGACGGGATCGGCACGCCGATGGTGCCGTTGAACTCGGTGAGCGTCATGGGATTGATGATCGCCGCTGGCGAGGTCTCGGTGAGGCCGTAGGCCTGGGTGATGTGGTGGCCGGTGACCTCTTTCCAGCGTCGCGCCACCGGCTCCTGCACCGCCATGCCGCCGCCCAGCGTCAGCCGCAGATTGGAGAAATCGAGCCTGGCGAAGCCCGGATGGTGCAGCAGCGCGTTGAACAAGGTGTTCACCCCGGTGACGACGCTGAATGGATGCCGGGAGAGCTCCTTGACGAAACCGTCGAAGTCGCGCGGGTTGGTGATCAGCACGTTGAGCGCGCCGAAGCGCACGAACAGCAGGCAGTTCGCCGTCAGCGAGAAGATATGGTAGAGCGGCAGGGCGGTCACGACGGTCTCGCGGCCGGGACGGAAGAACGGGCCGAACCAGGCCTCGGCCTGGACGATGTTGGCGACGATGTTGCCGTGCGTGAGCTCGGCGCCCTTGGCCACGCCGGTCGTGCCACCGGTGTACTGCAGGAAGGCCAGGTCGTCATGGCCGAGCGCCACCGCGTGAAACGGCGCACCGGTCCCGGCCGCCAGCGCCGCGCGCAGCCGCCGCGCGCCGGGCAGGCGGTAGCGCGGCACCCGGCGCTGCACGTGACGCAGCACGAAATTCACCAGCCAGTCCTTGGGCCGGTCGAGCAGATCGCCGATGCCGGTGAGGATCACGTGCTTCACCGCCGTGCGGGCGATGACCTGTTCCAGCACGTGGGCGAAATTCTCGAGCACCACGATCGCCACCGCGCCCGAGTCCTTGAGCTGGTGTTCGAGCTCGCGCGCGGTGTACAGCGGGTTGACGTTGACCACGACGAGCCCGGCGCGCAGCGCGCCGAAGATGCATACCGGGTACTGGAGGACGTTGGGCATCATCAGGGCGACGCGCTCGCCCTTCTTCAGGCCCAGGACCGACTGCAGGTAGGCGGCGAAATGCTGGACGGCAATATCGAGCGCGGCATAGCTGAGTGTCGTGCCGAAGTTGGTCATGACCGGGCGGTCACGGTATTCGGCGACGCTGCGCGCCAGCACGTCGTCGATGGAGCGGTAGAGGTTCGGATCGATCTCCGCCGGCACGCCGGGCGGATAGTGCGCGAGCCAAGGTTTTTGCATAAATTTATTCGGTCCCTTCGGGCCACCCCCTGGCCCGCCGCGCCATTCCTTGCATTGATGCGATCCAGTCATCCACCGGCTCGCGGGAGGTGTATATTGTCGCGAAACGCCGCGCCTGTCATCCCCTGTGGAAACTGCTACCATCACCGGGCGGACGCCGCCGGCGCCGCGCTACGGAACGGTATCGGTCCATGTCCAAATTCTCCACCGCCCCCGGCGCCGCCCTGCAAAAAATGTGGAATCGCCTGCTTCCCTGGCCGCTCGGGCGTTGGCTGTTCCACCGCCTGCTACGCTTGAGGGTTCCCTATACCGGGGCGCTCGGCGCGCGGGTGCTGTCGCTCGAGCCGGGCTACGCGCGCGTCGCGCTGCGCGACCGGCGCGGCGTGCGCAACCATCTCAATTCCATCCATGCCGTGGCGCTGGCGAACCTCGGCGAGCTCACCTCGGGCCTGGCGCTGACGAGCGTGCTGCCGCCGGGCGTGCGCGGCATCGTCGTGCACATCGGCATGGACTATTTCAAAAAGGCGCGCGGCCGGCTGATTGCCGAGAGCCGCGCGGCGCTGCCGCCGGTCATCGACCGCGACATCGAGCACCTGGCGCAGGCCGAGATCCGCGACGCCGAGGGCGAAGTGGTGGCGCGCGCAGGCGTGCGCTGGCGCCTCGGGCCGCAGCCGCCGCGATGAACGACGCGGCGGCGCGCTTCGATACGCCGTTCACGCGCCACGCCGGCGTGCGGCTGCCGATCATCTGCGGCGCCATGTATCCGTGCAGCAATCCGGAGCTGGTGGCGGCGGCGTCGGCGGCCGGGGGCCTGGGCATTGTCCAGCCGATCTCGCTGACCTATGTGCACGGCCACGATTTCCGCGCCGGCCTGCGCCTGATCCGGCGCCTGACCGCCGAGCCGATCGGCATGAACGCGCTGATCGAGCAGTCGTCACGATCCTACCGCGAGCGCATGGCGCGCTGGATCGACATCGCGCTGGAGGAGGGCGTGCGCTTCTTCATCACCTCGCTCGGCAAGCCCGGCTGGGTGGTGGAGCGCGTGCACGCGGCCGGCGGCGTGGTGTACCACGACGTCACCGAGCGCAAGTGGGCGGACAAGGGGCTGGAGGGCGGCGTCGACGGCCTGATCGCCGTCAACCGCCGGGCCGGCGGTCACGCCGGCGGCCGGAGCGCCGAGGAGTTGTACGCCGAGCTCGGGAGCCTGGGCGTGCCCTTGATCTGCGCCGGCGGCGTCGGCGACGAGCGCGACTTCGTCGCCGCCATGCGGCTCGGCTACGCCGGTGTGCAGATGGGCACGCGCTTCATCGCCACGCCCGAGTGCCGCGCGTCCGACGCCTACAAGCAGGCGATCGTGCGCGCCGGCGAGGACGACGTGGTGCTGAGCGAGCGCATCACCGGCGTGCCGGTGGCCGTGATCCGGACTCCGTACATAGACCGCATGGGCCTCAAGGCCGGGCCGATCGCGCGCCGGCTGCTGCGCGGCCGCCGCACCAAGCACTGGATGCGCACGATTTACGCGCTCCGGTCGCTGTGGCAGCTCAAGCGCGCTTCGCTCGACGAGCGCGGCGAGAAGGACTACTGGCAGGCCGGCAAGAGCGTCGCCGGCATCCGCGCGATCGAGCCGGTGGCCGCGATCATGGAGCGCTTCGCGGCGGCCTTGAGCGCCGAAACGCGCGACGTGTCCTGAGGGCGTGGCGGGCCTTTGATTCAATTCGCCACGGGGAGCACGGGGGTCACGGGGAAAATCTTTTGCATTGATTCTTGCCTTCCCCGTGTTCCCCGTGACCCCCGTGGCCAATCCATCCTATTTGAGGATGCACGACCATGTTTGACGCCATAGCCGAACGCGATGTGATCTGCCAGCGCGCCAGCGGAAAATACTTTCCAGTGACGATACGCATCGGCGCGCCGTACCGGGTCGAGGAGGGCGAGTGGGCCTGCCCGGTGTCGCTGACCGGCCTGCAGGAGCAGCTCAGCGACGTGCACGGGGTCGACTCGCTGCAGGCGCTGCTGCTGGCCATCGGCCTGGCGCGCAAACTGCTTGGCTACATCATCGACGACGGCGGCCGGATCCTGTGGCCGGACAGCGACAGCCCGGTGGATCTCGACACGCTGTTTGCGGACCGGCCGAAGCGTTGAGCGGGCGGGGCAGGATGCCCTGCCTACAGGATGATTTCCATTTTTTGTAGGCGGGGCTTCCAGCCCCGCCATGTACGACCTCGATTCACCTCGATACCCCGTCTCAATAATGAAAGACCGGCGGATTTTGCCCTCCACCCCCCGAAAACCCTATACTGGCGGGTCTGTATACTTATTACACAGCCGCAAGGAATCACCGCCCGCATGCGCCCGATGCACCTGCTCGCCGTACTCGACCGGGAGTTCACCAGCACCCGGCAAGGCCATCACACGCCGGTCATGCTCTGGGGCCCGCCCGGCGTCGGCAAGTCGCAGATGGTCGCCCAGGTCGCCGCGCGCCACGGCGTGCCGGTGATCGACATCCGCCTGTCGCAGATGGAGCCGACCGACCTGCGCGGCATCCCGTTCCGTGTCGGCGACCTGGTCGAGTGGGCGGTGCCGGCGATGCTGCCGGACGCGCAGCGCCACGGCGAGGCCGGCATCCTGTTTCTCGACGAGATCACCTCGGCGGCGCCGACCGTGTCGGCCGCCGCCTACCAGCTGATCCTCGACCGGCGGCTCGGCGCCTACCAGGTGCCCATGCACTGGGCGATCTTCGCCGCCGGCAACCGCCAGGGCGACCGCGGCGTGACCTACGCCATGCCGGCGCCGCTCGCCAACCGCTTCTCGCATTTCGAGGTCGACACCCACCTCGACGACTGGGTGAGCTGGGCCTATGCCCACGGCATCGACGAGCGCCTGATCGCCTTCCTGCGCTTCCGCCCCGAACTGCTGTTCGATTTCGATCCGGCGCACAACCCGGTGGCCTTTCCGAGCCCGCGCTCCTGGGAGTTCGCGCACCGCGCGCTGCAGAAGTTCGGCGACCATCCCGACCTGCTGCGCGGCGCGCTCCAGGCCTGCGTCGGCCCGGCGGCCGCGATCGAGCTGCACGCCTTCATCGACAACCTCGATCATCTGCCGGACATCGACGCCATTATCCAGGGCGAGCCGGTGCCGGTGCCGAAGGAGACCGACCTGCAATACGCGGTCGCCTCGGCCCTGGTCGGGCGCGCGCTGCGCGCCAAGAACGGCGGCGACGAGACCAAAGTGTATGGTCATATCCTCGACTACGCCGGGCGCTTCCCGAGCCGCGAGATGGGCGTGATGCTGGTGTCCGACATGCAGCGCGCCGTCGGCCGCAAGCTGTTCGCGCTGCCGCAGTTCTCGGTATGGGCGAAGAACATCGCCGACGTGATGTTGTATGAAATATAAGATCGATTAGCCACGGGGGACACGGGGAACACGGGGAAGGCAAGAATAACTTCAATTGTTTTTTCCCCCGTGTCCCCCGTGCCCCGTGGCAAAATGAATTAGTAGAAGCGTTTCATGGCCGACGACCCGATCGAACTCAAGCTCAGCGCCGCCCGCACCCGGCTGATCCTCGACAAGCCCTTCCTGGGCGCGCTGGTGCTACGCCTGCCGATGACCGAGGCCGACCCCAAGTGGTGCCGCACCACCGCCACCGATGCGCGCGGCTTCTATTACAACCGCCAATACATCGAGGCGCTGAGCCTCGACCAGGTGCAGTTCGTGCTGGCGCACGAGGCGCTGCACTGCGCGCTCTCGCATTTCCTGCGCCGAGCGCATCGCGTCAAGCATCGCTGGGATCTGGCCTGCGACTACGCTGTGAACCCGCTGCTGGTGGCCGACGGTCTTAAAGCCCCGCCCGGCACGCTGCTGCTCGACGAGTTCGACGGCATGACCGCCGAGGAGATCTATCCGTGCATCGACGACAGCACCGACGAAGAGACGCTCGACGATCACATCTACGATCACGAGGAGCGTGAGTCGGGCCGGGGCCGCGAGCCGCCCCCGGACCGCGACCGCGGCGACGAAAGCGGCAGCGGTGACACTGAACAGAGCGGACGTGGCAGCCGGGCGCAACCCGACGGGAAACAGGGCGGCGCGCCGCAGCCGCCACCGCTCAGCGATGCCGAACGCGAGGCGCTCAGCACGCAATGGCGCCAGCGCCTGGCCGGCGCCGCCCAGCAGGCGATGCAGGCCGGCAAGCTGAGCGGCTCGATGGCGCGGCTGGTCGACCACCTGCTGCAGCCGCAGTTGCCGTGGCGCATGCTCCTGGCGCGCTACCTGAGCGCGGCGGCGCGCGACGACTACAGCTTCCAGCGCCCGTCGCGGCGCGAGGGCGCGGCCATCCTGCCGAGCCTGCGCAGCTCGCAGGTCGAGGTCGCCGTCGTGCTGGACACCTCGGGCTCGATCGGCGACGGCGAAATGCGCGAATTCCTCGCCGAAGTGAACGCCCTGAAGGGCCAGGTGCGCGCGCGCGTCACGCTGCACGCCTGCGACAACCGGCTGGCCCCCGAGGGCCCTTGGACCTGCGAGCCCTGGGAGGAGCTGACGCTGCCGGCGTCGCTTCCCGGCGGCGGCGGAACCAGTTTCGTGCCGGCCTTCGAGTGGCTCGCGCGTCTCGACCGCCAGCCGGACCTGGCGCTGTACTTCACCGACGCCGAAGGTGAATTCCCGCAGGCCGAGCCGGATTTTCCGGTGATCTGGCTGGTGAAGGGCAAGGCCCCGGTGCTGTGGGGGCAGCGGATACAGCTCAACTAGGCGGTCGTGCCGTCGGACATTGGGCGGGGCAGGATGCCCCGCCCAGCACGGCATCACGCCTTGCCATCATCGAACGACCGCTGGCGGGGCAAGATGCCCCGCCTACAATAAATAGTAGGTTGTAGGCGGGGCTTCCAGCCCCGCCGGGCACGGCAGGGCGCCTACAGATAAAGAGGTTGTAGGGCGGGGCTTCCGGCCCTGCATGTTGCGACGTTCCGCCTTTCACCTCAATTCCTATCGACAGTACCAATAAGGGTAATCACGAAAATCCTCCACCAAGCCGGCGCGCACCGGATTGTCGAGGCAATAACGCATCGCCATCAACAACCCGCGCTCATCCGTCAGCGCGCGTTCATAATAGGCCGCCTGCCAGACCGGCCCACGTCGCTGCAAGACATGATTGATCTTGTTTGCCGAGTAGCTCTTGAATGAGTGCATTACCGTATGCAGCCCGACGTCCAGCAACTGGGCAACGAAATGAATGTGATCCGGCATGACGACCGTGACTTCGAGCCTGATGCGCTCGTGATCGTCGAGCCAGCACAGCGTTTTCAGCGGGACGTAGGCAGCATGCTCGTGCGTAAACCAGGGATGCCGTTCGTGCGTGGCCGTAGTGATGAAATAGTAGTGATCGCCGATGGCACATCGGCCACGACGCAATTCGTGCGATCGGTGAGATCTGAGCATCGGATTCCCTTCCGAGTCAGGAGTTGTCGTCGGGTTGATTTCCAGTTTATGGCGCGGAGCATAGCGACGCGATTTATCGGAATCTACACATGATTTGCGTCATGAATAATGACGTAGGCGGTGTCCTGGCGCCGTGCCGGGCGGGGCTGGAAGCCCCGCCTACAGGGTATCTGCGAGGCTCGCCTTGAGGCCGGCCTCCAGCGTCGGATAGCGCAGTGTCACGCCGAGCTCTTCGAGCATGCGCCGGTTGTCGATGCGGCGCGACTCGCGCAGGTAGGAGAGCATGCCCTCGCTCAACACCCGGCCGGCCGCGTCGCGGCTGATCACCGGTGGGCGCGGCAGCCCCAAGGCGTCGGCGACGGCGTTGTAGTAGCCGGCCAGGGTGCCGGGATGGCCGTCGCTGACGTTATATATGGAATCCGGCCGGCCGCGCTCTGCGGCGGCCACGCAGATGTCCGCCAGGTCCTCGCTGTGGATGCGGTTGGTGAAGCCCGACTCGATCTCGGCTACTACCGGCCGGCGTTCCTTGATCGCCGCGACCGGCAGCCGTCCCGGGCCGTAGATGCCCGGCACGCGCAGGATCACCACCGGCACGCCGTGCTCGCGCCCCCAGGCGCGCAGGGCGTTTTCGGCGTCGAGCCGGCGCTTGCCGCGCGCGGTCTGCGGGGTTGCGGGGGTGCCTTCCGTCACCCAGCCGCCGTCGCTGTTGCCGTAGACGCCGGTGGTGCTGATGTAGACGATGCGCTCGGGGCGGTGCGCATTGGCGTCGAGCGCCGCCAGCCAATGCCGCATGCGCGGATCGCTCTCGCCCTCGGCCGGCGGCGGCGCGAGGTGATAGACCAGCATGCCGTGCACCGCGATGCGCCGCAGCGACACCGGCTCGTCGAGATCGCCGGCGACCGGGCGGATGCCGCGCCCCTGGAGGCGTGCAGTGGTGTCAGCGCTGCGCGCCAGCGCGCTTACCGGGAGGCCGCGCGCCCGCCAGCGCGCCGCGACCCGCGCGCCGACGTCGCCACAGCCGACGATGAAGACCTCGTGCATGGGTGCGATCCGCGAGGGCTGGGGGTTCCCGTCTACCCTGCGACGGTCCGCCGGGCTTGTCAAGGGCGCGCCGCCACGGTGCCGACCGCGCCCGCCAACGCCGGCCATCCGCCGCTGCGTCCCTTCCGTCTCGACGGGGCTTGAACTCGCGCCTTGATTGATCCGAAATCACGCCTAATATCAAAGCTGTAAGACGGCGAACCGGCGCGCCGTGCGGCGACGGAAGCCGCGCACCCGCGTCACCGCAATCGACGATCGCCACGTTTCGTGCAACCTTAAGGAATCGACACATGAACACAGTCACACGGATCGCCGTGCTGGGTGCCGCTTTTCTGTTCACCGCCTGCGCGGCCAAGATCCACGGCACGGTGCAGCTCGTCGATCCGAACCTGAAGCCGGTGCCGGACCAGCCCCTGGAGGGCACCACGGTCAACATGATCAACACCAGCGCGGCGCTCGAGCAGGCCTCGCACTCGGCGGTCACCGACGCCAAGGGCCGCTTCGCGTCCGCCAAGGACGCGCTGACGCCCGGCACCTACAAGGTCGAGGCCAGCCGCATCGGCTACGCCACCGAGACCGCCACGGTCGAGATCAAGGGCAGCACGCGCAAGAAGCTCAAGATCCAGCTCAAGCAGATTATGGAAGGCCGGCGCCGCAGTATCGGCGGCGGCGGGTCGGACGAGGACAAGATCATCAACCCCGGCGAGGTCAACATCCAGCCGCCCATGATGTGAGGGCGGCGCCGGAGCGTCGGGGGTTAATCCGCAGGGCGCAGCCGCCGGCTGTGATCACGAGCGCACAAACGACATGACGGATCCGCGCCGCCGGGGCGGCGATTCCGGATCCGGAGCGGTATTCGGGCAGGGATGACGACAGAACAGCTGACGAGGGGGCTTTCATGGCAAGGCGGTGGTTGAGGTCGGCTCTGGTGGTGGTCGCGACGTTGCTGCTCGCGGCCTGCGGTCAGAAGCTGGACCTGGAGGTCAAGGCGACCCTGGACGGGCAGCCGGCGCCCGAGGCAATGGTGCTGTTGGACGGCAAGCAGGTCGGCGCGACCGACGCACAGGGCGTGTACGCCGAGACCGTGCGCCAGAAGGCCGGCGCCGAGGTCGAGCTCAAGGTCGTCAAGGATCTGCCCGGTTACCGCATCGAGCCGTTCACGACGAAGTTCCTGGTCAAGCTGCCGAAGGAAGGCGAGATCGACAAGTACGCCTACGACGTCAAGCTCAAGGCCATGCGCTACGTCACCCTGGCGGTGACCGAGAAGGGCGCGCCGCTCGCCGACGCCGTGGTGCGCGCCGGCAACCGCGAGGTCGGCCGCACCGACGCCGGCGGCGAGTTCATCTACGAATACAAGGAGTTGCCCAAGCGGGGCGTCGACCTGTCGGTCAGCAAGGCCGGCTATTCGATCTGGCGCAAGCGCGGTCCGGTCGAGCCCGGCGAGCGCCTGGACGTGGCGCTGGCGCGGCGCGCGGTGGTGAGCGTGAGCGCCCTGCAGGAGGATTACGGGCGGGCGCTCGGGATTCCGGGGGTGGCGGTATTGATCGGCGACCGCACGGTCGGCAGGACCGACGCGCGCGGCAATTTCACCTATTCCTATGATGGCGAGCCGGGCCGCAAGGTGTCGCTCACGCTGTCGGCGCCGAATCACGTGCCGCCGCAGTGGCGCACCACCGTTTCCCTCGACGGCCAGGTGAACATCCAGCGCTATTTCTATCCGACCAGCCTGAAGCCCATCCGCGTCGGCATCTACCGCTTCGTCGGCAACACCCCGGGCGTGGACCTGAAGAGCGTCGTCGCCCAGACCGAATCGGCGATGGCCGGCCAACTCTACAAGCACGGCGTGTTTCAAGAGGTCCCGAGCCAGTCGTTGCAGGCGGACATCAAGCGCTACCGGCTGAGCGTCGACAAGCTGGTCGGCCAGGGCTGGCAGGACACGCCGCTCAGGCGCAACGTCGACATGATCGTGATGGGCAGCGTCGCCCAGGACGACAAGGGCTATATCCTCGAGGCCAAGTTCTACACCTCGGGCGGCAAGACCATCCTCAGCCAGATCGTCAAGGCGCGCAACGAGCGCGATATCCACAGCGCGGTGCGCGAGATCGTCGCCAACGTCATCGAGCGCTTCCCCTTCGAGGGCACGGTGGTGGCGATCGAGGACGACCGCTACCGGGTCAACATCGGCAAGCCGTTCCGCGTCGGCCGCGGCACCGAGCTGACGCTCACCACGCCCAGTTACGGCGAGTCCGGCAAGATCAGCGGTTACCGCAGCATCGGCCGTCTGGCGGTGAAGCGCGCCGACGACGGCGGTGCCTGGGCCGAGGTCGGGAACCTCGCCAAGGGCGAGAAGATCGCGGTCGGCGACCGCGTGGTGCGGCGCGTCTACAGCGACGCCGAGGACGCCGCCAAGCGCACCGTCGCCCGGCTCACGGTCAAGGGCGGGCTCGCACCCGACGTCGCGCCGCTGGCCGGCGTGAACGTCTACCTCAACAACGACTGGGTCGGCACCACCGGCGCCGACGGCCGTGCCGAGATCCCGGCCCGGCCCGGCAAGAGCTACAACCTGGTGCTCTACCGCCACGGCTACCAGCAGGCGACCGACAAGCTCAAGATCGCGAAGAGCGGCGACAGCCGCGAGTTCGTGATGAGCGTAAACAACTCGCTGTTCCAGGTAGAGTCCGAGCCGACCGGCGCCGCGGTCTACATCGACGGCGAGCGCATCGGCAAGACGCCGATCCTGGGCGGCATCCTCGTGAACCTCGGCTTCCACACCGTCAAGCTCAGCATCGGCGAGGACTACCGCGACTGGGAGGAGGTGCTGGAGTTCGACAAGAAGATCGAGGACCGCACCGGCGGCGACAAGATCGTGCTGCACAGGGATTACCTGAAGATCGGCCAGCGCGCCTTGGAGTCGGGTAACGTCGACGCCGCCATCCAGGCCTACGCCAGCACCGAAAAGAACCACCCGGACTACTCGTCCGCCCGTCACCGGCTGGCGCAGATCTACCTGGACGACAAGAACGACTACGACGCCGCCATCCGCGAGTTCGAGAACGTGCTGTCGCTGCCGGAGAACCAGCAGCTCATCTACAAGCAGTACGCCGTGGCCTTCACCAATCTCGGCCATGCCTATTACGAGAAGGGCAACAGCCTGGCGCAGAAGGACAAGCAGGCGGCCGCCGAGTACTTCGCCAAGGCGGTGAGCGAGCTGCAGACCGCCAAACAGAACACGCGCTTTTTCCCGACCCAGCACTACGACGAGGCCTTGCACGATACGCATTACTACATGGCGCTCGCCTATCACAAGCTGTACCTGGTGACGAAGCGGCCGGCGGTCATGGACAGCGCGAACCTGGCGTGGCGCGAGTACTTCGACTTCTTCCCGCAGAAGCTCGCGGGCAAGGAGGCGTTCGAGCAGAGCCGCGAGGCGGCGCGCAAGTACTGGGACGAGATCAAGGACCAATAGGCGGGAAGCGCGGACACCATGTGCAAGCTCGGGTGCTGGGCGCTGACCTGCGTCCTGCTGACCTCGGCCTGGGTCTGGGCGGCGCAGACCGCGGACCCGCCGGCCGCGGACACCGCCGCGCCGGCCGGCGAGGATGCCGCGGCGGACGCGGCCGCGCCCGGGGAGCCGCCGGCCCCGGCCGGCGTCGCGCTCGAGTATCTGCGGCCGTTGACCGGCATCGAGTCCGGGCGCAACGATTCCAATCCGGTGTGGTCGCGGTCGGGCCGGCTGATCGGCTTCGAACGCAGCCGCGGCGAGAAAAAGGAACTGCTGGTGGCGCGTAACGACGGGAGCATCGTGGAGACCATCTACTTTCAGCTGTCCGAGGGAAGCCAGGAACCCAGGTTCTACTTTCCCGGCGTGCTCGAGGAAACCAGCTACAACGCCGGCATCGCCTGGTCGCCGGACGACCGGCGGCTGGTATTCATGAGCAACGGCGGCGAGGGCAATTACGACCTCTACCTGCGCGAGCTGGGCGGCAAGACCGCGCGGCTCACCCACCACAGGGAAAAGGACGGCCACGCCGACTGGTCGCCGGCCGACGGGCGCATCGCGTTCGTGTCGGGGCGCAGCGGCAAGGGCGATGTCTACGTTGCCGACCCGGGCGGCGCGCCGCCGCGCCGGCTGACCGTTGCCGACAGGCCGTTCCTGTATCCGCAGTGGTCGCCGGACGGTAAGCGCATCGCCGTCATCCACGGCGCCAACGAGAATCACGACATCATCGTCATCGACGGGCTCGACAAGCCCCAGCCGCGGCTGACCGCGCTCACCACCTGGGAGCACGACGACCTGCGGCCGGTGTGGTCGCCGGACGGCAAGTGGATCGCGTTCTATTCGAACTACAACGAGCACAACGATCCCAAGATCTGGGCGATCCTGGTGGTCGCCGCCGACGGCTCGGACCCCAAGTCCGGCGCCGGGCTCGCGGCCAGGGTCGTCGCGACGGATGTCGTGCCGGACGTCGAACGCGGGCCGGCCTGGCTGCCGGACAGCCGGCGCATCCTGTACGTGAAGGACGACAGGCTCGAATACAACCCGATTCGTCTCGTCGACCTGCGCGACGGCAGCAACCATCCGGTGCCGACCGGCACCCAGGTCAACCACGATCTGGCCTGCGCGCCGACCGGCGAATTCGCGTTCCGCGCCCAGGTCGATCAGTGGGACCAGATCTTCATCGGCAGGCTCAAGGAATGACGGCGCTGCGGACCGCGAGGGTGCTGGCCGGGCTGCTTGCGGGCGCGAGCCTCGCGCTGCTGTCCGTGCCGGCCGTGCCGGCCTCGAAGGACGTCGCCACCGCCCTGCGCCAGTACGAGCAGCACCGCTACGCGGAGGCGGCGCGCAGCCTGCGCGACCATATCCCGGCGGACGGCCAGAACGCCCAGGCCTGGCTGGCGCTCGGCATGATTTATCTCAAGAACGCGGAACTGCACGCCGAGCTCGCCGCGGTCGCGGTCGACGTCCAGATCGACTACCTGAAGAAGCTCGCCGCCCGGAAGGGCGCGGGCCGCAGCCGCGCGGTCGATCTCTATCTCGGCGAGGCGCTGCGCGACGCCGGCCGGCCGCGCGAGGCCGCGACGCACATCGCGCGCTTCCGCGCCCGGCCGAAGCAGGACGCCGGGCTTGCGGCGCTCGCGCCGGTGAGCCTCGGGCTCGCGCAATATCAGAGCAGGAACACCGCGGCCGCGCGCGCGACCTGGGCGGGCGTCACGAGCAAGGCGCCGGAGGTGCGGGCGGCGCTGGCCGCGGCCTATGCGATCTCCGGCCACAACGCCAAACAGGCGGTCGCGCTCGCCGACGATGCCGCCGCCGCGCGCGCCAACCCCGGCGCGCGCATGGTCAAGGACCTGATCGCCGTCTACAGCCGCAACGGCCGGATCGACAAGGCGTTGGAGCTCGCCGACGGCGCCGATCTGCGCGCGCCTTCCCATGTCGAGGGTGCGGGCTCCGGCCGCGTCATCCACTTCTACGATCTCGCGCTGCTCGGCGAGCTGGCGCGCCTCTATGCGGTGGCCGGGCTGGCGGCGCTCGAGCGCGCGGCCGGCGACGCCGCGATCAAGCCGACCGCTGATTATTACCTGGCGCGCGGCCATGCCGCGCTCGGCGAGCTCGACCGGGCGCAGGCCGCGGCCGAGCGCTTCCTGGCCGTGCCGGATGCGCCGGCGCGTTTCCGCGACCTGGCCCGTATCCACCAGGCGGGGCTCACCCATCGGCGCGGCGACACCCGCGGCGCGATGACAGTGTGGCAGGAATACGCCGGGCGCGGCGAGCCCGAGCTGCTGGCCGAGGTGATTGCGGCCTGCACCGGCGCCGGCGCCGACTGCGGCGCGTTCCTAACACGCGCGGCCGCCGCGGCCGACGCCGGCCAGGGCCGCAAGTTCGCGCCGCTCAACGTCGCCATCGGCCGCGCCCACCTGGCGCGCAAGGATTACGCGAAGGCGCTCGCCTACCTCGAGGCCGGCCGCGACAAGAGCAAGAAGAACAAGATCGAAGGCAACGACCCGGTGATGCTGGTCGGTCTGGCCGAGGCCTATTACCGGACCAAGCAATACTCGGAGAACCTCGAGATCTATTTCGAGATGAGCAAGCAGTTTCCGGCGGTGCGCCAGATCCAGGAGGCGATGCAGGGCATCTACGCCGTGGAGCACAAGAGTGCCGGGGATGTGAAAATATTCTGAACCGGGACACGCCCCGGCGGGCAACAAGGATTGCAACAAACGGTGCGACAATGCACCAAAAAACACGACACCAAGACGTGAGGCGCCCATGAAACGGATCACCGCGACAATCCTGCTGAGCCTGGCCGTGAGCGCGACGGCGCTCGCCGCGCCCAAGAACGACGGACGGCCGGACGGCGGCAGCCTGAGCTACGGCGAGTACGGCCGGCCGGCGACGCTCGACCCGATCACCAGCAACGAGATGGTGTCGCTGCGCATCACCGAGCTGGTGTTCAACGGCCTGGTCGGCATCGACGAGAAGCAGGAGATCGCGCCGGAGCTGGCGGAGCGCTGGGACGCCTCGGCCGACGGCCGGGTCTACACCTTTTATCTCCGCAAGGACGTCAAGTGGCACGCGCGCGACGGCGAGGATCCGCGGCCGTTCACCGCCGACGACGTGATCTTCACCTACAACATCATGATGCACCCGCGCACCATCAGCCCGCTCAAGGTGCGCTACGAGTTCATCGACAAGGCCGAGAAGCTGGACGATTACAGCGTGCGCTTCACCCTGAAGCGGCCGATCCTGAACGCGCTCGCCAAGTTCACCTTCAAGGTGATTCCCAAGCACGGGCCGAGCAACCCGTTGTACCTGACGCGCGAGGATCCGTTCGTGCAGAACCCGATCGGCACCGGGCCGTTCATACTCAGGAACGTGACCGCCGACCGCGAGATCATACTCGCCGCCAACGAGGACTACTTCAAGGGCCGGCCGCACATCGACAAGTTCGCCGCCAAGCCGTTCGCCGACCAGAACATCATGACCCAGGCGATGATGTTCAACGCCATCGACATGATCGTGCTGGTCAACCCGCGCGACATCCCCGAGATCCAGGGCGACAAGCGCTTCATCCTCCAGCCCTACAACGCGCTGTCGTACTCGTTCTTCGGCTACAACCTGCGCAACCCGCTGCTCGCCGACAAGCGCGTGCGCCAGGCCTTCGCCTACGCGGTCAACCGCCAGGAGATGCTGGACTCCTTCTTCAACAGCCAGGGCACCATCATCTCCGGGCCGTTCGCGCCCGGCTCCTGGGCCTACAACCTCGACGTCCAGCCGCTGCCCTTCGACCCGCGCAAGGCCCAGGATCTGCTCAAGGAGGCCGGCTTCACGCCCGGCGCCGACGGCGTCATGCAGAAGGGCGGCAAGAAGCTCGCGCTCACCCTCAAGGTGCCGATCGAAAAGGAGAGCGAGGCGGTCAAGCGCGTGGTGCTGGCGTTCCAGAACTACCTCAAGAACGTCGGCGTGCAGGTGAAGGTCGAGTTCAAGGAGTGGCAGGCCTGGAAGGAGGACGTGTTCGCCGAGCACGACTTCGACGCGATCTTCGCCTCCTGGGTGTTCGACGACTCGGCCGACATCTCCTCGCTGTTCCATTCGGCCGAGATCGGCGCGTGGAAGAACAACTTCGGCGGCTACTCCAGCCCGGAGATCGACAGCCTGATCGTCGAGAGCAAGCTGACCCTCGACCACGAGAAGCGCCGCACCATCAACCGCAAGCTGCACGCGATGCTGGCCGAGGAGGCGCCGTACACCTTCCTATGGACGCTGACCAACTACAGCGCCTACCACAAGAAGGTCCGGCGCGTGGCCATTCACCCGTACAAGTTCTTCTCGTTCGCGGACGAGTGGTTCATACCGGAATCGGAGCAGCGTTGACGCAGTAATTCCCTCTCCCCCACGTCCGTGGGGGAGAGGGTAGGGTGAGGGGGTGTTGCCGCAAGGCACGGCCCTCACCCCAGCCCCTCTCCCGAAGGGAGAGGGGTAATATTTTTTCAATCACAAACGCACAAACGGGGTCTGACCCCATTGCGCTGGTAATACGAGCACCCAAGGGGTTGGGACCGATCCGTCAATGAAACTCGCCGCCGCCCTCCCGATCGCCCGCACCCTCGGCCGCGAGCTCGTCCTCACCGCGCTGCTGCTGCTCGGCGTCAGCGCCGTGGTCTTCGGCATCCTCTACCTCGCCCCCGGCGACCCCTTCAGCGCGCTGCTCGAAGGCCAGATGCCGGACGCGCAGGCCATCGCCGGCCTGCGCGAGGCCATGGGCGTGCCGCAGACCTGGTACGGCCAGTACTGGGCCTGGCTCAGCAACCTGGTCACCGGCAACTTCGGCACCTCGGTGCGCACCGGGCTGCCGGTCGGCCAGGAGCTGCTGCGCGTCGGCATCAACACGCTGATCCTGACGCTCGGCTCGATGCTGGTGACGCTGCTCATCGCCGTGCCGATCGCGCTCGGCGCCGCGGCGCGCCGGCGCTCGCCGGTCAACGCGCCGCTCACGCTCGCCGCCTACGTGGTCTCGGCGCTGCCGGTGTTCTGGCTCGGTTATGTCGCCATCTACATCTTCATTCACTACTTCAACATCTTCCCGCTGGCGTTCGGCGGCGCCGGTTCCGACGGCAAGGTGTGGATCTATTATCTGCTGCCGATCCTGGTGCTCGGCGTCGGCAACGGCACGCTCGCCGAGATCATCCGCTACCTGCGCGAGGAGATCGGCCGGGTGCTGGCCGAGGACTATATCCGCACCGCGCGCGCCAAGGGCGCCAAGGTCTGGCGGCACGCCTTCAAGGAGGGCTTTCTCATCCCGGTCACCGAGATCGTCGCGTCCAAGATTCCGTTCATCCTCGGCGGCGCGGTGATCGTCGAGCAGGTGTTCAACTGGCCGGGCATGGGCCGGCTGGCCTGGCAGGCGGCCCAGGACCGCGACTTTCCGGTGATCATGGGCATCGCCCTGGTCGCCGCCGCCTTCGTGCGCCTCGGCAGCCTGCTGCAGCGCGTGGTGTTCACTGCGGTCAACCCGCGCGCCTCGCAGGAGTGAGCATGCGCCGCCGCTACCGCCAGCCGCGCTTCGAGGTCGAAGACCACGCCGAGCTGTCGATCTGGCGCCGCGCCAGCGTCATCGATCTGGGTTACGTCGCCTACGGCGGACTGATCGTGTCGGTCGTGGTGCTGTCCTACATCGCCGGCGCCTTTGCGCTGCTGCCCTTCGATCCGCAGGCCATCGACTTCGAGCTGCTCAACGCACCGCCCGGCGCCGGCGACCACTGGCTCGGCACGGATTTTCTCGGCCGCGACATTCTCGCGCGCCTGATCCTCGGCATCCAGGCCTATTTCCTGCCGGGCCTGCTGGCGGTCGTCATCGCGCTCGCCGGCGGCACCGCCTTCGGCCTCGTCGCCGGTTACCGCGGCGGACGCGCCGACACCGTCGTGACGTATTTCGCCAATCTCATCGATTCCTTCCCGCGCCTGGTACTGATCCTGCTGGTGATCGCCGCCTTCAAGCCGGACATCTACTACATCATGGTGGTGGTCGGCATCACCGGCGTGCCAACCGTGGCCTCGCTCATCAAGGGCAAGATCCAGTTCCTGCGCGAGAAGAACTTCATCGAGGCCGCGCAGGCGCTCGGCCTGCCGACGCGCACCATCCTGCTCAAGCATATCCTGTGGTACAACTGCCGCGCGCTGCTGATCATCCAGGCGACGCTCGGCATGGGCGAGGCGATACTCATCGAGACCAGCCTGAGCTATCTCGGCTTCGGGGTGCAGGAACCCACGCCGTCGTGGGGAAACATGGTGCAGGCCGGGGCGAATTACTTCCTGCAGGGCAATTTCTGGCCCTCGACCGCGCCGGCGCTGGCGATCCTGTTCACCATTCTCGGCTTTCATCTGCTCGGTGACGGCCTCAACAACATCCTCGAAGGCAAGCGGGGGCGGCAATGAGCGCGCCGCTGCTCAGCATCGAGGATCTGCGGACGTACTTCTATTCGCGCGCCAAGCGCGCGTTCATCCGCTCGGTCGACGGCGTGAACCTGGAGGTGAACCGCGGCGAGACCCTCGGCGTGGTCGGGGAGAGCGGCAGCGGCAAGAGCATCACCGCGCTGTCGGTCATGGGCCTCGTTCCCGCGGAGCCCGGCGTCGTCACCGGCCGCATCCGTCTGAAAACCGACCGGATCGACAAGAACCTCCTCGACGACCTCGACAACCACGTCGAGCTCGGCCGGCGCCGCGGCCGCATCATGGAAGTCGCCAAGAACGAGACCGCCTGGCGCGAGAACGTCGAGCGCATCATGGCCAGCGTGCGCGGGCCCGAGATCGCGATGATCTTCCAGAACCCGAAGTCGGCGCTCAACCCCTACAGCCCGGTCGGCCGGCAGATCAGCGAATCCATCCGCCTGCATACGAATTACCGGGGCAAGGCCGAGGCCAGGGAGCGCGCGCTGTACTGGCTGGAGCGCGTCAAGATCGATTCGCCCGGATTGCGTTACGACAACTATCCGTACGGGCTGTCCGGCGGCATGTGCCAGCGCGCCATGATCGCCATGGCGCTGTCCTCGGAGCCGGCGCTGCTCATCGCCGACGAGCCGACCACCGGCCTGGACGCCACCATCCAGGCGCGCATCGTCGACCTGCTGGCCGAGCTCAAGCGCGAGCTCGGGATCACGACGCTCCTGATCAGCCACGACATCGGCGTGATCCAGCGCCTCGCCGACCGCATCAGCGTCATGTACGGCGGCACCGTCGTCGAATCCGGCCCGGCGCGCGACGTGCTCGCGCCCGACAACGACATCCGCCACCCTTACACCGCGGCGCTGCTCGCCTCGAAACCGAGCGCCCGCAACATCGCCGCCAAGGGCCGCCTGCAGGCCATCGAGGGCGAAGTGCTCGACACCGTCAACCTGCCGGCGGGCTGCCGCTTCTACGGGCGCTGCAACAAGGTGACCGATGCCATCCGCGCGCAATGCGCCGGCGAGGAGCCCAAGCTCAGCGAAGTCGCGCCCGGACATCGGGTGCGCTGCTGGCTGCATGCGAAATAGGGAGGAGTCATGAGTGAACCGTCACTGCCGTCATTGCGAGACCCGCGCAGCGGGCCGCGGCAATCTCCGTTTGGAGGCTCAGGGCGCTCACGGAGATTGCCGCGGGCGCTGCGCGCCCTCGCAATGACGTCAACCCGCGTGCTGACCGCATGGACCTCTCTGTGACCAAGACCATCCTCGACATCACCGACCTCAGCAAGCACTACCGCTCCCACAAGGGCCTGCTCGCGGCCGCCATGAGCCGCGAGCAGCGCACCATCCCCGCCGTGGACGGCGTGAGCTTCTATCTCAAGGAAAACGAGACCCTCGGCCTGGTCGGCGAATCCGGCTGCGGCAAGACCACCATCGGCCGTACCGTCCTTCGCCTCACCAAGCCGACCGCCGGCAAAATCCTGTTCGACGGTCAGGACATCACCGCACTGTCGCAGAGCGCGCTGCGCCCGCTGCGCAGCCGCATGCAAATGATCTTTCAGGACCTCGACGCCGCGCTCAACCCCAAGATGCGCGTGCGCGATATTCTGAAAGAGGCCATCAACGTCCACCACCGTCTCACCGACGCCGAGGTCGACCGGCGCATCCGTGCCCTGCTCGACCAGGTGAACCTGAAGACCGGCAAGCTCACCAACTTCCCCGGCGAGCTCTCCGGCGGCGAGAAGCGCCGCGTCGGCATCGCCCGCGTGCTCTCGGTCGGCGCCAAGTTCATCGTCGCCGACGAACCGACCAGCGCCCTGGACGTCTCCATTCAGGCCCAGGTCGTGAACCTGCTGCGCGACCTGCAACAGGAGCTGAAGCTCTCGTATCTGTTCATCTCCCACGACCTGCAGGTCGTCGAGCTCATCAGCCACAAAGTC
>DASWHF010000044.1:0-72923 GCA_036393295.1 Acidiferrobacterales bacterium
GGCCTGCTGTACTACGACGGCGCCAATCTCAACGCCATCCTCGGCAAGGTCAAGCCCGGCGACATGGGCTTCGACGTGATCCACATGAACCTGCACAAGACCTTCTCGACCCCGCACGGCGGCGGCGGTCCCGGCGCCGGCCCGGTCGGCGTCGGCGAGCGGCTGCTGCCGTTCCTGCCGATGCCGATCGTCGCCCAGGCCAAGGGCGCTAGTTACTATTGGCTGACAGAAAAGCAGCGCCCGCAGTCCATAGGCCGGCTGTCGGCGCACATGGGCAATGCCGGCGTGCTGCTGCGCGCTTATGTTTACGCGCGCCTGCTGGGCCGCGAGGGCATGCACCGGGTCGCCGAGTTCGCCACGCTCAACGCCAACTACATGCTCAAGCGGCTGACGGCGGCCGGTTTCGACGCCGCCTACCCGCAGCGGCGCGCGACGCACGAGTTCATCCTCACGCTCAAGAAGCTCAAGGACGAAACCGGCGTGATCGCCATGGACGTCGCCAAGCGCCTCCTGGACAAGGGCTACCACGCGCCGACGACGTATTTCCCGCTGCTGGTGCCGGAGTGCCTGCTGATCGAGCCGACCGAGACCGAGAGCAAGGAGGCGCTCGACGGTTTCATCGACGCGATGATCGCCATCGCCGAGGAGGCGCGCGCGACGCCCGAGGTGGTGAAGGGCGCGCCGCACACCCTGCCGGTCAAGCGCCTCGACGACGTCAAGGCGGCGCGCGAGCTGGATCTCGCCTGGAAGGCCCGCGCCTAGCGCGGCGCGCGCCCGCCGCCCGGTTCAGGCGGCCGATGCCGGTTGCGCGGCGCGCGGCGCATCGCCGCGGTATTCGACCGCGGCGCACTCGGTGAATATGCGCTTGTCGCAGCGCGCGCATTTGTCCCGGTCCAGTTTCCCGAAGATGTGCTCGATGGCGCCGCCCTTGTCCACGAAGATGTTTTCCGGCCCGATGCGGTCGCTGAAGCCGCCGCGCTTGAAGATCTTGCAGACCTCGTCCTTGACCTTGCACAAATAGAGCCCGCCGCCTGCTCGTCGGCGGCGCTCGGCCTCGACGGCCAGCATCTCGGCGCCGGCGATATCGATGAAGTTGATCCCGTTGCCGACGATCAGCAGGTGCTTCTGGTCGGGGTGCTGCACGGCGACGCCGTGCAGAATGTCCTGCACGTGATCGACGGCGCCGAAATACAGCGAGCCGTCGATGCGGATGATCTTGAGCTGCGGGCACTCCGGCAGCCGCGGATCGCTGACCAGGTGGCGCTTGGCGGTATGCGGATCGGGAACCTGCCCCATGACGCGCGGCTGCGCGGTGCGCATCAGGTAGATGATCAGCGACAGCAGCACCCCGACGTAGATCGCGAACTCCAGCTCCACGAACAGCGTGGCGAAGAAGGTCACCGCCAGCACCGACGTTTCGCGCTTGCTGGTGCCGAGGATCGTCTTGATGTGGTGAAAGTCGATCAGCCGGTAGGCGACCACGAGCAGCACCGCCGCCATCGCGCCGATCGGCAGATAGGCGGCGAGCGGCGCGACCAGCAGCACGATCAGCGCCAGCGCCGCGGCGGCGAACACCGCGGCCATCGGCGTCACCGCGCCGGCGGTGTAGTTCAGGCCGGTGCGGGTGAAGGACCCCGACGAGGCGTAGCAGGAGAAGAAGCTGCCGACCATATTGGCCGTGCCCTGGCCGATGAACTCCTGATTGCCGTTGATGCGCTGGCCGGACTTGGCGGCGACCGAGCGCGCGATCGACACCGCCTCGACCAGGCCGAGCATGGCGATGGCCAACGCGCCTGAACCGAGCGCCTTGATCGAGCCCAGCGACAGATCCGGCAACGACAGCGGCGGCAGGCTGCCCGGGATCTCGCCGACCAGGGTAATGCCGTGGGCCACACCGCCGGCGCCCAGGGCCACCAGGCTGCCGATCACCATGGCGATCAGCATGGTCGGCCAGTTCGGCCGCCAGCGCATGAGCGCGATCAGCGCCACCAGCGTCGTGGCGGCGACCCCCACCACGTAGGGGTTGGCCTGCGGCAACTGCAGCAGGATGTCGCGCCAGGTGTGCAGGAAGGACTCGCCCGACGGAATATGCAGGCCAAAGAAGTGATTGAGCTGGCTGGTGGCGATCAGCACGGCGGCGCCGGCGGTGAAGCCGACCACCACCGAATGCGAAATGAAGTTGACCAGCGCGCCCATGCGCGCCAGCCCGAGACCGAGCTGATAGACGCCGGCCAGGAAGGTCAGCGTGATGGCCATCTGGATGAATTTTTCGCTGCCGGGTTCGGCGAAGCGCGCCACGGTCGCGAACACGACGATGGAAATGGCGGTCGTCGGTCCCGAGATGAGATGGCGCGAGGAGCCGAACAGCGCGGCGATGATCGGCGGCACCATGGCGGTGTACAAGCCGTAGATCGGCGGCAGCCCGGCGATCATGGCGAAGGCCACGCCCTGCGGAAGCACGACGACCGCGCCGGTCAGCCCGGCCTTGAGGTCGGCCTTCAGCGTCTCGCGGGTGACGAGCGGCCACCAGCGCAGGAACGGGAGCAACCGCGGCCAAAAGGTGCTGCACTGGGGTGTGGCGGTGAGTCGCATGAACCAATTCCAAACGTACGCCGCGGCCTCGCCGGTATTGGACCCGGGGCCGGGGCGCGGGATTGCCAGGGGGCCGGCGCCGCCGCCGATCGGAACCTTGGGCGGCGCAGGCTGGAAAACGGAGCGGATTCTATACCAATCGCCGCCGGGCCGCCACGCGTGCGGCCGGTGTCGCCCGGCCGGCGCGCTGGCGTCAGCGCGATTCGTTCTCGGCTACGTGCGCGGAGTCCGCCGCGGCCTCCGGCGGCGCCTCGAGGTTGGTCAGAAACTGGCGGGTGCAGGCCTCCCAGGTGTACTGGAGCGCCGCCAGGCGGCAGGCGTCGGGCGAGAGCGTCAGTGCCGCGAGCGCGGCCCTCTTCAGATCCTCGTCGAGGAAGCCGGTGACGCCGTTCTCGATGACGTCGACCGGGCCCTGCACCGGGTAGGCCGCGACCGGCACGCCGGAGGCGAGCGCCTCGATCAGCACCAGGCCGAAGGTGTCGGTGCGGCTGGGAAACACGAACACGTCGGCGGCGGCGATGTGACTGGCCAGGTCCTCGTCGGACTTGAAGCCGGTGAACACGGCGTCTGGATATTTTTCGGTCAGCATGGCGAGGTCCGGCCCGCCGCCGATCACCAGCTTGGTTCCCGGCAGATCGAGCTCAAGGAAGGCCTCGATGTTCTTCTCCACCGCCACGCGGCCGAAGTAGACGAAGATCGGCCGCCGTTCCTTCAGATATTCCTTGCTGCGCGGCCGGAAGCGCCCGGTGTCCACGCCGCGCGACCAGTAGGCGAGGTTCTTGAAGCCGTGCCCGGTGAGCCGCTTATGCAGCGTCGGCGTTGCCACCATCACGCGTTCGGCGCGGCCGTGGAACCAGCGCATCAGCGCATACGTCCACGTGATCGGGATGCGGGTGCGCAACCAGACGTATTCGGGGAACTGCGTGTGAAACGACGTGGTGAACGGAAAGCGCCGGCGCCGGCACCAGGCGCGCGCCGCCAGGCCGAGCGAGCCCTCGGTGGCGATGTGCACGGCATCCGGCGCGAACGCGTCGAGCATGCGCCGCACCCGGCCGCCCGGCAACCACGCCACGCGGATGTCCGGGTAGGTCGGCAGCGGAAAGGTCCGGAACGACTCGGGCGTGATCATCTCCACCCGGTGGCCGAGCCGGCGCAGCTCCTCGCGGGTCTGGTTGAGCGTCGTGACGACGCCGTTAATTTGCGGGTACCAGGCGTCGGTGACGATCGCGATTTTCATGTTGTGCCTCGCTCAGGAGAAAGACGCTTTCGTCCGCCCAGTGGATGACCGCCAGGCGTCCGTCGGCGTGCTCGACCAGGGCGGTGCAGCTCTCCACCCAGTCGCCGTCGTTGCAGTACAGGACGCCGTCGTAGTCCTCGATGGTCGCCTTGTGGATGTGACCGCAGATCACGCCGTCCACGCCGCGCTTGCGCGCCTCGTGCACCAGCGCGCGCTCGAAATTGCCGATGAAGTTCACGGCGTTCTTGACCTTGTGCTTGAGGTAGGCGGACAACGACCAGTAGGGGAAGCCGAGCTTGCGCCGGAAATAGTTGAACCAGCGGTTGACGTGGAGCAGGATGTCGTAGGCGCGGCTGCCGAGCACCGCGAGCCAGCGGCTGTGCTTGACGATCTGGTCGAACTCGTCGCCGTGGATCACCAGGAAGCGGCGGCCGTCGGCGGTCTCGTGCACGGCCTCGCCGCGCACGGCGATGCCGCCGAAGCTCGAGCCGAGGTAGTCGCGGAACAGCTCGTCATGGTTGCCGGGCACGTAGATCACCTCGGTGCCGCGGCCGGCCTTGCACATCACCTCCTGGACGACGCGGTTGTGCAGCTCGGGCCAGCGTGCGCCCTTCTTCATGTGCCAGAAGTCGATGATGTCGCCGACCAGGTACAGCCGGTCGCACTCGGTGCGGCGCAGGAAGTCGAGCAGGAATTCGGCCTTGCAGGCGCGAAGGCCCAGGTGCACGTCCGATATCCATATCGTGTTGAAGCGCAGGGTCTGCATGGTCGCCCCCTCTAAAGGTCTTTCGGGCGCGCACAGGATCACGAATCTTCGTGTCGGGGATGTGACGGGACGATGACCAGTCGATGACGCCGGCTGCGGCCCCTTGCTTTATCGCCCGTCTACGGGTAAACACCCGGCATGAAAAAAATGTTACGCAGCCTGACCGACGCCGGCCGCGTGGCACGCGCCTTCGGCTACTCGCTCGCCGGCCTGCGCGCCGCTTATAAGAAGGAGTCGGCCTTCCGCCAGGAACTGATCCTGTTTCTGGTGCTGGCCCCGCTGGGGTTCTGGCTGGGCGACAACGGCGTCGAGCGCGCGCTGCTGGTCGGGAGCCTGCTGATCGTGTTGATCGTCGAGCTGCTCAACTCGGCGGTCGAAGCCACCGTCGACCGTATCGGCCACAAGACCAACAAGCTCTCCGGCCGCGCCAAGGACATGGGCTCGGCGGCGGTGCTGCTGGCGCTGCTGGGGGTGGTGCTGGTCTGGGGCGCGATCCTCGCTGATCGGCTGTGACAGCGCAGCGGCTTGCATGGCGAGTCGAAAAGCCCTAAAAAGGGTCCCGGCCGGTACTTTCAAGGGGATTTCGGGATTCTTTATGCCAACGCTGATCTGCGGTTCATTCGCCTATGACACCATCATGGTCTTTCCGGACCGCTTCAAGGACCACATTCTGCCGGACCAGGTGCATATCCTGAACGTGTCGTTCATGGTGCCGGAGATGCGCCGCGAGTACGGCGGCTGCGCCGGCAACATCGCCTACAACCTCAAGCTGCTCGGCGGTGATCCGCTGCCGATGGGCACGGTCGGCGAGGACTTCGAGCCCTATGCCCAGTGGATGGACCGCTGCGGCGTGCCGCGCGTCCACGTCAAGGTGGTGCCGGCGACCTACACCGCCCAGGCCTTTATCACCACCGATCTCGACGACAACCAGATCACCGCCTTCCACCCCGGCGCCATGGGCCGCTCGCACCTGCTCAAGGTCGGGCAGGCCAAGGGCGTCAAGCTGGGCATCGTCTCGCCGGACGGGCGCGACGGCATGATCGAGCATGCCGCGCAGTTCACCGAGGCCGGCATCCCGTTCATCTTCGACCCCGGCCAGGGGATGCCGATGTTCAAGGCGCCCGAGCTCGACAGCTTTCTCGATCAGGCCACCTATCTCACGCTCAACGACTACGAGGCCAAGCTGTTTCAGGAGAAGAGCGGCCGCTCATTGAAGGAGATGACGGCGCGCGTCAAGGCGCTGATTGTGACGAAAGGGGGATCCGGCTCCGAGATTCACGCCGATGGCAAGGTCCATGTGATCCCCGTCGCCCGCGCTATGCGCGTCGCCGATCCCACCGGCTGCGGCGACGCCTACCGCGCCGGCCTGCTGTACGGCATCGCGCGCGGCATGGACTGGGACACCATCGGCCGCATCGCCGCGCTCATGGGCGCCATCAAGATCGAGCACCACGGCACCCAGCGCCACGAGTTCACCCACGACGAGTTCGTCGAGCGCTTTCACGACAACTTCGGTTACCGCTTCGTCTGACGGAAAAAGAAAAAATTGGCCACGGGGGTCACGGGGAGCACGGGGGAAATCAATTTGTTATTCCCCGTGGCCCCCGTGACCCCCGTGGCTAGTGGTTACTCCGCCGCCCTATCGTACACCGCGAGAGTCAGTCGGCGATGACCGGGTAGCCGTCGGCCTGCCACAGCACGATGCCGCCGGCGAGGTTGTAGGCGCGGTAGCCCATCTGGGTGAGCGTGTCGGCGGCGAGCGCGCTGCGCGCGCCGGTTTCGCAATACACCACGACGATCCGGCCGCGCGCCGCGCACAGCGCCTCGACGCGATCCTTGGCGCCGGCGTCGGCGGCGGCCTCCAGGGTGCCGCGCGGCACCAGCAGCGCGCCCGGAATGTGGCCGCGCCGGTACTCGTCGGCCTCGCGCACGTCCAGGATCAGGGGCTCGTCGTGGTTCTCGATCATCGCGTCGAGCTCGTCCGGATGGATCTCCTGAATCCGCGCGCGCGCCTCGACGATGAAATCCGCGAGTGTCTTGGGCATGGCTAGCGCGCCGGTGGCGCCGCGCCCGCGCCGCGGGCCAGGGCGCGGTCGAAGGCCTCGGGATCGGTGATCGGCGCGTCGCAGGCGTGGCCGCTGCACACATAGGCGGTCACGCCGCCGCGCGCGGCGCGCTCGGCCAGCACCCCCGGCAGATCGGCGGCCGTCTCCGGGATCGCCAGCACCAGGCGACGCGGCGCGTAATGCCGCGACGCGCGCGCCGTCCAGGGCGCGACCGCGTCCGGCGCGCCGCGCAGCACGATGGTCTCGGTCGGGTGGAGAAACTCCTCGGCCGCCGCGAGCAGCGAGTTGTGGCCGGAGGGAAAGCGCTGGATCTCCCGGTACAGCGCCTTGAGCGTCAGCTCGGCGGCATCGAGGTAATGGATCGCGCCGAGCACATGACCGAGCCGCAGCAGCGCCTGGGCCGCGACGCCGTTGCCCGACGGGATCGCGTCGTCGGCCGCCGGCTTCGGCCGGTGCAGCAGGTGTTCGTGATCGTCGGCGGTGAAGAAGAATCCGCCGTCGCGCTTGTCCTCGTAGTGATCGAGCAGGGTTTCGGCCAGCTCGGTGGCGAAGTGGAGATCGCCGTCGCGCCAGCGCGCCTGCACGAGCGCCAGCACGCCGTCGATCAGGAAGGCGTAGTCGTCGAGGTAGGCGACGAGGTGCGCCTTGCCGTCCTTGCAGGTCGCGAGCAGGCGGTCGTCGACCCACAGCCGCTCACGCAGAAAATCCACGGCGCGCTCGGCCGAGGCCACGAAGTCCGGCCGCCCGAGCACGCGCCCGGCATGCGCCATGGCCTTGATCATCATGCCGTTCCACAAGGTCAGCACCTTCTCGTCGCGCCCCGGGCGCACGCGCGCCGCGCGCGCCGCGAACAGCTTGCGCCGGGCGCCGTCGAGCAATGTCTCGACCTCGCCCTCGGTCATGCCCTCTTTCAACGCGATGTCCTGGCCCGGCACGAAGACATGCAGATGCCATTCCTTGCCCTCGAAGTTGGGCGCGCGGTCGAGGCCGAAATGCGGCGCCAGCACGCGGTATTCGTTTTCGTCCAGCAGCGCCTGCACCGCGTCCGGCGTCCATACGTAGAATTTTCCCTCGTGGCCTTCCGAGTCGGCGTCGAGGGTGGAGTAGTAACCGCCCTCGGGCGACTGCATCTCGCGCAGCACCCACTCGCCGGTCTCGAGCGCCACGCGCCGGAATGCGACATCGCCGGTGGCCAGGAAGGCATCGGCGTAGAGCGGCAGCAGCTGGGCGTTGTCGTACAGCATCTTCTCGAAGTGCGGGATCATCCAGCGCTCGTCGACCGAGTAGCGGCAGAAGCCGCCGCCGAGCTGGTCGTAGAGACCGCCGGCCGCCATGGCGTGCAGGGTGTGGCGCGCCATGGCCAGCGCCTGCTCGTCCGGCCGGCCGTCGAGGCGGCTTTGCGCCCAGTGTCGCAGGCAGCGCTCGATGCTGGTCGGGTGCGGGAACTTGGGCGCGGCCCCGAAGCCGCCGTGGCGCGGGTCGTACTGCTGCTCGATCTCGCGCCGCGCCGCGTCCAGCACGCCGGGCTCGATGATCTGGCCGGGGTCGGGCGGACCCGGGTTGATGCGCTGAAAGGCGGCGCGCACCGAGGCGTTCTGCTGGTCGATTTCGCCGCGGTGCTCGCGATAGAAGGCCGCGACGCGCTGCAGGATGTCGGTGAAGGCCGGCATCCCATAGCGCGCCTCCTTGGGAAAATACGTGCCGCCGAAGAACGGCGTGTGGTCGTCGGGTGTCAGGAACATGTTGAGCGGCCAGCCGCCGGGGCGCTGCGCCAGCATCTGGTGCGCGACCTGGTAGATCTTGTCGAGGTCGGGACGCTCCTCGCGGTCGACCTTGATGCACACGAACAACTCGTTCATGACGCGCGCGACGTCCTCGTCCTCGAAGGACTCGTGCTCCATCACGTGGCACCAGTGGCAGGCCGAGTAGCCGATCGACAGCAGGATCGGCTTGTCCTCGGCGCGCGCGCGGGCCAGCGCTTCGGCGTTCCACGGATGCCAGTCCACCGGATTGTGCGCATGCTGCAGCAGGTAGGGGCTGGTCTCGTGGACGAGGCGGTTGCTGTGTCGGGCGTCGGTCATGGTTGGATTTCGCAGAAACTGTCACTATACTGAGCCGCGCGCGCGATGTCTCGCGCCCCTGCCGCCGGGTCCGGCGGTTTTCGACGGCGCAACACCCATGAATACTGGGGAAAAGAACCAGACGCGTAACAAGGCATCCGGCATCGCCTGGCTGCTCGCCGCGCTGCTGGTGCTCGGCCAGTGGGCGGCGCTCGCCCACAAGCTCGATCTCGCCAGCCACGAGTCCGGGCATGTCTGCGAATGGTGCGTCGCCCATGCCGGCCTGGATCACCTGATCGCCGGCGCCGCCGCGGCGATACCGACGCTCGCCACCACCGATTTGTCGCCGGTCGGCGACGCGTCGGGCATTCCTGCCTCCTTCGTCGCGCATTACCCGGCGCGCGCGCCGCCGGCTCCACGCTCCATTTAGATTCCTGAAAAGCCGAGTCCGGGCCGTAGCGGCCCGGAGTGTCTGCGGCGCCGTCTGGGGCGGTGTCGCGTACTGCGTTGGAGCTTGAACCCATGATTACACGTTCTCCGCGTCAGACCCTGGCCCTGACCCTTGCCGCCGGCCTGGCGGCACCCGCCGCGTCGGCCACCGCCCCGTCGTTCAATCCCGATGTCTCCTTGATCCTGTCCGGCAGCTTCAGCCGTTTCAGCCGCGATCCCGACAGCTACGCGCTGCCCGGTTTTCCGCTGGCGGCCGAGACCGGTCCGGGTGAGCAGGGCCTTTCCCTGGCCGAGTCGGAGCTGGTGTTGAGCGCCAACATCGATCCGTGGTTCTTCGGCTATTTCACCGGCGCGGTCACGCCGGAGAACGAGTTCGAGGTCGAGGAGGCCTATATCCAGACGCTGGCGCTGCCGGCCGGCGTGCGCGTCAAGGCCGGGCGCTTCCTGTCCGGGATCGGTTATCTCAACGAGCTGCATCCGCACGCCTGGGATTTCGTCGATGCGCCGCTCGCCTATCGCGCCTTCCTCGGCGGCCAGCTCGGCGACGACGGCGTGCAAATTACCTGGCTCGCACCGGGCGCGGGGTACGTCCAGCTCGGCGGCGAGTGGCTGCGCGGCGAAAGCTATCCGGCCGGCGGCGCGGCGCGTGACGGGCGCGGTACGGCCACCGCCTTCGCCCGGGTCGGCGGCGATGCCGGTGCGAGTCACAGTTATCGCTTCGGGCTGTCGCACATCCGGGCGCGTGCCGACCAACGCCTGTCCGGCGATATCGAGGACGCGCCCGACGCCTTCGACGGCAAGGCGCGCGTCACAGTCGCCGACTTCGTGTGGAAGTGGGCGCCCGGCGGCAATCCGGTCCAGACGAACTTCAAACTCCAGGGCGAGTACCTGTGGCGCCGCGAGGACGGCGAGTTCACCGTCGACGTGAACGGTGTCGCGCCCGGCATGGACGACTATCGCAGCAATCAGACCGGCTGGTACCTGCAGACGGTCTATCAGTTCATGCCGCGCTGGCGCGCCGGCCTGCGCCACGACCGGCTGCGCACCCGCGACCTCGACGCCGGCGCCAACGCCGCGGCGCTCGATACCGGGGGCCATGCACCGCGCCGTTCGGCGGCGATGCTCGATTTTTCGCCGAGCGAGTTCAGCCGCGTGCGGCTGCAGTTCAATCGCGACACTTCGCAGCCCGAGGCCGACAATCAGCTGATGCTGCAATATCTCACGAGCCTCGGCGCGCACGGCGCACACCGGTTCTGAGGGCCACGACATGAAACCGATTATTCGTCTGTTGTGCGCCGCCCTGCTGTGCGCGCCGGCGCTCGCGCAAGCGCGGCTCGACGTATTCGCCTGCGAGCCGGAATGGCAGGCGCTGGTGCAGGAGCTCGCCGGCGCGCGCGCGCGGGTCGTGAGCGCCACCACCGCGCTGCAGGACCCGCATCGCATCGAGGCGCGTCCGAGCCTGATCGCGCAGTTGCGCCGCGCCGATCTCCTGGTCTGCACCGGCGCCGGGCTCGAGGCCGGCTGGCTGCCGCTGCTGCTGCGCGAGTCCGCCAACCCGGCGGTGCAGCCCGGCCGGCCCGGTTATGTCGAGGCCGCCGGCTTCGTGACGCTGCGGGACGTGCCGGAGCGTGTCGACCGCGCCCACGGCGACGTGCACGCCGAGGGCAATCCGCACCTGCACACCGATCCGCGCAACATCGCGCGCGTCGCCGCCGGCCTCGCCGAGCGCCTGGCGGCGGTCGATCCGGCGAACGCTGCCGACTACGGCGCGCGCCACGCCGATTTCGCGCGCCGCTGGCAGGCGGCGATCGCGCGCTGGGAGCGCGAGGCCGCGGTGCTGCGCGACCAGCCGGTGGTGTTCCAGCACAAGAGCTGGATCTATCTCGCCGAGTGGCTGGTGCTGCGCGAGGCGGCGGTGCTCGAGCCGCTGCCCGGCGTGCCGCCGTCGGTGACGCATCTGGCGGCGGTGCTGGACGGGCTGCGCGCCGCGCCGGCGCGGATGATCGTGCGCGCCGCCTACGAGCACCCGCGGCCGGCCGCGTGGCTGGCGCAGCGCGCGCAGCTGCCGGTGGTGGTGCTGCCCTATACCGTGGGCGGCGATCCGGCGGCCGGTGACCTGTTCGCGCTGTTCGATCTCACGATCGCGCGTCTGCGCGCGGCACTGCCCCAATGAGCGCCGGCGTCGAATGGAGCATCCTGCTGCCGGCCTTCCTCGCCGGACTGCTGGTGCTGAGCACCCATGTGCCGTTCGGCGAGCAGGTGCTGGCGCGCGGCATCGTGTTCATCGATCTGGCGGTCGCCCAGGTGGCGGCGCTCGGTGTGGTGGCCGCGAGCCTCGCCGGCATGGCGCCGCACGGCCTGCCGATGCAGGCCACCGCGGTCGGCGCGGCGCTGGCGGCGGCGCTGCTGCTGGCCTGGACCGAGCGGCGCTGGCCGGCAGTGCAGGAGGCGATCATCGGCGTGCTGTTCGTGCTGGCGGCGAGCGCGGCCTTGCTGGTATTGAGTCATAACCCGCACGGCGGCGAATACCTGAAGGAGCTGCTCGAGGGGCAGATCCTCTGGGTCGGTGTCGCCGAGCTCGGCGCGGTGCTGGCGATCAGCGTGCCGGTGCTGGCGGTCTGGTGGCGCTGGCGCGGGCGCTTGCCGCGCCTCGGTTTCTACGTCCTGTTCGCGCTGGCCGTGACGGCCTCGGTGCAGCTGGTCGGCATCTATCTGGTGTTCGCCAGCCTGATCGTGCCGCCGCTGGCGGCGCGCGCCTGGCCGCCGCGGCGGCGGCTGGCCATGGCCTATCTGCTGGGCGCGCTCGGCTATGCCGCGGGCCTGACGCTGTCCGCGCTCGCGGATCTGCCGGCCGGCGCGGTCATCGTGGTCTGTCTGGTCGCAGTCGGTTTGATCCTGGCCGGCGCGCGCCGCGCGCTGTCCGCCGGTTAGCCGCTACCGGCGATCGGTAACAAGTGGCAGGCCGATCAAACGCTTAGTACCTTGTCTGTGAGGTTTCACCCCCGGCACCCGGGCATTGGCCGTCCATGGGCTAAGCTTGATCAGAGGCGCCACGAACCCCCACCCGAGACAGGAGAGATGTTCGGCCAGCGCAAGAAACCCCCGACGCGCCGCAGCCAGACCGCACCGCGCCACGACCGCGACGCAGCCGCCCGCCAGGCGCGCAAACTCGAGCAGTTCATCGTCGAGGAGATCGAGCTGTCGGGCGACGTGCGTCAGGCCACCGGCGGCTATCGCGCCACCGGCGGGCGGGCGCGCAAGCCGCCGCCCGCGTGGCTGCCGGCCGTGCGACTGATCGCCGGCGTCACCGGGCTGTGGCTGCTGCTGGTACTGGCGTCGTTGTTCTCGCGCGGCTTGTGGCCGAGTGACGAGACGCGCTTCGCCGGTCTCGCCTGGGAGATGTGGCTGCGCGGCGACTGGCTCGTGCCGACCCTGAACGGCGAGCCGGCCACGCGCCAGGCCCCGCTGGCCCTGTGGGCCGTGGTCGCCGGCTGGAAGCTCACCGGTGTCAATGACTGGTGGCCGCGCCTGGTGCCGGCCTTGTTCTCCCTGGGCAGCGCGTTTCTCTGCATGGGTGTGGCGCGCTTCCTGTGGCCCGGTCAGCGCGAGGTCGCGCGCTATGCACCCTTGATCCTGTTCGGCAGTTTCTTCTGGGCGGCCTATACGACCTATGCCGTGGCCGACATGGCGCTGGTGTTCTGCACGCTGCTGTCGGTCTATGCGCTGCTGTGGATGTGGCGCGCACGCGATAACCGCGTGTGGCTGCTGCTCGGTGTGGCGCTCGGGCTCGGGCTGCTCGCCCAGGGCTGGCGCATACTCCTGTATGTCCTGCCGGTGGCGCTGCTGGCGCCGCTGTGGGCGCGCACCACGCCGCGGCCCCGCTGGGGCTACTGGTACGCGGATCTCGCCAAGGCCACGGCGCTCGGCCTCGTCGTGTTTTCGGCCTGGGCGGTGCCGGCCGCGATGCGCGCCGGCCTGCCGTACGGCCTTGGCGTGCTGACCGCGCCGCTGTCGGCCTCGGTCTACGAATTCATCCCGCCGCAGCAGCCGTGGTGGTGGTACCTGTTCCTGCTGCCGATCGCCGCCCTGCCGTGGTCGGTGTGGCCGTTCACCTGGATGCGTTTGTGGGACATCCGGCGCCGCGAGCTTCCGCCCGGGATGTTGTTCTGCATGGTGTGGGCGGTATCGGTGCTCGCGCTGCTGTCGCTGGCCTCGGTCAAGCAGCCGCATTTCCTGCTGCCGATCGCCGCCGCCTTTGCGCTGCCGGTCGCCTGGCTGCTGTTCGACGAGTCGATGGAAGACGAGCGCCACGACAGTCCGTTGTCGTCCATGGTGCTGCCGATCATGCTGGTCGGCGGCCTGCTGGCGGTGCTGCCGAAACTGCCGCGGATCGAGGTGCTGCCGGACTTCCTGTGGGAGCTGTCGCCGCTCGTGGGCGTCGCCGTGCTGCTGGTCGGCATGGCGGTCGGCTGGCTGCCGATCACCGAGACGCGCCCGCGCGTCGCCAATATCGCCGCCGCCGTGATCACGCTCAGCACCCTGGCGCTGCTGGCGCTGGGCTGGCAGTTCAACGGCATCTATACGGTCGCCGAACCGGCCGCCGCGCTGGCGCGCGCCGAGGCGGAGCGGCGGCCGATCGCGCATGTCGGTCCCTACGACGGCCAATACCAGTTCGCCGGGCGGCTGACACGGCCGATCGCCGTGATCGACGCGGCGCAGATCGAGCTGTGGATGGCCGAGCACCCGCAAGGTCTGGTCGTCACCTACACCCGCGCCTGGCAGCCCGCGGTGGGTGCGGGCGTGGTCCCCGCGGCCGAGTATGTCTATGGCGACGGCGGCGTGCGCCTGTGGGACGCGCGCGCGGTGGCGGCCGCGCCGGCCTCGCTGTCGACCTGGCGCGGCCCGGCGGAATAGCCGCGCGGACACCCGGCGGAGGTCGCGTCAAACCCGGCGCACCGCGGTTTCCCATTTGTCCGCCTTTGCCGTAAGCTGTCGCCGCACGTTCAGTCAGATCGCCCCATGCTCGCCCCGCTCCGCCTCAAAAAGAACGAAGACCGCCGGTTGCGCGCCGGCCACGTCTGGATCTACAGCAACGAGGTCGACAACGCCGCGACGCCGCTGACCGGCTTCGAGCCGGGCCAGCCGGTGCTGATCGAGGACGCCGCCGGCAAGCCGCTCGGCACCGGCTACGTCAATCCGCATACGCTGATCTGCGCGCGCCTGGCGAGCCGCGACCCGAAGCTCGCGCTCGATCAATCGCTGATCACCCATCGCCTCAATATTGCGCTCGGCCTGCGCGAGCGTTTGTTCGCCGCGCCCTATTACCGCCTGGCGTTCGGCGACAGCGACGGCCTGCCGGGCCTGGTCGTGGACCGCTACGGCGACGTGCTGGTGGCGCAGTTCGCCACCGCCGGCATCGAGCGCCTCAAGACCGAGGTGATCGCCGCGCTCGAGAAAGTCGTCAAGCCGCGCGCGATCCTGCTGCGCAACGACGGCGCGGCGCGCGAACCGGAAGGCCTGGAATCCTATGTCGAGCCGGTGCTCGGTTCGGTGCCCGAGCAGGTCGGCCTGGTCGAAGAGGACCTGCGCTTCCAGGTGCCGGTGCGCGAGGGCCAGAAGACCGGCTGGTTCTACGATCAGCGCATGAACCGCGCGCGCCTGCGCCAGTACGTCGCCGGCAAGCGCGTGCTCGACGTGTTCAGCTATCTCGGCGCCTGGGGCCTGCACGCGGCCGCCGCCGGCGCCGCGGACGTGCTGTGCGTCGACAGCTCGGCGCGCGCGGTCGAGTGGGCGCGCGACAACGCGCGCGACAACGATCTCGGCGCGCGCGTCGCCTTCGAGACCGGCGACGCCTTCGAGGTATTGAAACGGCTGCGCGCCGAGCGCGAGCACTTCGACGTGGTGGTGCTCGACCCGCCGGCCTTCATCAAGCGCAAGAAGGATTTCCGCGAGGGCAGCCAGGCCTACCGGCGCCTCAACCAGATGGCCATGCAGGTGCTGGCCAAGGACGGCCTGCTGGTGTCGGCGTCCTGCTCCTATCACCTCGGGGCCGACGACCTGCGCGAGATCCTGCTGGCCGGCAGCCGGCATGTCGACCGCTTCCTTCAAATACTGGAGCAGGGGCACCAGGCCCCCGACCACCCGGTGCACCCGGCGATCGCCGAGACCGCCTATCTCAAGGTGTTCTTTGCGAGGGTGCTGCCGAACTAGCGAACGCCCGACGCCAGGACGCGAACAGATCGACGGTGGAGTGTTGCCGCTTGAGGATCCATAATCCTTGGCACCCGACGCCGGGCTTTCCGGACGATACGAGTTTTCTTTCGAGCCGAACAGGTATCTCGACAATGATGGCCCCCAATATCGATCCAGTCGCCATTGACTTCCCCGCATTCGAAATATTCGGGCGTATCGTCCATGTCCAAATACATTGGTACGGACTGATGTACGTCATCGGCTTCGTGGCCTTGTGGTGGTTCGCCGGCCGCCGCGCGCGCCGACCCGGGTCCGGCTGGACCACCGAGCAGGTGGCGGACGCCGTGTTCTACGGCGCGCTCGGCGTGATCCTGGGCGGGCGTCTCGGTTACATCTTGTTCTACAAGCTCGATCACTACCTCGCGCATCCGCTCGACGTCCTGAAGATCTGGGAGGGCGGCATGTCCTTCCACGGCGGGCTGCTCGGCGTGCTGGTCGCGCTGTGGCTGTTCGGCCGGCGTCACGACAAGTCGTTCCTGCAGGTGACGGATTTCATTGCGCCGTGGGTGCCGATCGGCCTCGGCGTCGGGCGCATCGGCAATTTCATCAATCACGAGCTGTGGGGGCGGGTCACGGATCTGCCCTGGGGCATGGTGTTCATCGGCGCCGGCGATCAGCCGCGCCATCCCTCGCAGCTCTACCAGGCCTTCCTCGAAGGCGCGGTGCTGTTGACGATACTGGTGCTGTATTCGCGCAAGCCGCGGCCGACGGGTGCGGTGTCCGGCCTGTTCCTGCTGTGCTACGGCCTGTTCCGCTTCCTGGTGGAGTTCGTGCGCGAGCCCGACGCGCATCTCGGCCTGGTTCTGGGGCCGTTCAGCATGGGACAGGCGCTGAGTGCGCCCATGGTCCTGGCTGGTGTCGTACTGTTGGTTTGGGCCTATCGGCGGCGCGCGTGACACATGCCGCATGCCCGCCGGGCGAAACTGTGTTGCGTAAAGGCGATTGACAGAATTCCTGGTGGCCAATTATTTATTAAGGTTCGGACGCGCTGCGTGATTCTTGGCCTGTATACGGAATCGGCGCGAGGGAGATCCAGGGGCGGTCACCTGGAAGCCGCAATCAAGCCAGTCAAACAAAGGGGAGAGTCATGATTTCCATACGCAAGAACGCAGGGGTTGCCGGTGTCCTGACCTTGGGCGCAGTCGGTGTTGCCGCGGTGCCGGCCACGGCCGCCGCCGCCGGTTTCTATCTCGGTGCTGACTTTGTTCAGCTCTCCACCGAGCTCGACTACGGTGCGACGGAAAAATACTCCACCACGCACGCGCGACTTCGGGCCGGATATGAGATCCACGATACGATCGCGGTGGAGATGCACATCCTGACGGCGGGTGACGACACTGATATCGACTTCCTGGGCAATACCTTCCGGCTCGATACCGGAACCATCGTGGGTATCTACGCCAAACCGAAGAGCGGCGGCCGCAAGGCCAGTGTCTACGGGCTGATCGGGTTTTCGATGTGGGATACCAGCTATGGCCCGAACGGATTCAGTTTTCTCGACGATACCGACAATGTGCTCACGCTCGGCCTGGGCGTGGGCGGTGACTTCAACATCACCAGGAACCTTCGCTTCAATATCGAGGGCATGATGCACATCGGATCGGCCGACTATGACTTTTGGATCGGCACCGACACCGATTTCGTCTCGCTGGGGATCGCCGCCGGCGTGAACTACCAGTTCTAGCCGTCGGCGGAAATCCGAAGGCATCAGACCGTGGTCGCGGGCACCGCGGCCACGGTTTCCCCTTCCCGTTATCCCTTGCTAGCCCGATAGCATCCTTACCCCCAGCGTCGCGAGGAATATCGCGAAGACCCGTCGCAGTATCGTCGTTGGCAGCGTATGAGCGAGCTTCGCGCCGAGCGGCGCGGCCAGCACGCTGGCCGCCGCGATGCCGGCGAGCGCCGGCCAATAGACATAGCCGGTCGCGCCGGGCGGCAGGCCGGGTTTGCCCCAGCCTGCGGCGATGAAGCCGGCGGCGCCGGCGACCGCGATCGGCAGGCCGACGGCCGCCGCGGTGGCGACCGCCTGGCGCAGCGGGACGTTGCACCAGGCGAGGAAGGGCACAGTCAACGTGCCGCCGCCGATGCCGAGCAGCGCCGACACCGCGCCGATCACCGCGCCGGCGGCGCCGAGGCCGGGTGCGCCGGGCAGCCGGCGGTGCGGCGCCGGCGGCCGCCCGAAGGCGAGCTGGGCGGCGACGAGCAGCTCGAACACGCCGAACACGCGTTTGAGGGTGTCACTGGCCAGGGTATCGGCGAGCGCCGCGCCGGCAAGCGCGCCGATGACGATCCCCGGCGCGAGTTGCGCGAACACCGGCCAGCGCACGGCGCCGTGCCGGTGGTGGGCGCGCACCGAGGAGATTGAGGTCGGCACGATGGTGGCGAGCGAGGTGCCGATCGCCAGATGCGTGAGAGAGTCCGGGCCGACGCCCTGGGCCGGCAGCGCCCAGACCAGCACCGGCACGATGATCAACCCGCCGCCGACGCCGAGCAGGCCGGCGATCACGCCGGCGAAGGCGCCGAGCGCCAGGAACACCGCGAGCGTGTCGGGCGCGATCATGCGTCGGGACGGGCGCGTTGGCGCTACTTGATCCAGACGGTCTTGGCGTTGACGAACTCGCGGATGCCGAGCACCGACAGCTCGCGCCCGTAGCCCGAGGCCTTGATGCCGCCGAACGGCAGGCGCGGGTCGCTCTTCACCAGGCCGTTGACGAAGCTCGCGCCCGACTGCATGCGGCGCGCGAAGCGCTCGCCGCGCGCGCTGTCGCGCGTCCATACGCTGCCGCCGAGGCCGTAGCGGTGGTCGTTGGCGACCGCCAGCGCCTGGTCCTCGTCGCGCACGCGGATCACGATCGCCACCGGCCCGAACAGCTCCTCTTCGTAGGCGCGCATGCCGGGCCGCACCCGGTCGAGGATCGATACCTTATAGTAAACGCCGGGCCCCGGCAGCGGCTCGCAGCCGAGCGCCGCGACCGCGCCGGCGGCGATGCTGTCGCGTACCTGGGCGTGCAACTCCGCGCGCAGGTCGGCGCGCGCCATCGGTCCGATCCGGGTTTCCTCGCGACCCGGGTCGCCCTGCTTGAGGGTCGCGGCCTTGCGCTGGAACAGCGCCAGGAACTGCTCGGCGATCGGCTCCACCAGGATGAAGCGCTTGGCGGCGATGCAGCTCTGGCCGCCGTTGAGGTAGCGCGACTGCACACCGACGCTTGCCGCCTGCTCGAGGTCGGCGTCCTCCAGCACCACGAAGGCGTCCGAGCCGCCCAGCTCCAGCACGGTCTTCTTGATCGCCGCACCGGCCGCCGCCGCCACCTTGCGGCCGGCCGGCTCGCTGCCGGTCAGGGTCACGGCCTGGATGCGCGGATCGCCGATCAGCGCCTCGGCCTGCGCGCCTTCGATCAGCAGCGTGCGGAACACGTCGTCGGGGAAGCCGGCGCGCCGGAAGATGTCCTCGATGGCGAGCGCGCACTGCGGGACGTTCGAGGCGTGCTTGAGCAGCGCGGTGTTGCCGGCCATGAGGCCGGGCGCGGCGAAGCGGAACACCTGCCAGAACGGGAAGTTCCACGGCATCACCGCCAGCACGGTACCGAGCGGCAGCCAGGCCACGTAACTGCGGCCGGCGTCGGAGGCGATCGTCTCGTCGGCCAGGAAGCGCGCGCCGTGCCCGGCGTAGTGCTCGCAGGCCCAGGCGCACTTTTCGACTTCGGCGCGCGCCTCCTTCACGGGCTTGCCCATTTCGAGCGTCATGAGCCGCGCATAGTCGGCCTGGCGCTCGCGCAGCACCGCGGCGGCGTGCGACAAGAGACCGGCACGCGCCTCGAAACCGAGCGCCGCCCAGCCGGGCGTGGCGGCGTGCACCGCGGCCAGTATTCGCTCGATTTGACCCTGATCGAAGGGCGTGTATTCCTTCACACGTTCGCCGGTGGCGGGGTTGATGCTCGCGATGGCCATTGGTCGGGTTCCTCGTTCGGTTGCGCGGACGGATGGAACCGCAACCGCCGCGCGCAGACTATAATAGCGGTCATGATGCCGCGTTTGCTCCGATATTTCATCCCGGTGGTTGTCGCCGGCGCGCTCGCCGCACCGGCGCTCGCGGCCGCCGATCTCGAGCAGCAGCGCCGCGATTACCTCGCGGCGCAGGCCGCGCTGCGCGCCGGCGATTTGGCGCGCTTCCGTCAAGTGCGCCCGAAGCTCGACGACTACCTGCTGCGCGGGATGCTCGACTACGAATTCCTCAAGGACCGTGTCGCCGCCACGCCGCCCAAGGTGCTGCGCGAGTTTCTCGCCGAACACGCCGAACTCCCGGCCAGCCAGGCCTTGCGTACCCGCTGGCTGGAACATCTGGCCCGCACCCAGGACTGGGAAAACTTCTTCCGCGAGTATCGCGACGTGCCGGACGATTCGCCGCTCAACTGCACGCGTTTACGCTATCTGCTGAGCGTCAGCACGGACCGGGAAGGCCTGTTGACCGAGGTTGACCGCCTGTGGTCGACCGGCAACCGCCTGCCGGACGCCTGCGAGCCGGTGTTTTCAGTGTGGCGCAAGGCCGGCCACATGACCAACGAGCGGCTGTGGGAACGCATCGGCCTGGCGATCGAGCAGCGCAATCTGAGCCTGGCCGGGCACCTCGGGACCTATCTGGAGGAGCGCGACCGGGCGTGGCTGCAGCGCTGGCTGGCCATGCACCGCAATCCCGCCGCCGGGCTGCGCGACATCCGCTATCCGGTCGAGACGCCGGTGGCGCGCCAGATCGTGCGGCACGGCGTGGTGCGCCTGGCCTTCAACGATCCGGAAGAGGCGATGCGCGTCTGGACGACGCTGCAGGAGAAATACGAATTCTTCGGCGAGGACGAGAGTTACGTGCTGCGCTTCGTCGGGCTGCTCGCCGCCCAGCGCCATCTGCCGCAGGCGGTGGAATGGCTGTCGGCGGTACCGGCCGACGCCAACGACGCCAACCTGCGCCATTGGCGGGTACGCGCGGCGCTGCGCGCCGGCCAGTGGCGCACGGGCCTGCGCTTCCTGTCGGCGCTGACCCAGGAGGAGCAGGGCCAGAGCGAGTGGCGCTACTGGAAGGCGCGCCTGCTCGAGCAGATCGGCGAGGCGCCGGCGGCGCGCGCGCTCTACAACGAGGTGGCGCGCGAGCGCAGCTACTACGGCTTCCTCGCCGCCGACCGGCTCGGCATGGACTATGCCATGCAGCACGTCAGCATCGAGCCGACCCCGGCGGAGGTCGGCACCATGCTGGCGCGTCCCGGCATCCAGGTCGCCCGCGAGCTCTACACCCTCGGCGAGATCATGGACGCGCGCCGCCAGTGGGCCTGGACCACGCGCGCGATGAACAACCGCCAGCTGCAGGTGGCGGCGGTGCTGGCGCGCGAGTGGGGCTGGCACGACCGCGCCATCCTGACGGTCGCCAAGAGCGATCACCTGGACGACCTCGAGCTGCGTTTCCCGATCCTGTACCGCGACATCGTCGAGGCCACCGCCGAGCGCAACAACATCGACCCGAGCTGGGTGTACGGCGTGCTGCGCCAGGAGAGCGCCTTCGTGACCGACGCGCGTTCGCCGGCCGGCGCGCTCGGGCTCATGCAGCTCATGCCGCAGACCGGCCGCCAGGCCGGCAGGCGCATCAAGCTGACGGTGCGCAGCAACAGCGCGATCCTCGACATCGAGAACAATCTGCGTCTCGGCGCGAGTTACCTGCGCACCGTGCTGGACGTCAACCGGGGCAATCAGGTGCTGGCCACCGCCGCCTACAACGCCGGGCCGAACCGCGTGCGCGGCTGGCTGCCCGCGACCGACGGCCTGCCGGCCGATGCCTGGGTGGAGTCCATCCCGTACACCGAGACGCGCAACTACGTCAAGAACGTCCTGGGCTTCACCGCCGTCTACGACTATCGACTCGGCGTCGGCCCGACGCGCCTCGTGGACCGCATGGTCGATATCGCACCGTCGCCCTGAGCAATCCGCCGCCGCGCGTGTTGACTGGGCCGCCCCGCCTGGACACAATCCCAGGCCAGCCCGCGCGCTCGCGCAAATCCGGAGATTGCAGCCATGGCCCTCCAGCGCAACATCGTCATGCTCGGCGGCACCGGCTTTGTCGGCCGGCATATCGCCGAGCGGTTGTCGGCCGCCGGACACCGCGTCAAGATCATCACCCGCCGGCGCGAGCGCCATCGCGACCTGCTGGTGCTCCCGACCGTGACCCTGGTCGAGGGCAGCGTCTACAACGACGTCCTGCTCAATCGCGAGCTCGCCGGCCAGGACGCCGTGATCAACCTCGTCGGCATCCTCAACGAGGCCGGGCGCGACGGTCGCGGGTTCGAGCGCGTGCACGCCGAGCTGCCGGCCAGGGTCGTGCAGGTCTGCCGCAAGCACGGCGTGCGCCGGTTGTTGCACATGAGCGCGCTCAACGCGGCGCCGACCGCGCCGAGTCACTATCTGCGCAGCAAGGCGCGTGGCGAGGCGCTGGTGATGGAGGCCGAGAGCCCGGCGCTGCATGTGACGGCGTTCCGGCCCTCGGTGATCTTCGGTCCCGGCGACAGCTTCACCAACCGCTTCGCCAGGCTGCTGCGTCTCACGCCGCTGGCGTTCCCGCTTGCCTGCCCGCACTCGCGTTTCCAGCCGCTCTACGTCGAGGACGTGGCGCGCGCCTTCGTGACCGCGCTCGACATGAGCGCCAGCCACGGCCGGAGTTACGATCTGTGCGGCCCCAAGGTCTATACGCTCGAGGAGCTGGTCCGGTATCTCGCGGCGCTGATCGGCACGCGGCGCTGGATCGTGCCGCTCGGCGACCGGCTGTCGCGGCTGCAGGCCGCGGTGCTGCAGTTCGCGCCGGGCAAGCCCTTCACGCTCGACAACTACCGTTCCTTGAGCGTCGCCAGCGTCTGCCGCGGGGAGCCCCCGGCCGAGCTCGGCATCCGGCCGCGGCCGCTCGAGGATATCGTTCCGACCTATCTCGGCCCGCGTGCGGAGCGCAATCCCGACGACTACCGCCGTACCGCGCTGCGCTAGGGACGCTCCCTGGGCCGGGTTGGACGGGTTCTAAGCCGGGTTCCGTAAGCCGCACAAGTCCGCTCGCCCGCGATGGCTGGCGGATTTCCCCGGATCAACGGTCGCCCCCAACCCCGCCGACCGGCTTTTTCTCGCCAATACTGAATGTTACCGATTCCGGCAGGGATCCGCCGGGGGGCGTGGGTGTGAACCAGCCGCGCGACACGACAGCAGGGATCATTCGAAGGAGCCAAGCATGAATCTGTTCGTGGGTAATTTGTCGTCCGCGGTGCAGCCGGCCGACCTGCAGCACATGTTCGCAGGCATGGGACAGATACTCTACGCGAAGCTCGCCGCGGCCGACGCCGCGGGCGAGGCCGGCTATGCCTACGTCTACGTGCCGAACGACGAGCAGGCGCGCAGCGCCGTCGCCTCGCTGGACGGCACGGAGCTGAAAGGTGCGCGGCTGCGGGTCAGCCCGTTGAGCGAACGCCCGGGCGTGATCGGTGGCGCCAGGCGCTGAAGAATCAGGTTGTGGTGCAGGACCCACTGCCCGCGCAAGCGGGCAGTGGCGTTTTTGGGGTCGCGCCTCACGGCCCGGGCAGGGTGTTGGCCTGATGGATCAGGAGTTCGTCGTGGCGGCGCCGGCGACGCGGCCGATCAGCGACCGGAGCGCGACGCGACGCCGCTCGCCGGAGAGGCGGCCGATGCGCAGCGCATCGCGATAGAAGGCCTTGAGATCGCCGGCGTGCTCTTCCAGCAGCGCCTGGAAGGCCGGCAGGTACTGGTGGTAGATGCCGACCGACGCCAGGTGGGCGTTGTTGAGCGGACGGCCGAACCACTGGTCGTAACCGTCGTAGCCGCCCCATTCCTCGCGCAGCAGCGCGTACTCCTCGCGCAGGCCCGCGAAGATCTGCTGCTTCCCGGCGCGTTGTTCGCCGGCGCCGCGCGCCGAGGCGTACAGCGCTTCCAGCCGCGCGCGGGCACGCCCCAACAGCTCGACGAATTGTTCGTGACGCTGCTTGCCGGCGAGATACTCTTCGAGCTGCCGCGCCATGTCGAGGGTTTCGCACTCCGGGCAGGCGTAGCGGTCCGGATCGCGGCTCAGCCAGCGGCGCGCGCCCTCCAGCTCGACGGCCATGGCGAAGGACTCGTTGAAGGCGGTGTCGTCGCGCACGTAGAGGCGCTGGTGGGCGAGCTCGTGGAAGATCAAGCCGGCGATGCTCGCCTCGGAGCGCCGCAGCACGCTGTTGAACACCGGGTCGCGGAACCAGCCGAGCGTCGAATAGGCGTTGACGCCGGCCACGTAGACGTCGTAGCCCTCGCGCGCGAGCGCGGCGGCGTACTCCTCCGCGCTGGCCTGGTCGAAGTATCCGCGGTAGGTCACGCAGCCGGCCACCGGAAAGCACCATTGCTTGGGCTTGAGCGACAGCTCCGGCGTGGCGTAGACGTTCCACACGACATAAGGGCGGCCGAGGTCGGCATAGTGGGTGTAGCTGCCGTTGTCGGGAAGGTGCAGCTCGTCGATGGCGAAGCTGCGGATGCGCTGGATGGCGGCGAGCCGCGCCCGGATCTCGGCCGGGGTCGCGGGATCGTGCAGCACGCGCTCGATCGGCTGGGCGCGCGACAGGACCCGCATCTGGCCGCCGACGCTCTGGGCGTAGTAGCCCAGCGTGGCGCAGCCGCCGACGATGAGGGTCGACAGGCCGAGCAGGGTGAGCACGGCCGGAACGACCAGTTGGTTCGCGCGTAGCGTCATATTGGTTCAAGCACCCCTACTCAGTAGTATAGACACATGAAGACCTACCTGGTGGGCGGCGCGGTGCGCGACAAACTGCTCGGAATTCCGGTCCAGGACCGGGATTACGTGGTGGTGGGCGCGACGCCGGAGGACATGACGGCGCGCGGCTTCAAGCCGGTCGGCGCGGATTTCCCGGTGTTCCTGCATCCCGAGACCAAGGAGGAGTACGCGCTTGCCCGCACCGAGCGCAAGTCCGGGCGCGGCTACAAGGGCTTCACGGTCTACGCCACCCCCGACGTGACGCTCGAGGACGACCTCAGGCGCCGCGACCTCACCATCAACGCCATGGCCGAGGACGAGAGTGGCCGGCTCATCGACCCGTTCGGCGGCGCCGAGGACCTGCGCAACGGCCTGCTGCGCCACGTGTCGCCGGCCTTCGCCGAGGACCCGGTGCGCATCCTGCGGGTCGCGCGTTTCGCCGCGCGCTATGCCAAGTGGGGCTTCCGGGTCGCACACGGCACCCGGGCGCTGATGCAGCGCATGGTCGAGAACGGCGAGGTCGATGCGCTGGTTCCGGAACGGGTCTGGGCGGAGCTGGAGCGCGCGCTCGGCGAGGACCGCCCGTCGGTGTTCTTCAAGGTGCTGCGCGGCTGCGGCGCGCTGGCGCGGCTGTTCCCGGAGATCGACGCCCTGTACGGCGTGCCGCAGCCGGAGAACCATCATCCGGAGATGGACACCGGCGTGCACGCCATGATGGTGCTGGAGGCGGCGGCGCGGCTCACGTCCGACACGCGCGTGCGTTTCGCCGCGCTGGTGCACGACCTCGGCAAGGGCCGCACGCCCGAATCGGAGTGGCCGCGCCATATCGGCCACGAGGAGCAGGGCGTGGTGCTGGTGCAGGACCTGTGCCGGCGCCTGCGCGTGCCGAACGACTACCGCGATCTCGGCGTGCTCACGGCGCGCTTCCATGCGCACTGCCACCGCGCCGCCGAATTGAAGCCTACGACCCTGCTCGAGCTGCTCGAGGCGCTCGATGCCTTCCGCCGGCCGGAACGCGTCGGGCAGTTCCTGCTGGCCTGCGAGGCCGACGCGCGCGGTCGCAGCGGCCATGCCGATGCGGCCTATCCGCAGGCCGGGATCGTGCGGCGCGCGTTCGCGGCCGCCGCCGCGGTCGATCCCAAGCTCATCGCCGCCACCGGCGTGAGCGGCCCGGAGATCGGCGCGCGCCTGCGCGCGCAGCGCATCGCCGCGATCCGCGCCGCCGCGGGCGACGCTGGCGATTAGCCACGGGGGTCACGGGGAAGTGAAGATGTACCGGGCACACGCGGCAAACGCCGTGCGCGGGTTTTGCCGGACATTGATTTTCCCCGTGCTCCCCGTGACCCCCGTGGCCAATTCAGTTCAACCGGTTTGGGAGACGGCGATTAGCGCGCCGAGCGGCTCCAGCGCCAGGCGAGCCAGGCGGCGCAGGCCAGCATCCCCAGCCACCCGATCTGGCGGACCGCGGCCGCCAGCGACGTATCGGCGTGCAAGGCGCCCCAGCGGCCGAGGATATTCGTCCAGTCGTGCTCGCCGCCGCCGACCAGCGGCAGCAGCTGGGCGCGCGCATCGGCCATGTAACGCGCGATGTTCAGGAAATTCTCGAACAACCACACGCCGGCGGCCGCGGCGCCGATCGGCGCGCGCCGCGACCAGAAGGTCAGCAGCGCGACGACCGGGAAGACCAGCTGGCCGAGCGTGCCGCCGTACAGCGCGGCGGTGGGTCCGAGCACGCGGAAGAACAGGTGGCCGGCCTCGTGGAAGGCGAGGTTGGCGTGGTCGAGCAGCGGCACGAAGCCGTCGTCGTTGGTCTTGATCACATAGAAGAGCGTCAGCAGTCCCATGCCGAAGACGCCCGCGGCCGCCCCCGACACGTCGGCCCAGGGCCGGGCGCGGATTTCGCGCCAGTATTCGATGATCTGCATGATCATTGCGGCTGTCTCCGGCCGGTTCGTGCGTGCCAGTTCCAATGGTAGCCGCGGCGCGCGCGGCGGCTCACAACCGGTGGCGCCGATCCTGCAGGGTGAAGCCGGCCAGCGGCGCCGCGACATTGCGCCCGAGCGCCATGACCTTGAACAGCTCCCCCATCTCGTGCGGCAGCGTCAGTTTCTTGATCTCCTGCGCGCGCCGGATGCGCTCGCGCTCGTCGCCGGCCGCGGCATAGTCGGTGATGCCGCAGGCCAGCAGGAAGGCCGATTGCGAGGCGTAGCCGAGCACGTCGAGCCCGGCCGCGTCGGCGGCCTCGGCGACTGCGCTGAAATCGACATGCGCGGTGATGTCCTGCAGGCCGACGCGGATCAGCGGATCGGCGTGCACACGATGCCGATAATGGCACAGCAGCGTGCCGCCACGCCGCTCCGGGTGGAAGTACTCGCCGCGCGGGAAACCGTAATCGATGAGCAGCAACGCGCCCGCGGCGAGGCGCTCGGCGATGCTCGCCACCCAGGCCTCGGCACGGCGATGGACCTCGATCCGGTAGCCGTCCGGCAGCGCCAGGGGCGCGAGCCGCTCGGCATAGTGGCGCGCCAGCGCCGCGCCGGCCGCACGCTCGCGCCACACGAAACGCGTGCCCTCGCCTGCCACGCACAGCTCGCGCGGCTCGCCGCCGGCCAGCCGCAGCAGGTCCACCGGCAGCGCATCGAGCAGCTCGTTGGCGATCACCACGCCGCGGAATCCCGGCTCCGGCAGCCGCTCGATCCATTCGATGCGCGCGTGCAGGTCCGGCAGCTGCGCGCGGATCGATGCCTCCTGCCGCGCGCGCAGCGCGCCGCTCAGCTCGAGGATGCGATAGCGGCGCGGCAGGCAGTCGAGCGCGGCGAGCACACGCAGCAGATCGATCGCCAGGCGGCCGTTGCCGGCGCCGACCTCCAGCAGCTCGCCGTCGCCGAGCTGCGCGAACAGCTCGCGGATCTGGCGCGCCAGGCAGTGGGCGAGCCCGGCGCCGAGCTCGGGCGCGGTGACGAAATCGCCGCCGGCGCCGAACTTCCGGCGGTCGGAAGTGTAGTAGCCGAGCGCGGGCGCGTACAGCGCGAGCTCCATGAAGCGCGCGAACGGGATCGCCCCGCCGGCGTGCGCGATGTCGGCGCGTATCGCGGCGGCGAGTCGCGCGCTGTGGTCCAGCTCCTCGGCCGACGGTTCCGGGAGCGACTCGGACGGCGGCGGAGAGGGTTCGATGGGGCGCGACATGCGGGAGTTGGCCTCGACGGCGCTTGCGGGTATCGTGGTGCCGGATCGGACGGGCGGCCGGCGGCGGTCGCGCCGCCCGGCACCGGGTTCCGTTCATAACGAAGAGGGTACTATGCAACAAGCCTCCCTGAGCGGCAAGGTCGCGCTCATTACCGGCGGCGCGCGGCGCGTCGGGGCGGCGGTATGCCGCGCGCTGCACGCCGAGGGCATGAACCTCGTCATCCACTATCGATCATCGAAGGCCGACGCCCACGCGCTGCAGAACGAGCTGCAGGCGGCGCGCGCCGATTCGGTGCTGCTGGTGCAGGGCGATCTGCTCAACATCGCCAAGGTCGAGAACCTGGTGCAGGAGACCGTCAACGCCCATCGGCGCCTGGACGTGCTGATCAACAACGCCTCGAGCTTCTACCCGACGCCGGTCGGCGAGGCCACCGAGAAGCAGTGGGACGATCTCGTCGGCACCAACTTCAAGGCGCCGTTCTTCCTGGCGCAGGCGGCCGCGCCGTTCCTGAAAAAGACCGGCGGTTGCATCGTCAACATGGTCGACATCCACGCCGACCGGCCGCTCAAGCAGTATCCGATCTATTCCGCCGCCAAGGCCGGGCTGGTGATGCTGACCAAGGCGCTGGCGCGCGAGCTGGCGCCGGAGGTGCGCGTGAACGCCATCGCGCCCGGCACCATCCTGTGGCCGGAGCAGGACATGGACGAGCTCACCCAGCAGCGCATCCTTTCCAAGGTGCCGCAGAAGCGCTCCGGCGATCCGCAGGACATCGCGCGCACCCTGTTGTTCCTGGTGCGCGACGCGGGCTACATCAACGGTCAGGTGATCGCCGTGGATGGCGGCCGCTCGGTGGTGGCCTGAAGCACCGCCGCCGCTCAGTCGATCTGAAAGCCCGCCACGCGCAACCCGGAATCGTCCACCGCGCTCGCGCGCGCGAGCGCGGCATAGGTCAGGCCGGACACCGGATGGCGCTCGCCGGGCGCGATCTCCGCCAGCGGACGCAGCACGAAGGGATAGGCGAGGATGTCGGGGTGCGGCAGCGGCGAGCGCGCATCGCACCGGACGATATCGCCGTAGAGCAGCAGGTCGAGATCCAGGGTGCGCGGCCCGTAGCGCTCGCCGTCGCGGCGGCGGCCGTTGGCGGTTTCGATGCAGGCGAGCTCGCCCGCCACCGCGTCCGCGCCATCGTCGGTGTCGAACCCCACCACCAGGTTGTAGAAGCTCTCGCCGTCGAAGCCGACCGGCGCGGATTCGTAGACCCGCGACACGGCGAGCGGCCCGTAGCGCGCGGCGAGCGCCCGCACGGCCGCGCGAACGTGCCGGGCCTTGTCGATGTTGCTGCCGATGCTGACGTAACAACGGGCCATGGGCGGGAACCGGCGCGGCGCGCTCAGTCGCGCTGCCCGCGCTCGACGACGATGCCGACGTCGCTGGCGCCGCGGATCGCCCCTTTCTTGTTGACCCGCACCCGCACCCAGGGAATGCCGAACTCCTCGAGGACCAGCGCGGCGACGCGCTCGGCGAGCGTCTCGACCAGCTGGAAGCGCGACGCCTCGACGAAGGCGATCACGCGCTTGGCCACCGCCTTGTAGTTGAGCGTGTCCTCGATGCGGTCGCTGGCGGCGGCGCGCCGCACGTCGACCGCCATGTCGAGGTCGATGGTGATCGTCTGGGTGGTGTGCCGTTCCCATTCCCAGATGCCGATGATGGTGTCGACCTTGAGGTCGTGGAGGTAAACGATGTCCATGGAACGAAAGGTACAAGAAAAAAGAGAAAAGAGGAAAGTGAAAAGAGTCAAACCCCGGGCCCTGGCTTGGGCGAACGTGTTCACCACGGTACCGCATACCTCTTTTCTCTTTCCTCTTTTTTCTTTTCTCTGCCCAATGTATCTTTGCGCGCCATGACCGCCCTCCTGCTGCCGCTGTTCGCCTACCTGCTCGGCTCCGTGTCCTCGGCGATCGTGGTCACGCGTCTGCTGGGGCTCAAGGACCCGCGCCAGGTCGGCTCCGGCAACCCCGGCGCCACCAATGTGTTGCGCTACGGCGGCAGGACGGCGGCGGTCCTGACGCTGGCCGGCGACATCCTCAAGGGTGCGGCGGCGGTCGGCATCGCGCGTGCGCTCAGCGCCGACGATACGGTGATCGCATTGTCGCTGGCGGCGGTGTTCCTCGGCCACCTGTATCCGGTATTCCACGGCTTCCAGGGCGGCAAGGGCGTGGCGACCGCCTTCGGCGGCCTGGCGGCGCTCCACCCCGGGATGGGTCCGGCGCTGGTCGCGACCTGGCTCGTGATGGCGCTCGGCTTTCGCTATTCTTCGTTGTCGGCGATCACCGCGGCGGCGCTCACGCCGGTCTACGTCGCCTGGCTGGTGCCCGGCGCGCGCTATGAGTACGTGATCGCCGCCAGCATCATGACCGTGCTGTTGCTGTGGCGGCACCGCGGCAACATCCGCAAGCTGCTGGCCGGTACGGAACCGAAGATCGGCCGCTGAGTCAGGGCGCGCGCAGCGTGCTCATCTCCCAGCGCGGCCGCACGGCGAATCCCAGCGGCTCGGCGGCGCGCTCGCGCAGTCTGAGCCAACCCGCGTAGGCGATCATCGCGCCATTGTCGGTGCAGAACTCCGGGCGCGGGTAATACACCCGCGCGCCGCGCGCCGTGGCGCGCTCCGCGAGCCGCTCGCGCAGCAGGCGGTTGGCGCCGACGCCGCCGGCCACGACCAGCTGGCGGTGGCCGGTCTGCGTGAGGGCGCGTTCGCACTTGACGGCCAGGGTGTCGACCGCCGCCTCCTGGAAGGCGTGGGCGATGTCGGCGACGGTCTGCGCATCCAGGGCCTGCTTTTGGGCGGCGGTCAGCACCGCGGTCTTGAGGCCGGAGAAGGAGAAGTCGAGCCCCGGCCGGTCGGTCATCGGCCGCGGAAAACGGAAGCGCCCCGGTCGGCCCCGGGCGGCAGCCGCCGCCACCGCCGGGCCGCCCGGCTGGCGGAGCCCCAGCAGCTTGGCGGTCTTGTCAAAGGCCTCGCCGACCGCGTCGTCCACCGACTCGCCGAGCGGCCGGTAGTCGCCCAGCCCCCGGATGTCGGCCAGCAGGGTATGGCCGCCGGACACCAGCAGGGCCAGGAACGGGAATTCGGGCGGGTCCGGCTCCAGCATCGGGGCCAGCAAATGCCCTTCCATATGATGAATTCCGACTGCCGGCACCCCCCAGGCAAAGGCCAGGCTGCGCCCGACCGCGGCCCCCACCAGCAGCGCACCCGCGAGGCCCGGACCGGCCGTATAGGCGACCCCGGTGATGTCCGTCGGGCGGCAGCCGGCCTCGGCCAGCACCGCCTGGATCAGGGGCAGGAGCTTGCGGATATGGTCGCGCGACGCCAGCTCCGGGACCACCCCGCCATAGGCCGCGTGCAGCGCGGTCTGGGAATGGAGTTGGTGCGCCAGGAGGCCGCGCGCGCCGTCGTAAACGGCCACGCCGGTGTCGTCGCAGGAGGTTTCAATGCCGAGCACGCGCATAAGGGGGTGGGATCGCCAGTGACTTGGCGTGTACAAACGCCCGCGAAGTCGCTAATATTACCCGTTTACGATCCTGCTGTTTGGGCCAGATTTCAGCATCTTACCCGAGGTGAGACGGAATGCCGACTGTACGCGTCAAAGAACACGAGCCGTTCGAGGTTGCCCTGCGCCGCTTCCGGCGCTCTTGCGAGAAGGCCGGCGTATTCGCCGAGATTCGCCGCCGCGAGTTCTACGAGAAGCCGACCACGGTGCGCAAGCGCAAGGCCGCCGCCGCCCGCAAGCGCGAGCTCAAGAAGATCGCCCGCCAGACCGCGCGCGTCACGCGCCAGTACTGACACATTCCCTCTCCCGCCGCCGCGAACCCCCGTTACTTGCCCGCCGTGAGTCTCAAGGAGCGCATCAAAGAGGACATGAAGGCCGCGATGCGCGCCAAGGATTCGGTGCGGCTGGAGTCGATCCGCATGCTGCTGGCGGCGATCCAGCGCCGCGAGGTCGACGAGCGTATCGCGCTCGACGACGCCCAGACGCTGGCGGTGATCGAGAAGCTCGTCAAGCAGGGCACCGAGGCCGCCGCGCAGTTCACCCAGGGCGGCCGCGCCGATCTGGCGGACAAGGAGAACGCGACCATCGCCCTGTATCGCGGCTACCTGCCGGAGCCGCTGTCCGAGGCCGAGATCGACCGGCTCATCGCCGCCGCCGTCGCCGAGTCCGGCGCCGCCTCCATCAAGGATATGGGCAAGGTGGTTGGCCTGCTCAAGGCCAGGGTGCAGGGCCGCGCCGACATGGCCCAGGTCAGCGCCAAGGTCAAGGCCGCCCTCGCCGCCAAGGCCTGAGTTTAGGACCCGCTAAAGTCCAATTTAGCCACGGGGAGCACGGGGGTCACGGGGAAGAGCGATTGATCGTTTCCCGACAGGCCGCGGCGCTGCGGGGCCCCGAAGGGTTTTCCAGCCATGCATTTCCCCGTGCTCCCCGTGGCTAAGCGGCCTTTCCCAAACGCGCCGCTTCGCCCGAATCGGACGCCTGCTAGAATGTCTCGATGGCGGGCAAGATCCCCACGGCCTTCATCGACGACCTGCTGAACCGGGTCGATATCGTCGATGTTATCGACGCGCGCGTGCCGCTGCGCAAGGCCGGCAAAGACCACAAGGCCTGTTGCCCGTTCCACGAGGAGAAGACCCCCTCGTTCACCGTGAGTCAGGACAAGCAGTTCTACCACTGCTTCGGTTGCGGCGCCCACGGCAGCGCCATCGGCTTCCTCATGGAGTACGAGCACCTGAGTTTTCCGGAAGCGGTCGAGGAGTTGGCCGCCGCGGCCGGCCTCAAAGTGCCGCACGCGGGCCGCGATGACAGCGCGGGCCGCTCCGCGGGTGACGATACCGCCGCGCTCACCGCAGTGCTGGAGCAGGCGGATCGCTACTACCGCCGCCAACTGCGCGAGCATCCGGCAGCCGCCGAGGCCGTGGACTATCTCAAGGGCCGCGGCGTGAGCGGCGCGATCGCCGCCGAATTCGGCCTCGGTTTCGCCCCCGACGGCTGGGACAATCTGCTGCGCGCGGTCGGCATCGACGCCGACTCGCAGCAGGCCTTGGTGCGCGCCGGGCTCGCGATCAAAAAGGACCAGGGCGGTCTGTACGATCGCTTCCGCCACCGGGTGATGTTCCCGATCCACGATTACCGCGGGCGTATCCTCGGTTTCGGTGGCCGGGTATTGGGCCACGGCGAGCCGAAGTACCTGAACTCCCCGGAGACGCCGCTGTTCCACAAGGGTCGCGAGCTCTACGGCCTGTTTCAGGCGCGCCAAGCGGTTCGCGATGCCAACCGGGTGGTGGTCGTCGAGGGCTATATGGACGTGGTGGCCCTCGCCCAGTTCGGCATCCGCTATGCGGTGGCCACGCTCGGCACCGCCACCACCCGCGACCACCTGGACCGCTTGTTCCGTTTCGCGCCCGAGGTGGTGTTCTGCTTCGACGGCGACCGCGCCGGCCGCGAGGCCGCCTGGCGTGCCCTGGAGACGGCCTTGTCGACGCTCCACGACGGGCGCCAGGTGAGCTTCCTGTTCCTGCCGGAGGGCGAGGATCCCGACACCCTGGTGCGCAAGGAGGGGGAGGCGGGTTTCCGCGAGCGGCTTGCCGGCGCGCTGCCGCTGCCGGACTACTTCTTCCAGCACCTGAGCGCCCAGGTCGACCTTGGACGGCTCGACGGACGGGCACGCCTGGCCGAACTCGCGCGCCCGCTTTTGTCTAAGCTTCCCATAGGGGTATTACGCCAGCTGATGTTGGCCCGCCTCGCGGAGCTGACCCGGCTGGGGAAGGGCGATTTGAACCGATTGATCGATCTCCCGGCCTCCCAGGCCGCTCCCAGGCGGACAATGGTGCCGCGGGCGCCACAGAAGGGCGTCCCGTCCCTGGTGCGGGCGGCAGTGGCCCTGCTCCTCAGGCATCCGGAGCTTGGGCGCTATATTGATGATCCGGAAGGATTTTTTGAGCTGGACCGCCCGGGCATACCGTTGTGGGTGGAATTAAGCCGGCTGCTCAAACGTCACCCCAGTCTGCGGACTGGTTCCGTTATAGAGCACTTTAGAGATAGTGAGTACCAACAACAGATTGCCAAGCTGGCTGCCTGGGATCATCCGGTGCTGCATCAGGACGTCGAGAGCGAGTTTCAGGACCTGCTGAGCCGGTTGCGCCAGGAAGTGAACAAACAGCGCACAGAACGACTCTACAATAAGGAACATGAGGTCGGCCTGGATGCGGCGGAAAAGGCCGAACTCCGCCGGCTGCTGGAAGAACGGCGCGAGTTGGGGCGACCTCGCTCGAGGCCTTGAAATGCTTGGGATAAGCCCCGATTTCGTATAAACTTACTAGTTACGTCTGATTTCAACCAAACCATCGGTCACGCGCGCAATGGATCAAGAGACTCAACGTCTGCAGCTCAAGAAACTTATCATCCAGGGGAAGGAGCAGGGATTTCTGACCTACCGGGACATCAATGACCATCTCCCGGAAGGGGTGCACGACACCGACCAGATCGAAGCCGTCATCAACATGATCAACGACATGGGGATCGACGTCTACGACCAGGCGCCGGACCCCGACACCCTGTTGATGAAGACCGAGAGCGCCGGCAACGAAGACGACGACGAAGTCGCCGAAGAGGCCGAGCAGGTGCTGGTCTCGGCGGTCGAGAACGAGTTCGGCCGCACCACCGACCCGGTGCGCATGTACATGCGCGAGATGGGTACGGTCGAGCTTTTGACCCGCGAGGGCGAGATCGACCTCGCCAAGCGCATCGAGGACGGCATCCGCCAGAGCACCGAGGCGATCGCCGCCTGCCCGGCGACGATTACCGAAGTCCTGCGCATGATGGACATGGTCGAGGCCGACCAGATGCGGCTGACCGACTTGGTGGTCGACTTCGTCGACCCCAACGCCGTCGACGCGCCCCTGCCCGACATGCTGGGTGAGGAGTCGGCGCGCGCGCGCGCGGCCAACGACGAGGACGAGGACGAGGACAGCGACTCCGGCAGCGGCGGCAGCAGCGACGACGAGGGCGGCCCCGACCGGGAGGAGGCGCTGGCGCGCTTCGCCCGCATCCGCAAGCTGCACGCCAGCCTGACCAAGGCGCTGGCCAAGAAGGGCTTCGGCTCGCCGGAGGCGGCCCGCATCCAGGCCAAGCTGGCGGCCGAGTTCCTGCAGATCAAGTTCGTGTCCAAGCAGATCAACCGCCTGGTCGAACAGGTGCGCTCGCTGGTGGACCAGGCGCGCGAGCAGGAAAAGGTCATCATGGACATCTGCGTGACCAAGGCCCGCCTGCCGCGCAAGAGCTTCCTCAAGACCTTCCCCGGCAACGAGGCGAATCCGCGCTGGATCAAGAAGATCATCCGCGCCGGCGAGGCGAATGTCGACATCATCGAGCGCAACCTCGACACCATCAGCGCCGCCCAGCAGCGGCTCGCGCAGCTGCAGGAGCGCGTCGGCATGCCGATCGCCGAGCTCAAGGAGCTCAACCGCCGCATGTCGATCGGCGAGGCCAAGGCGCGCCGCGCCAAGAAGGAGATGGTCGAGGCCAACCTGCGACTGGTGATCTCGATCGCCAAGAAGTACACCAACCGCGGCCTGCAGTTCCTCGACCTGATCCAGGAAGGCAACATCGGCCTGATGAAGGCGGTGGACAAGTTCGAATACCGCCGCGGCTACAAGTTCTCGACCTATGCCACGTGGTGGATCCGCCAGGCCATCACGCGTTCGATCGCCGACCAGGCGCGCACCATCCGCATCCCGGTGCACATGATCGAGACCATCAACAAGCTGAACCGCATCAGCCGCCAGATGCTCCAGGAGATGGGCCGCGAGGCCACCCCCGAGGAGCTGGCCGAGCGCATGGAAATGCCCGAGGACAAGATCCGCAAGGTGCTCAAGATTGCCAAGGAGCCGATCTCCATGGAGACCCCGATCGGCGACGACGAGGACTCGCATCTCGGCGATTTCGTCGAGGACACCAGCATCACGGCGCCGACCGACGCCGCGACCCTGGCCGGCCTCAAGAACGCCACCACCGAGATCCTGGCGACCCTGACCCCGCGCGAGGCCAAGGTCCTGCGCATGCGCTTCGGCATCGAGATGAACACCGACCACACCCTGGAGGAGGTCGGCAAGCAGTTCGACGTGACCCGCGAGCGCATCCGCCAGATCGAGGCCAAGGCGCTGCGCAAATTGCGTCACCCGACGCGCTCGGACCACCTGCGCAGCTTTTTGGATTAGAATCGGCCTGCGCGGGCCTGTAGCTCAGTTGGTTAGAGCAGGGGACTCATAATCCCTTGGTCCTAGGTTCGAGTCCTAGCGGGCCCACCAATTGAATCAAGGGGTTACCTTGCGGTAACCCCTTTTTTTGTCAATTTCTGCCCGCCCGGGGCCGGCTGCGGCCCGCCGCCCCGTGTCCATCCCCTCCCTGGCATGTTTCTTGAAGATATTTCCAGGTACTTAGTGCGGGTGCCCATAAGAAATGCCGCAGACCGTCCTTATCCTGGATGACGAATCCGACAACATCTTTCTCATGGAAGAGACCTTGCGTCGCAAGCTGCGCGACGTCGTGAGCGTCAGTTTCACCTCGCCGCGCGCCGCCCTGGCCTGGTGCGACAAGAACGAGCCGGATCTGTGTCTCATCGATTACAAGATGCCCGACATGAGCGGCATCGAGTTCATGGTACGCGCCCGCCAGAACCCCAGGTTCCACGGCGTTCCGGTGGTCATGATCACCGGGGTCACGCCGGCCGACGTCCGGCAGGTGGCGCTGGCCTCCGGGGCGACCGAGTTCCTCAGTAAGCCGATCAATCCGCCCGACCTGGTGGCGCGGGTCATGAATCTGCTGCGCCTGCGCACCACCCTGCGCAACCAGCGCCGCAACGTGACCAGCTTCGACCAGGACGTGGTCGCCGGCGTCGCGACCGCCGAGCAGGAGAAGATCATTCAGCGCCTGTGCCGCTTCAGTGAAGTGCGCGACGAGGAGACCGGCAATCACATGCGCCGCATGGCCTTCATCTCGCAGCTCATCGCCCGCGAGCTCGGTTACGGCGAGGGGTTCTGCGACATGATCCTGCTGGCTGCGCCGATGCACGACATCGGCAAGGTCGGCATTCCCGACCGCATCCTGCTCAAACCCGGTCGACTCGATGCCGTCGAATGGGAGATCATGAAGACACATGCCACGATCGGGTACGAAGTGCTGAAGGACAGCGAGTCCGAGCTGCTGCGCATGGGTGCCGACATCGCCCACTCGCATCACGAGCACTTCGACGGCAGCGGCTATCCCAACCGCCGGGCCGGCGAGGACATTCCGATCGTCGGCCGCATCGTCGCGGTCGCCGACGTGTTCGACGCCCTGGTCAACAAGCGCCACTACAAAGAGGCCTGGGCCGCCGGCGACGCCTTTGCATTGCTGCGCCGCGAGAAGGGTGCGCACTTCGATCCCGAATGCGTCGACGCCATGCTGAAACGCATCGACGAGATCATGGATATCCAGACCACCTACGCCGAGGGTGTCGAGGTCAGGGACGACGCCGTCTTCTGCGCCCTCGGCCGCCGCCCCCACGCCGCCGGGCGTTGAGCCGTTCCACGCGCATTACAACGTTTTATGGGCCGGCGCTCAACGCTCCGGCTCGGCGGGCGCCGCCATGCTGCGATAAGAATAGGTGTACCAGAGATACGCCAGGCGCTCGCGCAGCGCCAGGCTGGTCATGGCGAGCCCGTTGGCGGTCGGCAGGTAACCGAGCGCGCTGCGCTCCTTGCGGCCCAGCGTGCTGAAGCCGGTCGGCGCCGGGGTGACGCCGATCCCGTAGAGCTCGAAGGACCAGGCGGCGCGGCGCATGTGCCAGGCGTGGGTCACCACATGAACGTGGCGGATGCCGGCGGTCGTCAGGATATCGCGGCTGAAGCGCGCGTTCTCGATGGTGCTGTTGGACTTCGCCTCCAGCCATTTGACCTCGACGCGGAAGTCCTCGCGCAGCGCCGTTTGCATGAGCTCGGCCTCGGCGATCTCCTCGCGGAACGGCGCGCCGCCGCTTACCAGGATCGGCAGGCCGGTCCGGCGGTGCAGATGCGCCGCGTAACGCAGCCGCTCGAGCGTCAGTGGATCGACCGTGTCGGCGCGGTATTCGGGTGCGCCGGTGCGGCGGCCCGCGCCGAGCACCACGATTGCCTGCGGTGCGCTGCCGGCGGCGGCCGGTTCCTCGTCGCCGGCAGCCGCGGCGTAGTCCTGGAGCCCGCCGAGCATCTGGTGGCCGGTCATGGGCAGGCTGAAGATCACCAGCAGCCCGGTGGTGAGGGTGAACAGCAGCGCGCCGAGCCACGGCCGGGCAACGTAGGCCAGCAGGCTGACTACCGCGCACAGCACGATCAGGCCCGGCGGCGACAGGGTGAGGCCGATGATCTGGGGCCACAGCTCCATGGTCAGCCTCCGCGGGCCTGCTGTTCGGCGTGATACGAGGAGCGCACCAGCGGGCCGCTCGCGACGTTGCGAAAGCCGAGACCGGCGCCGATCGCGGCAAAGGCGTCGAACTGTTCGGGGGTGACGTAGCGCTGCACCGGCAGATGGTGGTCGCGGCTCGGCTGCAGGTACTGGCCGATGGTCAGGAGATCGCAGCCGTGCGCGCGCAGGTCGCGCATCACCGCCACGATCTCTTCGTCGCTTTCGCCCAGGCCGACCATGAGCCCGGACTTCGTCGGAACCCTTGGGTGCCGTGCCTTGAACTCGGCGAGCAGTTTCAGCGACCAGCGATAGTCGGCGCCCGGGCGCACCGCCTTGTACAGGCGCGGCACGGTCTCGAGATTGTGATTGAACACATCGGGCGGCGCCTCGCCGAGCAGCGCGAGCGCGCGCTCCATGCGGCCGCGGAAATCAGGCACCAGGATCTCGATGGAAATGCCCGGCACCTGCGCGCGGATCGCGCGGATGCAGTCGGCGAAATGGCCGGCGCCGCCGTCGCGCAGGTCGTCGCGATCGACCGAGGTGACGACCACGAAGCGCAGCGCCATGGCGGCGATGGTGCGCGCGAGATTTCCGGGCTCCTGCGGATCGGGCGGTTGCGGGCGACCGTGGGCCACGTCGCAGAACGGGCAGCGCCGCGTGCACAGGTCGCCGAGGATCATGAAGGTCGCCGTGCCGCCGCCGAAGCACTCGCCGATGTTGGGGCAGGCGGCCTCTTCGCACACCGTGTGCAGCCGGTTTTCGCGCAGGATTGCCTTGAGCCGAGCGACCTCGGGCGTCATGGGCGAACGCGCCCGCAACCAGCGCGGCTTGGGCAGCAATTCGCCGCGTGGCGCGACCTTGATCGGGATGCGCGCGGTCTTGGCCGCGCCCTTGCCCGCGCGCGCGTCGGTCGCCACCGGCTCGATAGCAGGCTGCCTGGTGTTGGGCTTATCGGGGATCATCGGCGCGGACGGGACCGTCATTTGGGCGGGAATTGTACCCCAGATTGTACAACAGATAAGGCAGCAGGCGGTCGGCGGCCGCCGCGGTTCCGGCCGCCACCGCCCGCCCCGGCAGCAGATCGGCCAGCTGGGTGACCGCCAGCTCCGGATAGCCGCAGGGATTGATCCGATCGAAGGGCGCAAGGTCCATGGCCACGTTCAGCGACAGGCCGTGGTAGCAGGCGCCGCCGCGCACCCGCAGGCCGAGCTGGGCGAGCTTGCGTCCGTCCACGTAGACCCCCGGGGCGCCGGGGCGGCGCTCGCCGCGAATGCCCTCGGCCGCCAGCAGGTCCAGCACCGACTGTTCGAGCGCGGCCACCAGCGCCTTGATGCCGAGCCGGCGCCTGCGGAGGTCGATCAGCACATAGGCCACCAGCTGGCCCGGTCCGTGGTAGGTGATGTCGCCGCCGCGATCGGTCCGGATGACCGGGATCGCGGCCGGATTGACGAATTCGCCGTGCTTGGCGTTGAGACCCAGGGTGTAGACCGGCGGGTGCTCGAGCAGCCAGATCTCGTCCGCGGTGCCGGTATCGCGCCGGGCGGTGAACGCCTGCATGTCCCGCCAGGTCTCGACATAGTTGCGCACTCCGAGCCGGCGGACCCGCGGCGTGTCGGCCGGCGCGATGCCGGACGGATCTTCGGTGAGCGGTGGTGAATTCATGGAGAGTCCGCCCCCGGCGGCGCTGTGCGGACTATAGGGCAATCAGCACCTCGGCGCACGCCGTGAGCTCGCGGTAGATGGCGTCGAGCTGGTCGCGGCTGCGGGCCGTGATGGTGAGCGTCACCGAGACGTAGTGGTCATCGCGGCTCGACCTCGCATGGGTCGCGATCAGGTCGGCCTCGGGCGTGTGGCGCGCGACAATCTGCGTGACGCGTGCGGCGAAGTCCGGCCCGGTCCGGCCCATGGCCTTGATGTCGAAGCGGCAGGGGAAGGCCAGCGAACCGCCGGCCGGGTCCGCGCCATGATCACCGCCGCCGGTCATGGCGCTCAATCCACCCGGCCGGCGCGGAAGGCCTGCTTGTATTCCTGGTAGAGCCGCTGCGCGCGCGCGTGCAGCGCGCCCGGCCGGCCGTCGGCCACCGGCTCGCCGTCGATGCGCGTGACCGGCATGATCTCGCGCGTCGAGCTGGTCAGCCACACCTCGTCGGACGACTTGAGCTCGTCGACGGTGATCGGCAATTCGTCGCATTGGATGCCGCCGGCCCGCGCCAGCTCCAGCACCAGATCGCGGGTGATGCCCGGGAGGATGAACGCACCCCTCGGCGGCGTGACCAGCCGGCCGGCGCGCACGACGAATATGTTGCTGGCCGCGCCCTCGGTGACGTAACCGTCGCGGATCAGGATCGCCTCGATCGCGCCGCGCTCCAGCGCCTGCTGGCGCATCAGCACGTTCGGCAGCAGCGCGATGGCCTTGATATCGCAGCGCAGCCAGCGGATGTCGGGCACCGTGACCGCGGTCGCGCCCGCCTGGATCGCGGCCGGATCGGGATAGTGCAGCGGCTGCGCGTAGGCGAACACCGTCGCCGCGGTGTCCGGCGGGAAGGCGTGATCGCGCGGCGCGACGCCGCGCGTGACCTGCAGGTACACCGACTGATCGCCGGCACCGTTCTCGCGCACCAGGCGCTCGAAGATCGCCGACCACTCGGCCGGTGATTTCATGTGGCTGAGCCCGATGCCGGCGAGGCTCTGTTCGAGCCGCTGCAGATGATGCGGCAGGCGGAACAGCCGGCCACCGTAGACCGGAATGACCTCGTAGACGCCGTCGCCGAACAGGAAGCCGCGGTCGAAGGGCGAGATCCGCGCGCGCTCCGCATCGAGGAACTCGCCGTTCAGGTACACCAGCTTGGGAAAAGTTGTCGGCACGTGCTGTCTGCTCGGTGGATGGCCGCCCGCTCACCGCGGTGCGGACATTCTAGCCGATAGGCCCATTCAGCGCAGCCACAGCCGCAGATGGTCGATGGCGCGCTGCACGAGGTTGCCGTCGTCGACCGCGCGTAGCGCGATCAGGGGGTGCTCCGCGATCGTCTGGCCGCCGTAGTCGAGGCGCAGCGTGCCGATGCGCTGGCCGCGCGCCACCGGCGCGGTCGGCGTCTCCGGCACGTCGAGCCTGGCCTGGAGCTTGCCGTAACCGCCGCGCGGCAGGGTGAGGTAGAGGTCCTCGTTGATGCCGACCGGCAGCGTGTCGTGGTCGCCGAGCCAGATGCGCAGGTGCACGGCCGGGGATTCGGCCTGGTAAAGCAGGCGGGTCTCGTAGTGGTCCAGGCCGAAGCTGAGCAGCCGTTGGCCGGCGTCGGCGCGGTCCCGCTCGCTTTTTGCGCCGAGCAGCACCGCGATCATGCGCATGTTGTCGCGCTGCGCCGTCGCCGCCAGGCAGTAGCCGGCGCTGCGGGTCTGGCCGGTCTTGAGCCCGTCGGCCTCGCCCATGCGCCATAGCAGCAGGTTGCGATTGTGCTGGGCGATGCCGTTGTGGTTGAACTCCTTGGTGCCGAACAGCGCATAGTACTGGGGGAACTCGCGGATCAGCAGCGCCGCCAGGGCCGCGAGGTCGCGGGCGCTGCTGGTATGGCCGTCCTGGTGCAGGCCGGTGCTGTTGGTGAAGCGGGTGTTGCCGAGGTGCAGCTCGGCGGCCGCGGCGTTCATGCGCGCCACGAAGCGCGCCTCGTCGCCGCCGACGTGCTCGACCAGGGTGAGTGTCGCATCGTTGGCGGAGCGCACGATCATGCCCTTGAGCAGTGCCTCGACGCTCACCTTGGCGCCGGCGCGCAGGAACATGCGCGCGCCGGCCATCTGCCAGGCGCGCTCGCTGACGGTCACCTTGTCACCGAGCTTCACCCGTCCGGCCTTGAGGTCCTGGAAGATCAGGTAGGCGGTCATGAGCTTGGTCAGGCTGGCCGGCGGCAGCGGCTCGTCGGCGCGCTCCTCGCCGATGACCGTGCCGCTGTGATGGTCGACCAGGATCCAGGCGCGGGCCGGCACGCTCGGGCCGGGCAGGTCCCAGGCGAAGGCCGGCGCCTCGCGGGGCAGGCACAGCAGCCACAGCGCGGCGAACAGCGGTGGGAGAAAACGCATCACGGTAAGCTACTCGACGACCACCAGCGGCTCGGGCAGGCCGTGCGCCCGCATGCGCGCGGCGAGCGCGTCGCTCGAATCGACGCCGCTGAGCGGTCCGACGCGCACGCGGTACAGCGGCACGCGGTCCTGCTCGGCGGGCTGGATGTGCACCGGCGTGAAGTCGGCGCGCTGCAAGCGCTCGCGCATGCTCTCGGCGTTGGCCCGGCTGGTGTAGGCGCCGACCTGCACGAACAGCTTCGGCGGGCCGTTCGCCGGCGCCGCGGCGAGCCGCGGGGCGGGCGGCGTGTCCGCGTGGATCGCCGTCACCTCCACCAGCCCGGTGCCGGCGCCGACGATGCCGAGCCGCGCGGCCGCGGCGTAGGACAGATCGATCAGGCGGTCGTGCTTGAACGGTCCGCGATCGTTGACGCGCACCACCACGGTCCGGCCGTTGCTCAGGTTGCGCACCTGGACATAGCTCGGCAGCGGCAGGGTCTTGTGTGCGGCGGTCATCGCGTACATGTCGTAGGGTTCGCCGCTCGAGGTGTCGCGGCCGTGGAATTTCTTGCCGTACCAGGAGGCGATGCCGCGCTCGCGGTAACCCGCGGCGTCGCGCAGCGGATGGTAGGTCCGGCCGAAGACCGCGTACGGCCGGTTGCCGCGCGGGCCGATCGGCTCGGCGCGCGGCACCGCGTCGGGCACGCGCGACACGTCGACCGGCGGCGCCGCGTGCGGGCCGTCGTCCTGGTAGTAGCCGCCGCGCGGCGGCGCGCTGGTGCAGGCCGACACGGCCAGCAGGACGGACGCAAGCAGCGCGGCCGACGGCGGACGCCGGCCGGTGCGCGCCAATAGTATGCTAGCCCTCATCCGGATTCACCGGCATAGCGCTCCTTGATCATCACGCTCAGCTCCCACACCGCCATGGCGTAACGCTTGCTGCGATTATAACGCGTGATCACGTAGAAATTCCGGTAGCCGAGGCGGTGCATGACCCCGTCCTCGCCCTCCAGGCTCACGAGCGTGGCGAGCTGCTCGATGTCGATGTCGCGCACCGGCAGCACGCCGTACTCGCGCATGCGCTTCAAACTCACGTTCGGCTCGGCGCGATCGCTCTCCATCCAGGCATAGGGCGTGCCCTCGATCCGCGCGTCGGTGACCACCGGCTCGCCCCGGCGCCAGCCGTGCGCGCGGAAATAATTGGCGACGCTGCCGATCGCGTCGTCCATCGAGCCCAGCAGGTCGCGCCTGCCGTCGCCGTCGAAGTCGACCGCGTAGCGCCGATAGCTGCTCGGGATGAACTGCGGCGCCCCCATGGCGCCGGCGTACGAGCCGTTGAAGGTCAGCGGGCCGACGTCCAGCTCCAGGCACAACAGCAGGTACTCCTCCAGCTCCTTGCGGAAGAACGCGGCGCGTTCCGGGTAGCGGAACGCCAGGGTCGTGAGCGCGTCGATCACCCGGTAGCGCCCGGTCGAACGGCCGTAGCGCGTCTCGACGCCGATGATGGCGACGATGATCTCGGGTTCGACGCCGTACTCGGCGCTGGCGCGTTCCAGGGTCCTGGCATGCTTCTTCCAGAACTTCGCGCCGTTGCGCACGCTCTCGTCGGTGACGAAGATCTGGCGGTACTCGTGCCAGGGCCGCGCCTCGGCCGGCCGGCGCATCGCCTCGAGAATGTCGTCGCGGATCTCGACGCGCGCGAAGATCTCACGCAGGCTTTCCGGGTCGAGTTGATGTTTCGCCGACATCTCCTGGATGAAGGCCTCGACCTCCGGCGTCTCGCCGGGCTCGAGCGCGCGCGCCGGCGCCGCGAGCCACAGGCCGGCGAGCGTCACGGCAATACCGGCGCGGAGCTGCGTGGCGATGGACGGGTGGACGATCATGGTCAGTGCGCCACGATCTTGCGGTGGGTGTGGATGCTCATCAGCATGCCGAAGGCCGCCATCAGCGTGACGGTCGCGGTGCCGCCGTAGCTGACCAGCGGCAGCGGCACGCCCACCACCGGCAGGATGCCGGCGACCATGCCGATGTTGACGAAGAAGTAGAAGAAGAAGATCAGGCTCAAGGCTCCGGCCAGCAGGCGGGTGAAGGTCTCCTGGGCGTAGAAGGCGATCAGCAGGCCGCGGCCGAGGATGAACAGATACAGCCCGAGCAGCACCATGATGCCGATCAGGCCGAACTCCTCGGCGAACACGGCGAACACGAAGTCCGTCGAGCTCTCCGGCAGGTAGTCGAGGTGCGCCTGGCTGCTGTTCAGCCAGCCCTTGCCGAAGAAGCCGCCCGAGCCGATCGCGATCATCGATTGAGTGATGTGATAGCCGGCGCCGAGCGGATCCGAGGCCGGGTCGAGCAGGGTCAGGATGCGCTGCTGCTGGTAATCGTGCAGGCGTGTCCACAGCAGCGGGATCGCCAGGCCGATCAGCCCGACGACCGCGGCGATGATGCGCCAGCCCATGCCGGCGAGGAACAGCACCGTGAGGCCGGCGCCGAGCACCAGCACGGCGGTGCCGAGATCGGGCTGTTTGGCGATCAGCAGCACCGGCACCAGGGTGATGACGCCGCCGAGCGCCACCTTGCCCGCCGACGGCGGCAGCGCGTGGCGCGCGAAGTGCCAGGCGAGCATCATCGGCAGCGCGAGCTTCATGATCTCCGACGGCTGAAAGGCGAACAGGCCGAAGTTGAGCCAGCGTTGCGCGCCCTTGGCGGTCGTGCCGACCAGCAGCACCGCGACCAGCAGCAGCATGCCGGCGGCGAAGATCGCCGGCGCCCAGCGGAACAGGGTTTCGGGCCGGACCTGGGCGACCGCGAACAGGATCGCGAAGCCGAGCAGCAGGCGCAGCGAATGGCGCATCAGCACGCCGAGATCCTCGGCGCTGGCGCTGTACAGCACGATCATGCTCAGGGCCGATATCATCACCAGGCCGTAGAACAGCGGTCTATCGATGTGCCAGCGTTCGAGATTCGTCACGGCCGTGCCGCCCTTGAGAAGAACAAGATTGAGCCACGGGGGACACGGGGATTTTCTTGTGCTGGCCGCATGGGCTTCGAGTATTCCGATGCACGACCATAGGCGTGAACACCTTTCTTCCCCCCGTGTTCCCCGTGCCCCCTGTGGCAGAATTTCAACCCTTTCGTTCCGTCGCGCATCAGTCGCCTTCCATCGGTGGCGGCGCGGCCACCGGCGCCGTCTTGACCTGTTCGCCGAGCAGGTACTGGTCCATGACCTTGCGCGCCACCGGCGCCGCGTTCGCGCTGCCGCTGCCGCTGTTCTCGACGATCACCGCGACCGCGATGCGCGGATCCTCGACCGGCGCGTAGGCGATGAACAGCGCATGGTCGCGGTGGAACTCGGCGACCCGCTCCTCGATATACCGCTCGCCCTGGGCGATGCCCTTGACCTGGGCGGTGCCGGTCTTGCCGGCGATGTGGTAGGGCGCGTTCCAGCCGATGCCGCGCGCCGTGCCGCCGGGGCCGTGGACGACGTCCATCAGGTTGCGCAATTGCCGTTCGAAGTGCTGCGCGTGCTCGATCTGCGCCGTCTGGGCGGCGCGCGGCTCGTAGGTCGTGAGCGCCTTGCTGACCGGGTCCTGCGCGGCATGGGCGAGCCGCGGTTGCGGCACCGTGCCGCGATTGGCGAGCCCGGCGGTCGAGACGGCGAGCTGCAGCGGCGTCACCAGGATCGGCCCCTGGCCGATGCCCAGGACCACCGTCTCGCCCGGATACCAGGGCTGGCCGCGCGCCTGCTTCCACTCGGGGGTGGGCAGCAGGCCGTCCGATTCGCCCTTGAGGTCGATGCCGGTGCGCGCACCGTAGCCGAACTGGGCCAGAAAGCGGTTCATGCGCTCGACGCCGAGCGTCACCGCCTGGCGGTAGAAGTACACGTCGCAGGACTGCACCACCGCGTCGTGCAGGTTCATCGGCCCGTGGCCGGCGGCCTTCCAGCAGCGGAACCGGTGCGAGCTGTCGGGCAGCGAGAAATAGCCCGGGCAGGGAACGGTCTTGTTCGGGTCGATGCCGGCCTCGAGCGCGAGCAGCCCGTAGAATGCCTTGATGGTCGAGCCCGGCGCGTAGCGGCCGTTGAGCGCGCGGTTGATGAGCGGCTTGTCCTTGCTGTCGCGCAGCGCGGCATAAGACTGGAAGTCGATCCCGTTGACGAAAGGGTTGGGGTCATAGGTCGGCGTGCTGGCGAAGGCGATCACGCCGCCGGTCTTGGGGTCGAGCGCGATCACCGCGCCGCGCCGCGCGCCGAGGGCCTGCTCGGCCACCGCCTGTACGCGCGCATCGAGGTGCAGGTAGAGGTTCTTGCCGGCCACCGGCGCGCTGCGGTCGAGGTTGCGCACCGTGCGCCCGTGGGCATCGGTCTCGTTGCGCTCGAAGCCAACCTTGCCGAGCAGCAGGTGCTCGTAGCTCTGCTCGATCCCGAGCTTGCCGATGTGGTCCGTGCCGCGATAGGCGGTCTTGTCGATGACCGCCATCTCCTCCTCGTTGATGCGGCCGACGTAGCCCACGGCATGCACGGCCAGCCCGCCCTGCGGGTAATGACGCTGCAGCCGCGCCCGGAGATCGGCGCCGTTCAGCAGATGCCGGCGCACGGCGAAACGCGCGGCCTCGACGTCGTTAAGGTGGCTGCGCAGCGTCAGTGCCTCGAAGCGCGGACGCTCGCGCAACTGCTTCCTGAAGTTCTTGAGGTCGCGCTCGTTGAGCGTGACGAGCTGGCCGAGCTCGGCCAGCAGCGCCTTCATGTCGGTTACCTGGTCGGGCGTGACCTCGAGCGTCAGTACCGGATAGTTCTGCGCGAGCACCACGCCGTTGCGGTCGACGATCAGGCCGCGCACCGGCGGAATCGGCACCGGGTTCACGCGGTTCTTCTGCGACAGGGTGGCGTAGTGGCGGTGGCTGACGACCTGCAGCCAGGCCAGCCGCAGGAACAGCAGCAGGGTCAGCAGGCCGACCAGCACCACCAGCACCGAGATCCGGTTGTTGAAGATGCGCGACTCGCGCAGATAATCCTTGATGGGGATACCGGCCATGTCAGCTGACGTGCGCGCGCCGCCGTATGTCCCGCAGGATGATGAACAGCCACGGCCAGATCAGCATGCTCACGATGCCCGATGTCCAGTAGTTCCACTTGATCGGTGTCTGGCCCACCAGGCTTTTGATCCAGATCAGCAGTAGATAGTTCAGCGCGATCAGCACGAACACGCTCACCGCCTGCTGCCAGCGCGGGAACATGCGCAACTGCAGGTGCAGCTTGATAGTCAGGAAGGCCAGCAGTGTCTTGGCGAGCGCCTGCTGCCCGAGCAGCGACCCGTACAGCACGTCGAGGATCAGTCCGACCGTCCAGCCGGTGCCGACGCCGACACGCTGCGGCACCGCCATGCACCAGTAGATCAGCGTGAGGCCGACCCAGTCGGGCCGGAACGGCTCGGCCCACTGCGGCCCCGGCAGCACCGACAGCACGAACGCCGCCAGGAAGGTGAGGCCGATGGTCAGCCGGCTGCGGTTGTGCTGGGTGAGCGCCATTATCGCCTCGGCGCCGCCGCGGTCGGTTCGGCCGGCTCGGCCGGCCAGATCAGCAGCACTTCCTTGTTGTGGCCGAGCTGCGCGACCGGTCGGGCGCTGACTTCGAGAAACGCCTCGTTCGGGTCGTTGACGATCTTCGTGACCTCGGCCACCGGGTAGCCGAAGGGGAAGGTGCTGCCGATGCCGGAGCTGATCAGCAGGTCGCCCTCGCGGATGTCGGCCGACGACGTCAGGTGGCGGACCTCGACGCGATCCGGGTGGCCGACGCCGAAGGCGATGGCGCGCAGTCCGTTGCGGTTGACCTGCACCGGGATGGCGTGGCCGGGATCGGTGATGAGGGTCGCGCGGCTGTTGAGCACGCCGACCTCGGCGACCTGCCCCATGATGCCGTGGGCGTCGAGCACCGGCTGGCCGACGAACAACCCGTCCTGCCTGCCCTTGGCGACGGTGATCTGGCGGGTGAACGGCTCGCGGCTGACCTCGACCAGTTCCGCCACCACCGCGCGCTCGGCCACGCGCGCCGCCGAGCCGAGCAGCCGGCGCAGGTGCTCGTTCTCGGCCGCCAGCGCTTCGTATTTCTGCAGGCGCGCCTGCAGCAGCGGAAGCTCGGCGTTCAGCCGCTCGTAGCGCTCACGCAGCCCGCGGTCGCCGCCGAAGAAGCCGCTGGTCCAGCCGCTCAGCTCGCCGGGCAGTGCCGCGGCATATTGGATGGGGGAGAGCAGCACCGAAAGACCCTGGCGGATGCGCTCGAGATGCTGGCCGCGATGATCGGCGATCATCAGGGCCACCGACAGCGCCACGAACACCAGCAGGCGCGTCAGCATGGACGGCGCGTGCATCGACCATCCGGAGGTGCCCATCATGCCGGGATCCGGACCGACTTATTCGTGCACGAACACATCGCTCAGGGATTCCGCTTCCTCCAGTGCGCGCCCGCAGCCGCGGACCACACAGGTGAGGGGATCTTCCGTGATGACGATCGGCAGGCCGGTCTCCTCGCGCAGCATGCGGTCCATATCGCGCAGCAGCGCACCGCCGCCGGTCACCACCAGGCCTTTGTCGGCGATGTCGGCGCCGAGCTCCGGCGGCGTCTGCTCGAGCGCGGTCTTGATGGCGCTGACGATGCCGGTCAGCGACTCCTGCAGCGCCGCGTGGACCTCCTTGCTGGTGATCACCATGCTGCGCGGCACGCCGTCGGCGATGTGCCGGCCCTTGATCTCCATCTGCCGCACCTCGCTGTCGTGCCAGGCGGTGCCGATCTCGGTCTTGACCTTCTCGGCAGTCGCCTCGCCGATCAGCAGGCCGTACTTGCGGCGCACGTAGTTGATGATCGCCTCGTCCATCTTGTCGCCGGCGATGCGCAGGCTGTGCGAGTACACGATGCCGCCCAGCGAGATCACGCCGACCTCGCTGGTGCCGCCGCCGATGTCGAGCACCATGGAGCCGTTCGGATCGGCGATCGGCAGGTCGGCGCCGATCGCGGCCGCCATCGGCTCCTCGATGAGATATACTTCGCGCGCGCCGGCGCCGAGCGCCGACTCGCGGATCGCGCGGCGCTCCACCTGGGTCGAGCCGCAGGGCACGCAGATGACGATGCGCGGGCTCGGTTGGAACAGGCGCTTCTCGTGCACCTTGCGGATGAAGTACTTGAGCATCTCGCCGGTGACCGTGAAGTCCGCGATCACGCCGTCCTTCATCGGACGGATGGCCTGGATGCTGCCCGGCGTGCGGCCGAGCATGCGTTTGGCCTCGGCGCCGACCGCGAGCACGCTGCGGTTGTTGCGCGAGCCGTAGTCCTGGCGGATCGCGACCACCGAGGGCTCGTTCAGCACGATGCCCTTGTCGCGGACATAGATGAGGGTGTTGGCGGTCCCCAGATCGATGGCCAGGTCGCTGGAGAAGTAGCCGCGCAGGGTGCGAAACATGGGAGGAATTTTACCTTTGGATATAGTGTGGTGTGGACGAATTCTATAGTATGTCTCAACTGTAGCAACCGCCCGGGGCCGGTTCAACCGACGGGCGGGATATGGTACCGTGCGCGGTTTCCCGGCTTGGCCCCAAGGAGTCTGACCCGATGTCCCTGAGCCGACACGACGTCGAGCGGATCGCGCATCTTGCGCGCCTCGAGGTGGGCGAACAAGAGCTTTCGGCCTATGCCGAGAGCCTGTCGCGGATACTCGGTTTGATCGAGCAGATGAACGCCGTCGATACCCGCGGGGTCGCGCCCATGGCCCATCCCCAGGAGGCGGCCCTGAGACTGCGTCCCGACCAGGTCGCCGAAGCCGACCAGCGGGACAAGTTCCAGGCCATCGCCCCGGCCACCGAAGCGGGGCTGTATCTGGTTCCGAAGGTGATCGAGTGAGCTTCCACGCCAGGGCGCGAGGCCGCTACGACTTGGCACGGCGGGCATCACCGCCGCTTTGCGCCCTTGCTTCGCGTCGTTTCCTTTAAGGATCAGCATGTTCGATAAAACGGTCGCCGAGCTGTCCCGGGCCCTCCAGGGCCGCGAGTTTTCCAGCGCCGAGCTGACCCAGGCCTGCCTGGACCGCATCGAGCGCCACCGCGACCTCAACGCCTTCATCACCGTCGACCGCGAGCGGACGCTGGCCGAGGCCAAGGTGGCCGATGCGAGCCTCGCCCGGGGGGAGGCCACGGCGCTGACCGGCATCCCGATCGCCCAGAAGGACATCTTCTGCGCAGACGGCTGGCCCACCACCTGCGGCTCGAAGATGCTGGCCAACTTCACCGCGCCTTACGACGCCACAGTGATCGCTCGCTTCAAGGCGGCCGGGGCGGTGACGCTCGGCAAGACCAACATGGACGAGTTCGCCATGGGCTCGTCCAACGAGACATCGTTCTTCGGGCCGGTCCGCAACCCCTGGGACCCGAAGACCGTCCCGGGCGGCAGTTCCGGCGGCTCGGCCGCCGCGGTCGCCGGGCGGCTTACGCCGGCCGCGACCGGCACCGACACCGGCGGCTCGATCCGTCAGCCGGCGGCGCTCACCGGCATCACCGGCTTGAAACCCAGTTACGGCCGGGTGTCGCGCTACGGCATGATCGCCTTCGCCTCCAGCCTCGACCAGGGTGGGCCGATGACGCGCACGGCCGAGGACGCCGCCTACCTGCTGAATGTCATGGCCGGTTTCGACGAACGCGACTCGACCAGCGTCGACGCGCCGGTGCCGGACTACACCGCGACCCTCGGCCGGGACATCCGGGGCCTTCGGATCGGCCTGCCCAAGGAATACTTCGGTGAGGGATTGAGTCCGGAGGTGGCGAAGGCGGTCGAGGCCGCGATCGCCGAGTACAAGAAGCTCGGCGCGACGGTCGTGGACGTGAGCCTGCCCAACAGCCGGCTCGCGATCCCCTGCTACTACGTGCTGGCGCCGGCCGAGGCCTCCAGCAATCTGGCGCGCTACGACGGCGTGCGCTACGGTTACCGGGCGGAGAAGTACGACAGCCTGCTCGACCTGTACAGCCGCACGCGCGCCGAGGGCTTCGGCCCCGAGGTCAAGCGCCGCATCATGATCGGCACCTACGCGCTGTCCGCCGGCTACTATGACGCCTATTATCTCCAGGCCCAGAAGCTGCGCCGGCTGATCTCCGACGATTTCAAACGCGCATTGGAAAACTGCGACGTGATCATGGGCCCGACCAGCCCCACGACCGCCTTCGAGCTCGGCGCCAAGACCGACGACCCGGTGGCCATGTACCTGTCGGACATCTACACCATCTCGGTCAACCTCGCCGGCCTGCCGGGCATGTCCATCCCCGCCGGCTTCGGCGCCGCGAATCGCCCGGTCGGCCTGCAGCTCATCGGCAAGTATATGGACGAGGCGCGGTTGCTGAACATCGCGCACCGGTACCAGCTGGTGACCGACTGGCACCGGCGCGTGCCTAAGGGGTTTGAATGACGGCAGAGGAAAGGTACAAGAGAAAAGAGAAAAGACATTCGGATAACCCTACGGGCACGGATCATTGACGTTCTCTTTTCACTTTTCTCTTTTCTCTTTTCTCGGATTCTAATATGGAATGGGAAACCGTCATCGGTCTTGAGGTCCACGTCCAGCTGCTCACCCAGAGCAAGCTGTTCTCCGGCGCGCCGACGAAGTACGGCGCCGAGCCCAACACCCAGGCCTGCGCGGTCGATATCGCGCTGCCGGGGGTGCTGCCGGTGATGAACGCCGAGGCGGCGCGCATGGCGGTGAAGTTCGGGCTGGCGATCGGCGCCACGATCAACCACCGCTCGGTGTTCGCGCGCAAGAATTATTTCTATCCCGATCTTCCCAAGGGCTACCAGATCTCGCAGTACGAGCTGCCGATCGTGCAGCTCGGCAAGCTCTCGATCGACGTCGACGGCCGGGAGAAGATTGTCGGCATCACGCGCGCGCACCTGGAAGAGGACGCCGGCAAGTCGCTGCACGAGGACTTCCACGGGCTCACCGGCATCGATCTCAACCGCGCCGGCACGCCGCTCTTGGAGATCGTTTCGGAGCCGGACATGCGCTCGGCGAAGGAGGCGGTGGCCTACCTGAAAAAGCTGCATGCGCTGGTGCGCTACCTCGAGATCTGTGACGGCAACATGCAGGAGGGCTCGTTCCGCTGCGACGCCAACGTCTCGGTGCGACCCAAGGGCCAGCACGAGTACGGCACGCGCGCCGAGCTCAAGAACATCAATTCGTTCCGCTTCGTCGAGAAGGCCATCGAATTCGAGGTCGAGCGCCAGATCGACCTGATTGAGGGCGGCGGCAGCGTGGTGCAGGAGACGCGCCTCTACGATTCGGTGAAGGACGAGACCCGCCCGATGCGCAGCAAGGAAGAGGCGCACGACTACCGCTACTTCCCGGACCCCGACCTGTTGCCGCTGGTGCTGGAGCCGGCCTTCATCGAGGAGACCCGCAAGACCCTGCCCGAGCTGCCGGACGCCAAGCGCGAGCGCTTCATGCGCGATTACCAGCTCAACGCCTACGACGCCGGCGTGCTCACCGCCACGCGCGAGATGGCCGACTACTACGAGTCGGCGGTCGAGGCCGCCGGGGTCGATCCCAAGCTGGCCGCGAACTGGGTAACGGGCGAGCTGTCCGGATACCTTAATAAGGAGAACAAGGACATCGCCGGATCGCCGGTGACGAGCGCCCTGCTCGCCGGCCTGCTCAAGCGCATCGCCGATAACACCATCTCCGGCAAGATCGCCAAGGACGTGTTCGACGCGATGTGGAGCGGCGAGGGCGACGCCGACGCCGTCATCGACAGGAAGGGCCTGAAGCAGATCACCGACAGCGGCGCGATCGAGAAGGTGATCGACGCGGTGATCGCGAAGAACCCGAAGCAGTTGGAGCAGTACCGGTCCGGCCAGGACAAGCTGTTCGGCTTCTTCGTCGGCCAGGTCATGAAGGCCACCGGCGGCAAGGCCAACCCGGCCCAGGTCAACGAGCTGCTCAAGAAGAAGCTTCAATAAAAGGGGGTCGGAGTGATTCGTTTTTCCTCCCATGGCCAGTTCTAGCGCAGCCGGGCAGCAGCGGTCCTCGCGGTCCAGGCATTCGCCCTTCAAGTTCATCGCGATGTTCGTGGGCACCGCCGTAATCGGCGTGGCGCTCACCTTCCTTGCCGTGCGCAACGCCTCGAAGGAGCTCGAGATCGTGCATGCCGTCGACAACCTGCACGCCATGCTGCTCGACCGTGTCGCGCACGAGACGGCGCAACGGGGCGCTCCGCTGTCGTTCGCCGACGTCGAGAAACTGGCCGCCGCCCTGGGAACGCCGGCTTATCCGGTCATCGCGGTGCGCGACGGCGCGTTGCGCGCGGTGGAGATCGCGCGGCCGCCGCTGGGGATCAGCGCGTCGCAGCTCGAGCGCTCCCGGATCAACCGGCGCGGCGGCTATACCGATGCCGGGGGTCGCGGCCTGACCTGGGTGCAGGTCGCCATTCCCGGCAGCCCCCATCAGCTGCTGGCGGCCCATGAGCTGGTGTCGCGCAACGCCGAGGCGCTGATGAGCGCCTACCGGAGCCGGCTGATCGTGCCGGCCGCGTTCTATATCTGGATGACGGTCTGGGTCGCGCTGATCCTCAACAACCTCACCAAGCGCCTGCGCATGCAGAAAGACGCGGTCGAGCACCTGGCGCTGCACGACGCGCTCACCGGTCTGCCGAATCGCAATTACCTGTTCCGGCATCTTGAAAAGTTGATTGAATCCGCGCGCACCCGGAGCCCGGGATTCGCCCTGGCGATCGTGGACCTGGACAAGTTCAAGCAGGTCAACGACCACTTCGGGCACGACGCGGGGGACGAGCTGTTGCGCCAGGTCGCCGACCGCTTCCGCCAGGCGTTGCGGCACGGCGACCTGGTCGCGCGCACCGGCGGCGACGAATTCATCCTGGTGTTCCCCGATTCCGACACCCACAGTTGCCGCGCGCTCTGCGACCGCATCATCGAGTCCCTGACCCGCGACTACACGGTGCTGGGGCATGACATCAGGATCGGCGCCAGCATGGGCGTGGCCACCTACCCCACCCACGCCCAGGAGCTGGTGGAACTGGCGCGCAAGGCCGACCGGTCCATGTACGCCGCCAAGAACGCCGGTGGCGGCGTGGTGGGCTACACTGGCGAGTGAGGCCGGCGGCAAACCGCGAGCGGGCACGCCGCCGGCCCCCGAATGAAGTCGAACGTCATTGGTGCAGGGTGATGAAACTGAAGAGAAACATGGGCCCCGTCGATCAGGTGTTTCGTACCGCCATGGGGGCGGCGTTGATCTATCTGGGACCGTTCTCGGAGTGGCTGACCGCGGATTTCATGTCGGGCATGCTGCTGGCGCTGGTCGGCGTTCTGACCATCGTGTCCGCGGTCAGCGGCTACTGTCCGCTCTATCACCTGGCCGGATTCAACACGTATAGGCCGCTGCACGACTGAACCGCCGGCCGCCGGGCTCCGACCCCTTTACTTATAGTTCGTGCGCGCCGAGTCTGCCGGATGGCAGACTTGCGTCGCCGATCGGTGGTGCGCTGTTTGTTCCAGCGAGTAATCCGGGTGGCGATGACTCAAGGTCCCAGGTGTCTCGGTAAGTAGTGCGGTCAAGACCTGTGTGGTTTGCGGGCCGGAATTAGAGTGACTGGATAAAGGGGTCGGAGTGATTTATTTTTGAGCAGCGCGGCAAAGTAAACAAAGATGTCGATATAGTTGCACGCTGCTCAAAAATAAATCACTCCGACCCCTTTAAACCCTTTAAGGGGAGGGTGCCAATGGTCAAGCGTACTGCGGCGACCGCGTTGTCCGCGCTGACGGGTATCGGCGGACATTTCCTGAACGGCCGCGCCGACCGCGCGCAGCTGTTCCTTGCGCTGTTCTTCCTCTGGCCGGTCGTGCTCATCGTCGCCCTGGCGGTCTCCCGCGACGGCGAGCGTATTGGTGTCGGAGGATGGACGGTCGGTCTCATTGTCCTGGGGTTCGTGGCAACCTGGCTTTCCAGCCTGGTGATCAGCTTCCGCGATGCCGGCGCCGCCGCGCCACCCAAGCCGCCGGCCGGCATCGCCGCCCGGTTCAGCGCGCTGGTATTGAGCCTGGTCGTCTTCGGCCTGTTGTATTACGTGGCGGCGATGGCGATATCGTTCGCGCCGGTCGCGACCGGCCTGTGGTGGCGTGGCGAGTCCGAGGTCGGCGACCGGGCCGCCGAGGTCCGGCACTCGCTGTCCCGGGAGAATTTCTGGCAGTATCTTTACTTCGGCGGCATGTCCGGTGACGACGGTGAGCTGCCCGCGCCGCCGCCCGGCGACGGCTATCTGGTGGGACGCATCGCCTTCGACGAGCGGCCGGCCGCCGGGGTGTCGCTGGATCTGACCCTCAACAGAAAATTCCGGACGCCGACGCTGACCACAGACGACGACGGCCTGTTCACCCTGCGGCTGCCGCCCGGAGACTGGTTCATCAATCGTCTGCGGACCACGGCATGGACCGGGCGCCCGTCGCAGGGCGAATTCGTCCTGTCCAGCGAGCGCGATGCGCCGCTTCCCGAACTCGGCGGCTACCATCGGCGGGGTGTCGTGGGCGACCAGCAGGGCTGGCCGGTGACCGTGACCGCGCAGCCGGTGACGAACCCGCTGCAGTTTGCGATCCGGCAGGAAGTCGCGCTGGAGTGGCCGCGCGGCGAGCGTCCGCGCGTGTCGCTGGCCGACGCGACCGTTAAGTGGCGTCCCTATCCGGAGGCCGCGGCCTACGCGGTATCGATTTATGAGGTCGAGCGTCACGCGGGCGGCTGGACCAGTCGCGAGATCGCGACGCGCCAGCTGCGCGACGCCACACAGCTCCCTCTCGGTTCTTTCAAGTCGACGTCCGGCGCCAAAGACCGGGAATACGCCGTGCACATCGCCGCCTTCGCGGCGGACGGCCGCTTTCTCAGCGAGACGCAGCGTGACGCGCATTTCGTGCTCGTCGACGGTGTGCGGATCGTCGACGAGGACAGCGCCGCGCAACGCCTGCGCGCCGTCGAACGGGAGTTCGCCGCCCGGGGCGCGTCGCCGGCGCGCCGGCTGGAGCACCGCAAGCGCCTGGCCGCGGTCGAGGTGCTGATCGACGACGGCCTGCTGGCCGAGGCCGAGCGGCTGCTGGCCAAGGTCGATCGAACTGCCGCGCCGGGAACCAAGGAGGCCCTGCTCGGCTACCTGCGCGCCCGCCAGGGCCGCTGCGCCGAGGCGAAAGAATTGTTCGAGCGCGCCGAGTCCGCCGGAGGGAAGGCTTGCGTCGCCGATAGCTGGCGGGCTGTCTGTTCCGGCGAGCAATCCGAGCGGCGATGACTCAAGTCCCAGGCGTCTCGGTAAGTAGTGCGTTCAAGGCCTGCGTGGTTTGTGGGTCGGAATAAGAGTTATAAATTCTTCGACTACTCCGACCCCTTGATCCGAGTGTGATGGGTAAGGCTGGGCCGGGTGATGTCGCCCGCTCAGATCCGGCTCGACCACTAGACGGCGAAGTCGCGTGCGAGCAGATTTGAGAAAGCGACGCGCTGTGTCAGGCCACGGTGGCTTGGCGGAAGTACTGCGTTCGCTGGACATCTTCTGTGAATCCGGCGCAGCTAGGTGCACCCTCCTACCATGATACAAAATCAACTTTATGTCGTGGCACAACAATGCCGCGTGGAGGCATTGAGTTGTCTATAAGTATGATTCCATAGCGACATGAGCGGCGGACAGAGAAGCGGCGCACAGAATTGGAACGGACACGAGAAAGAACACGAGTCCCCAGTCCACTGACTGAAAATTCGAGCTACCGGTTTGTGTCTTTCTTGGTGTTTTGGACATAGCATGTTTGGTCGGCCGTTTGGCAACCTGATCTCTACCTTGTGTGGGCCAATACATCAACGCCGCAAATCCGAAAAAAGCCACAATCATGAGAGTGATAGCTACATTGAAGATCTGAGTATGGGAGGGCGTCATTGGAACTATCAAGGATGTAAGCCAAATCAGCAATTGAGAAAAGAACCAGAAAACAATAAAGATTGTCGACAATCCTCCCAGCAGGAACGTTGAACCCAGGGCAGCCGCAAACGATATTCCGACAATTCCAAATTGGGAAATAAGGTACCAATACCTACGTTTACGAATTCTCGCGCTTTTGCGAGCCGTGTTATTGATTAACCAGAAACAATACAGGCCAACCAATACCAAACAACCTGCTGGAATTGCGCCTGCATAAAGTGAACGATGAAATGAAATTAGGTGTGATGGCACTCCGAGATCGTTCATTTGAAAGTAGATCGCCGGAAATCCCAATCCGATCGCAAGCGCGACAAAGATTGTACCTGTGGCAGCAATTAGCTCTATCCGGTAGATTGCGGACTTCCAATGCCCGGTGGGCGAGTATATTTTGTCTGGCATTTATGATCCCCAAATCATGTCGCGCCAGGAAGTCGAGTACCCGATTTCAGAGAAAAAGAAGACCGACAGAAATGATGTAAGAAAAGTTTTTCTTGATCAGTCCTTCCCGAAATCAAAAAGCTCTTTGACCGGAATCCTGAGAACCCCTGAAAGCTTTTCGAGCGTCTCAAACCTCGGACCAAATATTCCACGCTCAATGTTGCTGATCGACTCTACCGTCAATCCGGTGCCGTCGGCCAATTGCTCTTGAGTAATCCCGGCACTAATTCGCAGCTGTTGTAAACGTTTGCCAAATTTTTTCTTGAGCTTTCCCATGGGCGGTTCCGCGACAGGAGCCGCTTTATGGTATTGAAGTTGAACTTCGGGCATAACGAAGTTGCACTTCGGGTCCGAGATTGCTGACGATATGGAAGATTTTCGTGCGGCAATGCGGATTGCGGACGGATACCATAAACCCCACCAAGCTATCCTCATCCACCCCGCCTTATGGCTGCCCCACGATGCACCCATCGGGGAGCTCTTCGTGAATAGGGCCATAGAGATCGTCGTTACACGGGTCATGGAACGCCGTGAGGTACGGCTGGGGATTGAGGCGGATCGGCGGTTTGTGGTTTGGCGGGAGGAACTGACGGAGTTAGGTTGGGAGGGACCGAAGCGTGGGCCGTAGCAGGGTTACGGCCGGGGCAGCCAGGGCGGGGTTGGAAGTCCCGTCTACAGTAGAAGGATTATTGACCAGACCCATCAGCACTCTGCGCCAGCAGGTGGGGATCGAAGTCCGGGTCCTGCGGGTGATGCACGGCTGGAGTCAAGAGGTCCTGGCCGAGGTGGCAGGGTTGCACCGGAACTACGTGGGCTATGTTGAGCGTGGGGAGCGAAACGTCGGGATAGACAATCTGGAGCGCCTTGCCATGGCCTTGGGGGTGCCGATCGCGTGGCTGATATGGGCGGGCGATGGAGGAACTAGGCGGGAAACTGCGGGACCGAAGGAGCAAGATCGCGTTCTCATCGGCCGATTCACCCAGACCTCTTCTGATCACTCGCGTCTTGCGTGTCAGCGCAAAGCTACCGATCCCTGCGGTTCCGGCAATTGGGCGGATTGCCGCGCGGCCACCGGTCGCAGGTCCGGTTACAGCCGGTAGGCGAGCCCCGCGGCCAGCGTCCAGTCGGCGGTGAGCTGCACGCCGTTGACGCGCTGGTACAGCGGCAGCTGGACGACACCGTAGAGCTGCCACCGCCGGCCGAGATTCGCCGACAGTCCGGGGCTCAGCCACAGAAAGCGTCCGCCGCTGTCCAGCGGCTCGGCCTGGTCGCCGCGGTCGCGGCCCTTCACGACCAGGTTGAGCTGGGCGTTGAGCTGCAGCGCGTGGCTGAGCGGATAGCCGATACCGAGATCGACGCCGACGCTGTTACCGTGCCGGTACTCGTCGCGCATGTTGAGCGGCAGCTGGGCACGCAGCTGCGCGAAGCCGCGCGCCGGGCGGTTATTGATCTCCACGGTGCCGTGGTAGGCGATGCCCAGCAATGCGTCGGTCGTGCCGCTGCCGGCCTGCAGGCTGCGCTCGGCCTCCTGGCCGTCGTCGTTGCTGCGGTCATAGCGGCCGGTCGGGAGTTTCACGCCGGCGCTGCCGATCCAGGCGCCGTGCTGCCGGCGCAGGCTCAGGCGCGCATCGCCGAGACCGTGGAAGTCCCAGCGGTCGTAAAACCGGCTGCCGGCATGGTGGTGTATGTGATCGTGGGCGCGCCGCACCAGCGGCGCCTCGATCGACACCGCGGTGTCGGCGCCGAGGCCGTGGTCGACGCTCGCGATCAGATTCTGGTTGCGCGTGCGGATCTCGTCATGGTGGCGGTGGACTTCGCCGACCGCGAGCCGCTCGCTGCGCAGCCGCGGCTGGCTCTGGTCGATGTATTCGTAGCGCAGGCCGAGCAGCGTGCCCGACTCGATCCCGGGCGCGAGCCCGTGCATATCGAAGCTGCAGAACGCCGCCCCGCAGGAGGCATGAGCCGGCGCGGCGGCCCATAACAGCGGCAGCACGGCAACGCCCGGCAGCAGACGCCTGCTGAGATGAAGGTGCATCGATCCCCCTGGGAAATTGTGCCAATGCGAATCGGTCTTGTTCTCGTGCTCTTCCCCAGCCTAGCAACTCGTCCGGCCATGGCAATTGGACGGATTGTCGCGCGACAATCGGTCGCAGCCGCCGGCTTTTCCGCGCCCGCCCGGGACGTTACACTGCCTTGGGTGGCGTCCTGCCGCAGCTTGCGAGTGTCATGTCCGCCATCGATCCGACCGCCATCACCGCCGGCCATGCCCGCAACCTGCGGCGGCTGGTGGCGTTGCGCTTCATCGCCGTCGCCGGGCAGATCGCGGTGGTGGGCGTGGCGGTCGGCGTGCTGCGGGTGGCGCTGCCGGTCACGCCGCTGGCGGCGCTGATCGCGGCGCTGTTGGCGGTCAACCTGATCACCGCGCTGCGCCTGACACGCGGCCGGCCGGTGTCGGAGCACGAGCTGTTCGCGCAGCTGCTGGTGGACGTGGCGGTGCTGACCGGCCTGCTGTACCTGAGCGGCGGCTCGACCAATCCCTTCACGCTGCTTTACCTCATGCCGATCACCTTGAGCGCCGCGGCGCTGCCGGGGCGCTACACCTGGATGATGGCGGGCGCGACCGCGGCCTGCTACAGCCTGCTGATGTTCCATTACGTGCCGCTGCCGCACGCCCATGGCCACGCCGGCGCCGATTTCGACCTGCACGTCCTGGGCATGTGGCTCGGATTCGTGCTGAGCGCGGGGCTCATCGCCTACTTCGTGGTGCGCATGGGCGAGACGCTGCGGGCGCGCGACGCCGCGCTGGCGCGGCTGCGCGAGGACGCGCTGCGCAGCGAGCGCATCCTCGCGCTCGGCACGCTCGCCACCGGCGCCGCGCACGAGCTCGGCACGCCGTTGTCCACCGTGGCGGTGCTGGCGCGCGAGCTGGACGGCGACCTGCCCGCCGGCGAGCGCGCGCGCAAGCTGGCGGTGATGCGCGACCAGGTGCAGCGCTGCAAGGAGATCCTGGCGCGCCTCACCGCGAGCGCCGGCGAGCGTCCGGCGGCCTCGGGCCGTGGGTTGCCGGTGGCCGATTACCTCGCCGGGCTGGCGGCGCAGTGGCGGGCGCTGCGGCCGGACGTCGCGCTGGAAACGCGCCTCGACGCCCCGCGGCCCGGCCCGGCGATCGTCGTCGACGAGACGCTCAGCCAGGCGCTGACCAATCTGTTCAACAACGCCGCCGATGCCTCGCCCGAGCGGGTCGAGCTGCATGCGCGTTGGGATGCCGACGAGGTCGCCGTCGAGGTCTGCGACCGCGGGCCGGGGCTGCCGGCGGAGGTCGCGCGCCTGGCCGGCAGCGCGTTCTTCACCACCAAGGCGCCGGGCCAGGGGCTCGGTCTGGGGCTGTTCCTGGCGCGGGCCACCGCCCAGCGCCTGGGCGGCAGCCTGACATTGACCAACCGGGACGGCGGCGGGGCCTGTGCGCGGCTCCTGCTGCCGCTCGAAACCATCCAGGTAAGCGAGGCACTATGAGCGAGAAAACACGTGACGACGACGGCGACCGGCCGGACCTGCTGCTGGTCGATGACGACAAGACCTTTTGCGAGGTGATGGGCGACGCGCTCGCCAAGCGCGGATTCGAGGTGCGCCTGGCGCACGACGTCGCCGCCGGCCTCAAGGCCGCCGAGGCGAGCCCGCCGGAGTACGCGCTGGTCGATCTGAAGATGCCGGGACCGTCCGGCCTGGAGCTGGTCAAACGCCTGAAGCAGCTCGACGAGCACACCCGCATCGTCGTGCTCACCGGTTACGCCAGCATCGCCACCGCCGTCGAGGCGATCAAGCTCGGGGCCATCCACTACCTCACCAAGCCGGCCGACGCCGACGACGTGGTCGCGGCCTTCGGCCGGCTCGGCGGCGACGCCGGCGCGGCGGTCGCGCACCGTCCGCTGTCGGTGCAGCGTGTGGAGTGGGAGCACATTCAGAAGGTGCTCAACGACAGCAAGGGCAACATCTCCGAGACCGCGCGGCGCCTGGGGATGCACCGGCGCACCTTGCAGCGCAAGCTGCAAAAGAAAGTTTGAAAGGGGTCGGAGACGAACTTCGTCTCCGACCCCTGTCCTTATACTTGGCAGCGCGGCAGGATGGTCTCGCGCAGCGCCGCGGCCTGGCGGGTGAGCTTGCGGCGGCCGAAGACGAGCTGCCAGCGGCTGCCGCCGAGCTGGCGCCACAGCACGGCCGCGCGCACGCCGGCGAGCAACGCGGCGCGGATGCGTTCGGCGATGGCCGGCGTTGCCAGGAAGCTCGGCTCGCCGTTCACCATGATGCGCGGGGTGAGGGTGCTGAGCGTCTGGGCGTAGACCTCGGCGAGACGCGCGACCAGGCTGGGGTGCACGCCCTCGCCGTCGTCGTCCTGGGTGAAGAAGCTGCGCTGCGCCTGCGCCGCCTCGATGCCGCGCCGCAGCGCGTCGAGCATCGACGGGTGGCGTCGCAGCCGGCCCTGCAGGTGAATGATTCCGATCACGTAGCGCGCCAGCTCCAGCTCGAGCGGCCCGTTGTGGCGGCCGTCGAGCTTGTCGCGCAGTATCTCCAGGCCGAGCGCCAGACCCGCCACGTCGCCGTAGACATCGATCGGCTCCTTCGGATCGAGCACCAGGATACTGTCGATGCTCGCCCGGTAGGCGGCGCTGTCGCCATGGCCCTCACGTGCGAGCTGCTGCACCAGGCGCGCCGCCTGAAACACGCCGGCCAAAGCCAGAACCCGATGTGAACTGTCGCTGGACATTATGTGTCGTATCAAGCCCGCAGGACGGAAAAAGGAGTCGGCGAAGTCGACCGGGACCGAAAAGCAGGCCGTCCGGGCCTTCCTTTCCTCTTTTCTCTCGCCGCTTTTCTCTGCCTCTCACGCATCCTTGAGGCAGGTGCGCTCGACCTCGACCTCGCGCACGCCGGGTATCGCCGCGACCGCGCCGCGGATGCTGTCGACGATGCGGTCGGCGAACGGGCAGTGCGGAGTGGTGAGCTGGATGTCCAGGTGCACGAAGTCGCCGGCGATGTCGACGTCCTGAATGAAGCCCAGCTCGACCACGCTGTGGTTGAGCTCGGGATCCATGACCTTGCGGAGCGCGTCCAGGACCTTCTGTTCGGTGATCGAAGTCGCCATGGTGAATCCTCGGTTGCCGTTACCTTCAGTGTAACAGAGCCGGCCGGCACCGGCCGGCTTTCCCGAGTGAAATGGTCGGGGACGGGCCCCGCGTCCAGCCGGTCGCCGCCTAGAACTTCAGCGGTTTGACCGGCGCCTCCATCCAGCTCGGGTCGCGCCGCCAGTCGAATGCGGGATCATCGACGAACAGCTCGACCTCGTTGCCGTCCGGGTCGTGCAGATAGAGGCTCTGGCTCACCGTATGGTCCGTGGCGCCGGCGAGCTCGAGGCCGGCCGCGGCGATGCGCTCGCGCGCGCGCCGCAAGGCCAGCAGGTCCTCGCCGATCTTCCAGCCGACGTGATAGAGGCCGAGCCGCCGGCCGTTGAGCGGTCCCGGCGCATCGCCCACCTCGATCAGCAGCAGCTCGTGGTGGGTCCGGCCGCCGCTCAGCAATGCCCCGCGGCCGCCGAAAATTGTCCCGACCTCCTTGAGTCCGACGACATTCCGGTAAAATGCGACCGACGGCAAGAGTTGCCGGACGTACAGCACCACATGGCCGAGTTCCGTCATGGTTCCGTCCTCGCGGGTGACGGCTGTCCGCCCAAACGCCGGTAACCGGCGGATTGCCTTGGTCTATTGTTACAGCATATGGTATTGGCATTCTAATTGCTTTTCTAACAGCAAGGCCGGGGCGGGTCCGGGAGCAAGCAATGGACATGGGTGACGTGCCGATCAAGGCGAAAATGGGCCTCATCATGTCGGGGGGCGGGGCGCGCGCGGCCTACCAGGTCGGGGTGCTCAAGGCGATCGCGCAGATACTGCCCGGCGGCCATCCGCAGCCGTTCCAGATCATCTGCGGCGCCTCGGCCGGTGCCATCAACTCCACCGCGCTCGCGGTCTATGCGCCGAACTTCCGCAACGCGGTCAGGCGTCTCGAGAAGGTCTGGGCCAACTTCCAGGTGCACCACGTGTTCCGCGCCGACACCACCGGCATGTTGCGCAACTGGCTGCGCTGGTGGTCGGCGCTGTTTATGGGCGGCATGGGCGGGGGTATCCCGGTGGCGCTGCTCGACCGCGCGCCGTTGCGCGCGCTGCTGGCCCGCACCCTGCCCTGCGAGCGCATCCAGGACGCCATCGACGCCGGTCTGTTGCACGCGATCAGCATCGCGGCCTCGGGCTATAGCTCCGGCCAATCGGTGAATTTCTTCCAGGGCGCCGACGGCATCCCGACGTGGCGGCGCGCGTCCCGGGTCGGCTGCGCGGCCCGGATCGGCATCGATCACCTCATGGCCTCGTCGGCGATCCCGTTCCTGTTCGAGGCGGTGCGGATCAACCGCGAGTATTTCGGCGACGGCTCGATGCGCCAGATTGCGCCGACCAGTCCGGCGATCCACTTCGGTGCCGACCGCATCCTGGTGATCGGCGTGCGCCAGGAGCGCAACGGTACGCCGCCGCGCGCTAACCAGCCATCGGAGTACCCGTCGCTGGCGCAGATCGGCGGCCATGTCCTGAGCAGCATTTTCCTCGATGCCATGGAGGCGGACCTGGAGCGGCTCAACCGCATCAACGAGACCCTGAGCCTGATCCCCTCGCATGTGCTGATCGACACCGGCAAGCACGCCACGCTGCGGCGCGTCGACACGCTGCTGATCGCGCCGAGCCAGGACATCGGCGCCATCGCCGCGCGCTACAAGCACCACTTTCCGCGGCCGATGCGCTTCCTGATGCGCGGCCTGGGCGCCTACCGGCGCGGCGGCGCGGATCTGCTGAGCTACCTGCTGTTCGAGAAGCCCTATTGCCGCGAGCTCATCGACCTCGGCTACGCCGACGCGATGCGCCGCCGCGAGCAGGTCGCCGAGTTTTTCCGCCCCGCGCTCGCGGGTGCAGGCTAAGGCCGTTCCGGGAATCGTGCCTCAGGCGCTGGGCGGCCGGCTGCGCTTGCTCTTGAGCCAGCGGATGATCGGCCGCCACTGATCGAGGTCGGTCGACACCGAGGCCGGTCCCAGCTCGAAGATGCCCAGGCCGCGCTCGGCGGCGGTGATGTAGTGCTGGCTCTCGCGCAGGCTGGTCAGGAACGGCAGCCCCAGGCCCTCGAGGAACTCCCGGAGCGTATCGTAGGCCCGGGTGTTCTCCTTGACGCGGTTGGCCAGCACCGCGACCTTGGCCGGCAGGTTGGCCTTGCGGTGCACCTGCAAGAGCTCGTAGATGAAATCCTGGGCGGCGCGGATGTCCATCGGCGAGGGCTGCACCGGGATCAGCACGGTCTGGGAGCGCCGCAGGAGCTTCGCCATGCGACGGTCGCGCACGCCGGCGGCGACGTCCAGGATCACGGTGTCGATGGCCTGCGGCAGCCACTGGGACTCGCGCCAGGCCGCCAGGCCGTGGATCGGCGGCAGCTTGTCGGGGCGCTGGCCGAGCCAGGCGATGCTGGAGCCCTGGGGATCGAAGTCGGCCAGCGCCACCGGCACGCCGGCGGTGGCGTAGTAGCTCGCGAGGTTGGTGGCGACGGTGGTCTTGCCGCTGCCGCCCTTGCTGTTGATGACCATGATGGAACGTGTCTTGTAACCGAGCGGCTTGTATTCCCCCGACAGCATCTCGTACAAGTTCATCGTTGTTGTCCTCGGCGCGTTGTTATTTCCAGCAGGCTGCTGACGAAGGCCCCTTTCGGGTAAAGCTCGTCTTTCAGCAGCCTGCTGGGCGGTCGACGGATCGACCGGCATTTTCCAAACATTCACGTGTTTGGAAAATGGAGCAAAGCAAAAATCACATTTTTGCTTTGCGTAGCCGAAAAGTCGCGGAACGACTTTTCGGCATTCTACTGGCGGATCGGGGCTGCGCCCCGTTACCGTCCCTTGCCGGTGCGGTCGGCGGGCGCGGGGCCCGCGGCCGGTCTCCAGTGTGGCGGCGTCGCCCGGGCCCGTCAACCGGCCGGGGCGCGCCGGTCACCGGATTTTCCGGCCGCGACGGCTGCGTGTATCATGCGCCTCACGCGCCGCATGCCGGCGGCGCGCGATTCCGCGGAGAACGACAATGAGCGACGCATTGACTTACCTGGTGAAGGCGCGACCGGACGCGCTGGGCGGCTATTTCAAGTTCCTGAAGGAGGCCGGCAAGCATCTCGACCCCAAGACCCGCTCACTGATCTCGGTCATCACCAAGGTCGACGCCCAGACCGAGAACGGCCTGCGCCAGTACCTGCCGCGCGCACTGCGCGACGGCGCTTCGCCGGACGAGATCATAGACGCCCTGTTGATGGCTTTCCCGACCTTGGGGTTGGCCAAGATCGTGTGGGCCTTCGACATCATCCTGGACATGGACATCCCCGAGTTCCGCCCCGAATTGCTGGGCATGGAGTCCCGGTGGCACGACGTGATCGCGGTGAGCGGGATCAAGGACCAGGACATCACCTACACCGACTGCGACAGCCGCAGCCTGTTCATCTACCGGACCGGCGACGAGTACCGCGTCTACGACAGCCGCTGCCCGCACCAGGTGACTAACATTCCACACCTGGCGCTGGAAGGCAGGCAGCTCACCTGCCCCAAACATCAGTGGGCCTTCGACGTCACCACCGGCCAGTGCATCGCCAAGGGCGACCGGCCGCTCACGCGGTTCGATCACAAGGTCGAGAAGGGTAGGCTGCTGGCGCACTGGTAGCGCCGCCGGCCCCATGTAGGCGGGGCATCTTGCCCCGCCGGTGGCGCCGGCACTGCGAACTGCGGGGCTGGAAGCCCCGCCTACAATTATTAGGGTAGGCGCGGCTTCCAGCCCCGCCCGCCGTGGAAAGATCGTTGGCGTAATCAGCGCAACTCGTCCAGCAGGCGTCCGATGCGCGCGGCGCTGCGCTCCAGCATGCCCAGGTCCATGCGCTGGCGTTCGTAGCTGCGCAGCACGCAGGACATGGCCTCGTAGTATTTCTCGCCGTCGTAGGCGATCAGCACCAGGTCGACGCCGACGCGCAGCGCCTTGACCGCGGCGCGGCAGATGCCGTCGTCGCTGCGGTAGATGGCGCCCATGCTGAGATCGTCGGTGATGAGCAGGCCGTCGTGGTTCCATTCCTGGCGCAGCACGCCCTGCACCAGTTTGTGCGAATACGAGGCCGGGTGTTCGGGATCGATGTCGGGCAGCATCACGTGGCCCAGCATCAGCAGGGCCGAAGACCGCTCCAGGACGAACTTGAACGGCACCCAGTCCCGCACCTGCAGTTCCGGCTTGGTGACGTCGAGCCGGGCGGCAAACAGATGGGTATCGGTGCGCAGCCTGCCGAGCCCCGGGAAATGCTTGACCGTGGCGTGGACGTCGTGCTGCGCGAGGCCGCGCGTGTAGGCAAGCGCCATGCGCGCCACCACCATTTCATCGCTGGCGATGGCGCGTTGCGCGATGCGGCTGTAGAAGTCGAGCGGATGCCTGGGCAGGTCGTATTTCAGGTCCACCAGGGGGCTGAAATTGACGTTGACGCCCACCTCCGCCAGCTCCCTGCCGTGGGCGGCGCCGTACTCCTGGGCGCGCTGTTCCAGCTCCGGCAATGGCAGCTGGCTCTCCACCAGCTCCGCCATGGGCGGCAGGCGGGTCAGGGGCGGCGACAGGCGCGAGACCGTCCCGCCCTCCTGATCGGTCGCGACGATGAGCGGCGGCAGGCCGGCTTGCCGGCGCAGCTCGCGCAGGGCCTGGATCTGATTGCGCAAATCGGCGACCGACCGGCCGTTGACGTTGCGCGCCGTGATGAAAACACCGCCGACCGCGCCCGATTCCACCAGCGGCCGGACGTCCTCCAGCCGGGTGTAGCCGACGATGAAATGCTGGCCCAGATTCCGGAGCAGCTTGGGGTCGGCGCCGGCCACGCGGTGGCGGTCCCAGTGATAGCGCGCCTCGCCGAAGGCCGTCAGCAGCACCACCAGTGTCAGGCACACCAGGAACAGCCTTTCAGTCTTGCGGCCCCGGGCCGCGGTCTGCACCAGGCGCGTGAGGCTGATCGCACCGAGAATCGCGGCCAGGACCAGGATCAACGGCGTTTCATAATCGCGCAAAGCGAGCAGGAACGGGCTCTTGAGGTTGGCCGCAACGCTCAACAGCAGCAGTACCGCAATCCAACGCAGGGCGAGCAGGGCTTGCATGGGTTCCTCAAGCGGCGGGTGTCCGGTTCGGGGGCGGCCGGCTGGATGCGACGACTGACCGGTCGCGATCCTGCCGGCGCGGCTCCGCATCGCGTGCGCCGCCCGTTCTTCAAGAATAGCGCCGACAACGTGCTCGACGTTGGCGTGGTTCGTCCACGCCTCCCGTCGGCTTGAAATTAACACTTGTCGGCGGATAAAAATAGGCGTTTAATGCATCAACAGTAACGCCTTTCGATACGGATACTGTGTTGACGCGGAACGATCATCATCTCACCGCTTCTCCTCCGGCACGGATCGATCTCCGGGGTGTCGGCCACGATCTTCCCGGAGCTGCCGTAGCTTTCACAGTCAAAAAAATCAACGAATTGTCGAAGAAGGCGGCTGACTTGCTCCCGCCTGGGTGCCGTATGGGACTGTTTCGGGGCTTTGGGGCCGGGCAATCGGCGGCCGCCAAAAGGAGACATTCTTGACCGGAAAAACACTGGAAGGGGGCTGTCTGTGCGGCGCCGTCCGCTACCGGATCACCGGTGCGCCGGTCATGGCGTCGGTATGTCATTGCGCCCTGTGCCGCCGCGCCAGCGCCGCGTCGTCGATCGCCTGGGCGATGTTCAGGAAGGAGCAAGTGGTCTTCGACAATCCGCCGGCATCCTACGTCTCGTCCACGGTCGGGCGCCGCAGCTATTGTCCGGCCTGCGGGACGCAACTCAGCCTGAGCGCCAGCGACCTCCCGGGACTGATCGACATCACCATCGGCAGTCTCGACAACCCCGAAGCGATCAGGCCGACCCAGCACTACTGGGGCACCCGACGTGTCCCGTGGGTGCGCTACGCCTACAGCGCGCCGGGGACGGCGGAGTCGGCGCGGGTCGCGGAAGTGGAAGGCTGACGGGCCGGTCGTCCTGACCGGGGCCTGAAGCGGCGCGCGACCGCCCGGCGCGCTGCCCTGCCGGGCCGCGGCGCTCAGCCGGCGGCCGGCAGGAAGTCGATCGGATAGAGAATGGTGATCCTCGGCACGCCGTCCTTCGCGCCGAAGTTGAACCGCTTCACGCGCTCGACGATTTCCGTGTTGAGCGCCGCCGACGCCAGGTTGGTCGATTCGGCCCGGCACGCCGACACCTCGCCGTTGGGCTCGATGGTGATGCGCAGGATCATCTTGCCGCGCAGCGTCGGATCGGCGCGCAGCTCGCGATTGTAGATGCGATAGAGCGCCGCCTTGTAGCGGTCAAAGACGATCTGGATCTCCTCGTCGGTGCGCGACGGCCCCACGCCGTCGCTGAGCGGGCGGTCGGCGCCGGCGGCCGCGCCCACCGCGCTTTCCACGCGCGTGAACTGCACGCCGCCGAGCTTGGTGCCGGTGCCCGCGACATTGCGGCTCAGCGCCGCGGCATTGATGCCGCCGCTGCCTGTGCGCGCCTGGGCGACGACGATCGACCGCTGCGTGACCCCGGTGGTGTGTCGGCCCTCGTTCCGCACCCGGGCGTCGGCGCCGAGCTGGTCCGGAACGTCGTCGATCAGGTCGGTGAAGGCGTTCTTGAACGCCAGGACGCCGGCCTTCTCGGCCTTCTCGCGCGCCTGCTGCTTCTCCTCGGGCTTGGGCTTCTCCTCGGCCTTGTCCTCCTTCTCCTCGGGCTTCTTCTCCTCGGGCGGCTTGGGCGGCTCGCGGCGGGCCAGCTGCACCAGGTTCTCGGGGATCTCGACGATCTCCTCCGGCTCCGGCTCGGGCAGGATCCACAGCTCGATCAGCCAGCCGAACAGCAGCGCCAGCAGCAGGCTGGCCAGCAGCGAACGGCGAAAGCGGTTCTCGTCCTCGCGCTCGCCCTTCCACGGCATGACCATCGGGCGATACGGGCGCGGCGTCACTTCGCGGTAGACGACGTACTCGTGCCTGGCGAGCTCCTCCAGCTCCTGTTGCTCGGCCAGGTCCTCGTTCAGGAAATTGATGCTGACGATCTGCTTCTGAATGCGCTCTTCGAGCTTCCGGCGGCTGTCCTCGACGGTCGAGACCTTCTCCTGGAACTCCCGCGCGGCGCCGCGCACGCGGGTCAAATGGGCCGTGGTGTCCTGGGACTTGGGCTGTTTGCCCCAGAACAGGTCGGCGGCCCCGAGCTCCTCCAGCTTGTCGAGCGACACGCAGATCTGGTTGAGCAGGTCGTACTGCTGCCGCTGCGCCGCCATGTCCTCGAGTTTCTTCTCGACGGCGCGCAACTTGCCCTGCAGGGCCGCCAGCTCCTGGTGGCCCTCGTCGATCTGCGCGCGCAGCGCCTGTTGTTCCCGTGAAGTTGCCGTCGTCACGTCCTGTCCCGGCTCTAGCTCTTCGGCGCCTGTTGGGTCGCCTTCTGGATCACGGCAAGCGATATCTTGGTGTATCCGGACAGCGCCGACGTCGACATCAGCCGCTGCAGCACCTTGAACGGTATCGCCTTGTCCGCCAGGATGACGATCTCATCATTGCGCGCCGCGGCCTCGGTGCTGACGCCGATCGCGCTGCGCCGGATCTGCACCAGCCGCTCGATGATCGGTACGATGCGCTCGTCCTTCGACGCCAGCACCTGGGCGATCGACGCCACGACCTCGCCCTGCACCATGACCGCCTCGCCGCTCACCAGCATCGTGACCGTCGGCCGCGGCTTGGATTCCACCACCGAGTCGGGCAGCTTGATCTCCTTGGGCGGCTCGAGCACCTCGACGGCCGATTGGTTCACCAGCAGGAAGAACACCAGAATGGTGAATACGTCCATCAGCGAGGTGAGGTTGAGCGTGGCGCGGTGCTTCTTGGCGCGCGCCATGCGCCGCATGCGCCGGGTGTTCTTCATGGCGCCTCGCCCACCGATATCTCGGGAAACAGCGGAGTCCTCTTCAGTTCCTCGCTGCCGTCCTGCCTGGTCTCGGCGACGCGCACGGCGTCCATGACGTGAATGACGTGCTCGTATTCGATCTCCGGCTCGACCAGGACGGTGGCATCGCGCTTGCCCGGATAGGCCTGTTTCAGCGCCTGCAGCGCCTCCGAGAGCTTGCCGATGTCGTAGGTCTCGCCGTCCTTGGGGATGGTCCGGACGATCTTGCTGCCGTTGCCGATCTCCACGCGGCTCTTGCGCACGATCACCTCGATGGTGATGTTCGGCTTGTCGGCCGCCGGCCCGCCCGCCGCGGTCGGCAGGTCGAGCTCGAAGATGGTGATGCGCGAGAACACCGCGGTAACGAGCAGGAACGGGATCAGCACCACCATCAGGTTCATGAAGGTGGTGACGTCGACGTCCGGCGTCTCGGCCTTGCGCCGGTGGCGGGTGAGTCGCGACATGGCCGGTTACTTGGCCGGCGGCGTCGCGGCCGAGGACACGATGATGTTGAGCGTCTTGACCGACGCCATTTCGAGGCTGTCGATGATCTGGCCGGTCTTCGAGTTGAGGTAGGCGTGGGCGATGAGCAGCGGCACCGCGACCATCAGGCCGAAGGCGGTGGTGTTCATCGCGATCGAGATGCTGGCCGACAGCAGCTCGGCCTTGTCCGCCGGGTTGGCCTGGGCCACGGCATTGAAGGCCCGGATCAGGCCGATAATGGTGCCGAGCAGCCCGAGCAGGGTCGCGACGTTGGCGAACAACGCGATGTAGCCGGTGCGCTTCTCCAGCTGCGGGATGATCTCCATCATGCCTTCCTCCATGGCGATCTCGATGTCGTCGCGGCGGCGGACCGCGCCCTGGCGCTCCAATCCCAGGTTCAGCAGCTCGCTGATGGTGGACTTGTCGCCGGCGGTCAGGGCGCGCGCCTTGTCGAAATCGCGCTTGACCAGGACCGGGTGCAGCTGGGTCCAGACCCGGCGGTTGGCGGTGGCGACCCGCGCCAGCTTGATGCTGCGCTCGACGATGATCGCCGCGCCGATCGCCCCGACGATCAGAATCGGGTACATGAAGGCCCCGCCGTCGCGTATGAAACTTACCAGGGTATTGATGAATTCCATCCGTTGTTCCTCGTCGAATCAATGTGTCAGATATTCACTTCACGGGTATTCGGGTCATTGCGCGTTGCTGAGCTCGTAGTACTCCAGCGAGCGCATGAACACCTCCTTGTCCACCGGTGCGGTGCCGTCGTCCAGCAGGCCCGCGGCCAGGCTGGTCTCGTCGCCGAGCTCGCCGCCCTTCCAGGGAACGATGTAGAGCGACTTCGGCGTTTCGTGGTTGCCGACGATCGACATGCCGGACAGGGCCTTGGCGTCGGCGTCGGCCTTCCGGGCGCGGTCGCCCTTGTCCTGCGCGTGGACCAGTGCCGGCAGCGACAACAGCACGGCGCTACAGACGATTGTCTTGATCATCGAACCTCCTGCGGATCTCACTTACACTATAGCGATCAGCGGCCCATCCTGGTCTTGACGTCGGCGATCCAGATCTCCACCGACTTGTCGCCCGGCACCGCCTGACCGTACAGTTCGTAGTGTTTCAAGGCGCATGCGAAATCCCGCAGGTAGAGATCGCAGAGGATCGCCAGATTCTTCCTCGCGGGCAGGAAATGCGGGGATCGGTCCAGGGCGTGTTCGTAGGTCTTTCGCGCCTCGGCGAACCGGCCGGTCCGGCGGTAGAGCAGGCCGTACTCGTTATTGGCGATCGGGTGGTCGGGATTGATCTCGAGCGCCTTCTTGAGGTTTTCCTCGGCGATTGCGAGGTTGCCGAGCTGCTGATGGGCGATGGCCAGATTGATGTACGGCGCGGTGTTGGCCTTGGCGCGGTCGGTGAGCCGGGTCAGGAGCTCGACGCCCTTCTCGAGGTCGCCGGCATGCACGACTTTCATGGCCGCCTCGAACTCGGCGCGCACGTCGGCGTCGACCGGCTCCACGCGGGCCAAAGGGATCGCATCGGACCTGGCCGCCGAACCGGCCGGGCCGGTCGCGCAACCGGCCACGGTCAGGAGGGCGGCCAGCAACAACCACCGGCCGCCGTCCGACAGCGGGGTCCGGTCATGATTGGGGTGCATACTGCCTCTTGGCACGGCACTTTTCCTGTTGACGGGGAGATGACCAACGCAGCGGGTGGGCAGCCTGTCGTCCTGGTCGCGGGCACGCCTGCCGGCCCTGACATTACTTAAGGAAATAGCCATAAACCCCCCAACTGTCAACGAAACGCCGATGGCCGCGCTGCCCCGCCGTCTGAAGGGACGCGCCGACGTCCCCGGCCGGGGCGGCCCGGCCGTCCTGACGCGTCCCGGGGCGCCGGATCCCCGCGGGGCCGCCGCCGGCCGCGCCGCTCACCGCATCGACACGTCGGTCGCCGACCGGTAGTTGAAGGGACCGAGGGTGTCGATGTAGCCGGTCGTCGCCTCGGGCTTGGCGTAGCGCGCCGGCATCAAGGTCGCGAGCCGGCCGATGCTCTTGTCGATCCA
>DASWHF010000045.1:0-91549 GCA_036393295.1 Acidiferrobacterales bacterium
CCTCGTCGTGCCTGTCGCCGGCCGCGCCGCCCAGCCACCTCACTAGCAGCACGATCGCCAGAATAATGATTCCCCAGTACACGACCATGTGCAGCAAGCCGCCACCCCAGAACCCTGCTCCGAACCCGCCCATGTCATGCCACATCGCTGACCTCCCGCCCCGAGAGGCCGGGACGCGCCCCGGCGCGTTCCAGCAGCTTGGCGTTGATCGCCACGATCACCGTGCTGAGCGACATGAAGGCCGCGCCCATCGCCGGCGACAGCAGCACGCCCAGGTTGAAGGCCACACCGGCGGCGAGCGGGATCGCCACCACGTTGTAGCCGGTCGCCCACAGCAGGTTCTGCACCATCTTGCCGTAGGTGGCGCGCGACAGCGCCATGATCGCCGCGACGTCGCGCGGGTCCGAGCGCACCAGCACGATATCGGCCGACTCGATGGCCACGTCGGTGCCGGCGCCGATGGCGATGCCGAGGTCCGATTCGACCAGGGCCGGGGCGTCGTTCACGCCGTCGCCCACCATGGCCACGCTCAAGCCCCGGCGCTTGACCTCCCGGATCTTCTCGGCCTTTTCGTGCGGCAGCACCTCGGCGAAATAATCGTCGAGCCCGAGCTCGCCGGCGACGGTGCGCGCCACCGTCTCGGTGTCGCCGGTCAGGATCATGCACTGGATGCCCATCCGCTTGAGCTGGGCGATCGCCGCATACGACTCCTTGCGCACGATGTCGGCGAGCGCCACGGCGCCGATGACCGTTCCGTCCTCGACCACGAACACGACGGTCTTGCCCTGCTCGGCGAGCCGGGCCGGGCGTTCGTCGCCGACGGTCAGATCGTGCTCGCGCAGATAGCCGGGGCTCACCACCTTCAGGGCGCGTCCGTCGACGCGCGCCTCGGCGCCCTGCCCGGTGATATTGCGGAAGCCCTCAACCCTGCCGAGCTTGAGGCCGCGCTCCTTGGCGGTCTCGACAATGCCACGCGCTATCGGATGCTCCGACTGGCTTTCGAGCGTCGCCGCCAGGCGCAGCAGCTCGGATTCGTCGCGCGCGGCGAGCGGCACCACGTCCGAGACGCCGAACCGGCCCTCGGTGAGCGTGCCGGTCTTGTCGAACACGATCGCCTGGAGATTGCGTGCGCGCTCGAAGGCGGCGCGGTCGCGGATCAGCAGGCCGCTGCGGGCGGACAGCGAGGTGCTCACCGCCACGACCAGCGGCACCGCCAGGCCGAGGGCGTGCGGACAGGTGATGACCATCACCGTCACCATGCGCTCCAGCGCGAACTCGAAGCCTTGGCCCAACCCGAGCCACACGGACAGCGTGAGCCCGCCGGCGCCGAGCGCGAGCCAGGTCAGCCACTGGGCCGCGCGGTTGGCGAGGTCCTGGGTGCGCGAGCGCGTGGCCTGGGCGCGGCGCACCATGTCGATCACCTGCGACAGATAGGTCGCCGCGCCGGTCTTGCGGATCTCCAGCGTGACGGCGCCCTCGCCGTTCACCGAGCCGCCGATCACCTCCTCGCCCGGGCCCTTTGCGACCGGCTTGGACTCGCCGGTCAGCATCGACTGATTGAGGCTGGTCCGGCCCTCGATGATGGTGCCGTCCGTCGGCACCTTTTCGCCCGGCTTGACCACCACCCGGTCGCCCGGCTGCAGCGCGGTCACGGACACGTCCTCGAGGTCGCCGCGTGCGTTCAGGCGATGCGCGGTGCTCGGCAGCAGCTTGACCAGCGCCTCGAGCGCGCCCGACGCGCCCATGACCGACTTCATCTCGATCCAATGCCCGAGCAGCATGATGTCGATGAGCGTGGCGAGCTCCCAGAAGAGCAACTTGCCGCCGAGACCGAACACGACCGCGCTCGAATAGAAATAAGCCACGCTGACGGCCAGCGCGATCAGGGTCATCATGCCGGGCCGGCGCGCCGCGAGGTCGCCGACGAAGCCCTTGAGGAACGGCCAGCCGCCGTAGACGTACACGACGCTCGACAGCCCGAACAGCATGTACAGATCGCCGCGGAACGTCAGCACCGCTTCCAGACCCAGGAACTGCCGGATCATCGGCGACAGGACCAGGATCGGCACGGTCAGCGCGGCGGATACCCAGAAGCGCCGCCGGTAATCGGCGATCATGCCGCCGTGGTCGTGGCCGGCGTGGATCGGTGCGGCATGTTCCACAAGTGCGCCGGCCGTATGGCCGGCACGGCCGGTGTCCCCGGCATCGGCGTCATGCGCCGGAGGGTGGTGATGCGTTTGCGCGTGCTCGTGGGCCATGGTCGGCAGGTGCGGGTCAGGGTTTGCGACCGGCGAAGAAGGCGCGCAGCTCGCTTTCGCTGGGTTGGCCGCGAAACACCACGACCTCGTCGACCACCAGATTGGGCGAGTGGCGGATGCCGTAACGGCGCGCAAGGTCCGGATCGTCCTCGACGAAGACGAGCTCGTAGGCGATACCCAGGTCCCGGAGCTCATGCTCGAGGTTGGGGCGGTGGCTGCAGGTCCGGGTGGCAATGAGTTTTACGATCATGGTTTCACTCCTGGTCCGCTGGTCCGCGCCGCTGCGCGCACGGCGGTCGACTGTCAATTCGTTGGTCGGTTCCTGCGATCACGGCGCGCTCGAAGTTATCAAGTGATCCACGCTGTCGCTGTCCGGCACACCGTCCGGCAGGCGATCCCATTGCTCCAACGCGCGTTCCATTCGCCGCTGTAGCGCCGCCAGTTCGCGCAGTCGCTTGCGGTTGTCCGGCAGCCGCCGTGCCAGAATGGCGCGCACCTGCGGACAACGGTCGGCGCCGCGTTCGGCGTCGCGCAGGATGCGGCTGATTTCGCGCAACGTGCACCCGAGCTCGCGTGCCTGGCGGATGAAGCACAGCCGCCGCAGGTGATCCTCGGAGAACAGCTTGTAGCCGTTCCCCGGATCGCGCGCCGGTCGCAGCAGCCCGATGCGCGTGTAATACCGCACCACGTGCGCAGGAACACCGGCCTGTCGCGCCAGTCGGCCGACGGTCGCGGCGAACGCGGTCCGGGCCGCCGGGTGGCCGCGGTGCGAAGCGGCGGTATCGCGACGCCTGCCGGCCATGAGCGGTTCAACTCCGCGGACGCCGACGGCGCGCCGGGGCGTCGCCGGGTCGGCCGACGGCGACGGCCGACTCGCTACCGCACTCGCCGAAGTCGAGGTTATGCATCCAACCTCCCGCGATCAACACTGCGTTTGCCTGCCCGACCGGCCATCCCTCGGCGCGCGCGGTCAAAGCTGTCACTCGCTTTCTACACCTGCGTGCAGGTCATAGGTCAAGGCCCGACCCGGACCGGTCTAGACGTAGCCGTCGGGCTCGCCGGGATGGCGATGCCGGCCCGCGCGATCGCCGCTGAGATACCGCTCGGGGTCGGCAGCGAATTCCTTGCGGCAGCCCTCCGAGCAGAAATAGTAAACATTGCCGCGGTATTCGACCGGTGGCGGCGCTTCCGCCGGCGGCACCGCCATCTTGCAGACCGGGTCGATCCTGGCCTGACGATCGCCGCTCATTATCTGACCACCGCCATCTGGTGCCCCTCGCCGCCCGGCAGGGCGATCTCGCCGATCAGCTTCAGCGTCTTCTGGTCGACGATCCAGATCTTCGGTGCGCTCCGGCTCGATACGTAGACTTCACCGGTCGCGCGGATGGTGTTCAAGTGATAGGGCGCGGGCGCCAGCGTCAGGCGGCGCTCGGCGCCGTTCGACGTATCGATCGCCACCAGCACGTCGCCTTTTTGGCTGCTCACGAACAGGGTCTTGCCGTCATTGCCGATGTCGAGGCCGTGCACCTTGTCGGCGATTTTGTAACTGCGCTCGACCTTGCCGGACGCCAGGCTCACCGCCGATACGCTGCCGGCCTTGGGATTCGTGACATAGATGGTGCGCTCGTCGCCGGAGAACACCAGGTGCTCGGGACCGGGGCCGGCGGCGAGCGTGCGCGTCACCTTCCAGGTGGACAGATCGATCTCGCTCACCGTGCCGTTGCCGCTGTTGCTCACGTAGGCGCGCTTGCCGTCGCGGCTGACGAGCGTGTAGTTCGGCGCCGGCCCGGTCGGAACGGTGCGCGCGATGGTGTTGCTCTCCAGATCCAGCACGCTCACGTAGCCGCGGGTCGGATGCGTCGACAGCACGTAGCGGCCGTCGGGGGTGATCGCCTGGTGGTGGGTCCAGCCGGCGACCGGCACCACCAGCGTCACGTGGCCGTGCTCGGGATGAATGAGGTACAGCTTGCTGTTCGGCGTGTCGTGCGGCGCGCCGGCCGGAACCGGCGTCTCGTTCAGACTGCCCGCCACCAGGTACTCGCCGTCGGGTGTCGCCACCAGCCCGTGCGGGTTCTCGACGCCGGAGAAACGCTTCGTGACACGGTGCGTGGCCGCATCGACGGCCACCACCTCGTTGGCTGACCCGAGCGGGACGTAGACGGTCGGTGCGGCCGCCAGCGGCGGCGGCGCCGCGAGTGTCGCGACCAATGCGACCATTGGCATCGTGATTGATTTCGTCATGCCGATCTCCTCTGAAGTGCGCGCGCGGCGCATCAAGGTGCCGCGCCCGGGGCGAAGCTTCTCCGGATGTACTCGAGCACTGCCCGCAGGTCGGCCTCCGTCAGCGTCGGATCGCCACCCTTGGGCGGCATCGCGGCGGGCACCCCCGGACGTTGCACGCCTTCGAGCGTGCTCTGCAGCAGCGCCGCGTCGGACTTCGACAGCGGCCCGCCGGCTTCGGTAAAGTCCGGCACGCCCGGCATCAGGCCGCCGCCGTCCGGGCCGTGACAGGCAAGGCAGGCGCGTTGATAGATCTGCTCGCCGCGCGTGTCCGCCCAGGCGTCCGCTGCGCCCAGCAGCGCCGCACACGCCGCCGCGAGCATCCGGCATCGCCGCCCTACGCTGGGCCGATCGCCCGCGCTGGTGGTCGCGGACGCTACCCGCCCTGCCGGTGCGGTGCCTCCGACGCGCGCCACCCACAATGCACCGACGACCCTGATCACGGGCGCTCCTCGACGGTCGGCCACGATACGTTCCGGCTGCGGCGTTCTGGGTATCGTGAAATCATCATCAGTCTGCGCGCCGGGCGATTCCGTGCAGTTCACCGTTTGCGGCGCCGGCGTCGTTCGCCGGCCGGCCGCCCAGGCTGAGCAACAGCTTACAACCTGTGCGTCGCTCACAGGTCAAGCATCATGGCGGACGTCGGTCACGGATTCGATCAGATGACAGAACCGGCCGCAGCCGTCGGCCTCGTCCGGCAGCCGCTCCCACCGCGCCAGCGCCCACTCCATGCGCTGCTGCAGCGCGCGCAGCTCCTCGAGCTTTCGACGGTTTTCCGCGATCCGGCGCGCGAGCATGGTGCGCACCGTGGCGCACGGCGACTCGCCGCCGTCCCGGATCCGCAGGATCCGGCCGATCTCGTCGAGCGTATAGCCGAGGGCCTGGGCGGCGCGAATGAAGCGCAGGCGCTCGGCGTCGTCGCGCGAGAACAGCTTGTAGCCGTTCTCCGGGTGACGGATCGGATCCAGCAGGCCGATGCGCGCGTAGTAACGCACCACGTGCGGTGTGACGTCACCGTGTTTCGACAATTGATTGACGGTCATCATGTGAGAATCCTCCAACAACCTATGCAATCCGGCGTGCATGTTGACGGCGGGGATACGCGGTCAGTCGGCGTCGCGCGTGAACCGGAGTTCGGGCGCGACGGCGCGCAGCCGCGGGAGGCGCGGATCAGATCCGCAGACGGGCCGTGCTGAGATACAACGGGACGTGCCAGGCGCGCGGAGGGCCGGAGGCGCGTGGCAAGGGTGATCGTGGTCGTGCCACCGACACGACCGGTGTGTCCGCGGCGATCGCCCAGAGAGGGTCGCTCGTCGGCGTGGACGGCAGCACGTCGGGCAGTGCGCCCGGCGCGAGATCGACACCGCTCAGCCAGCTGAGGCAGGGGTCGGTCGGCGTGCCCGGCGCATATCCCGGCGACGGCGCCGGATGATCGTGGTCGTGATCGCCGTGGTGGTGCGGGTCGGGGTGTTCGCTGTCGGCCGCGCCCGGCGGCGACGGGATCGGCGTGTCGGCGAACAGCTCGCAGCACGGCCAGCCGGTCAATATCAGCGACAGGCTCAGCCAGCCGGTCAGCGCGAGCGCCAGCCCGCGTCGTCGCCGCCGAAGACGCCATCGCATTGACCGGAGCAATCGCATCAAACCTGCCCTCCTTGCGCCCGACAGCCTACGGGGCGGCCGCGCCGATCCGGGACCGCGGTCGACGTCGTAGGCGACGACCCGGATATCATAACGCCCGGTCGCCGAATCTCGACAATCTCACCCGATCGGCGCCCGCGTCCGGAAACGGAACGCCCGCGGCTGCCCACCGATGTGCTGTGAATTGCGATGCTTGTATCATCATTTCCTTATTCAGCTCGATAGCCATTGTCCAGCGGGTCGTCACGGCCGGCGGGGCTGCCGCCGCAGAATCGCCACCGCGACCGGCGGCAGCAAGAGCCACTGCAGGAGCGGCGACAGGCCGATACCGGCGATCAACGGCATGTTCGGCGCATAGCCCCAGGCCTGGCGCTGATAGACATTGAGCCATTCGCTGTAGACGGTATAACCGACGCCGATCGCCACCAACAGCAGCGTTCCGCCCGATGCCGTAACCCAAGGCCAGTCGAGGCGGCGCAGGGCGGCGGCGACCAACAGGTAACTCACGACGGCGATGATCACGTCACCGACCGTGCAGTGTGCGACGTACGCCGCCACGCGCCAGCGATCCGGCTCCTGCCAAAGCGTGTAGAGCGGCAGGTGCGCGATCTCCCAGACGGCGTTGAGCGCGGCGGCGATCAACGCCCACTGAACCAGGATGCGCCGCCACTTCGACGCCGGCCCGACCTCGGCGCTCATGGCGCGCCCCGACTGCGCCAGGGCTCATGGGCCGCGTCCCGTGCACGCAGCGACGCCCCGGATGCGCCGTCCCGCTCGATCCGGGGCGCCCGCCGTCTATTTGCCCGCACCATGCATGCTGAGCTCGTGCTCACGCTGCATCTGCTCCAACATCAGCTGCATCAACTTTTGGTGCTCCATCATCCATTCCTCGCGCTCGGTGATGGTCATGTTCGGCTTGGCCGGCTTCATGTCCCGCATGAGCTTCATGTTCTCGTCCATCGCCTTCATGTGCTCCTGCATCAGCCGCTGTTGCTCGCCACCCTTGGCCTGTTCGGCCTTTTCCAGGGCGCGTTTCGACTCGAGCATGCGCTGCTGGAGCATTCGTTGCCCGGAGTCCTGTCCGGCAAAAGCGGCCGACGGCAACAGGATTCCAAGCGCCAAGACCCACATGATCGATTTGTTCCTCATGGTCCACCTCGCAGTATTCCCGTAACACGGCATGGCCCCTTACCTCCCGAATCGCCGGCGACCTGACGGCCTGCATGGTCCGGGTTCTTCGCGTTGTCCAGTGACCGGCCTGCCGTCGGATGCGGTGAGCGGTCACCGCCCGGTCATTATGCCCCGATGCCTGACCGGCGCGCCAACCGCCGACAAACACCTCGGGTCGATTCCCGACATGCGTGCCGCTCACCCCGTGCGCGCCGTCCGGCGCCACCGTCGGCACTCAAAACCATTGAACGACGCCCACGGTCGCCCCGAAGTCCGGACCGCCATCGTTGAGGCCGACGAAGCCGGTCACCGTGAATGCCCGATCGCCGCCGAGCCGGCGCCAGCCGCCGGCACTCAGCTCCAGCGGATCGTCCGCCCCGTTAACCGACGCGCCGCGCCCGGATAGCGCGGTGTACACCGCGCCGTGCGCACCGAGCGACGACAGACCGATACCGTAGTACGGCACATCGCGGTAATCCTGCGTCCCGCTGTCGCCGTTCACCACATAGCCGACGTGGGCGATCAACTTGAGACCGGCGATCGGCCGCACTACCGTGACGAAGGCGCCCACGTCGGCCTCGCCGGTGCCCAAGCCGCGATCCGCGTCCGCGGTGGGCAGCTTCAATGCCAGGCTCCCGTACACGGACGCGCTGTCACCCTTGCCGTCGCGCAACCGGCGCTCGCCGCGCACCACGACATCGCCCATGCCACCGTCACGGCGGTCGATCCCCGGGCCCTCGCGCGCCAGCTCCAGATAGGGCAGCGCGACTTCGATGCCGTAGTCCGGGGTCCACCGCCCGAGGCGCGCGGTGACGGCGTACAGCGTTTCGCGCGTCGGACCGCCGAAGTCGCCGCGGCTCACGCCGGCCTCGATGCCGGCATAGCCGCGTGCCGACGCCGCGCCGGGAGCGGCCAGAAGCAGGCACAACACCAAGCGCACCGCGGTGGCGGTGCCCACGGTTACTTGGCTTCCTTCTGCAGCAACTCCATTTTCCGGTTCATCGTGTGCAGCCGCTCCTGCATGCGTTTCATTGCGGCCGGATCCGTCCGACCCGTGGCCATCTGCTGGGACAGCTCATGCATCGCCACCGACATGTCCTGCATGACCTTGGACATTTCCTGCATGCGTTTCCCATCCATCGGCCGGTTCTGGTCCATCATCTGAGACAGGTCCTGTGTCAGGTCGTTCATCTGACGCATCATCCCGGACATATCGCGCATCATGTCCTGGCCCATCATCTGGCCGCCCATGTGCTGGGACGACTGCTGCGTACCCATGCCGGACGGCATTTGCCCGCCGCCGCTGCCGCCGCCCATGCCACCACCCATCTGCGCATAGACCGCGGTCGCCGCGAGGGATGATGCCAATGCCGCTGCCGTTATCCAGTGTTTCATCACGCTTCTCCTCAATGAACAATACGAACTTTGGTTGCGAAGATCCCGACGTCTGCACTCAGTTGCTGGACTGCAGGAACGTCAGGATGTCCCGCGCCTCTTGGCCGGTCAGACCGCCGCGCACGCGCATGTGTGCGACCGTCACCCGCCACTGGTCGTCGCGGAACTCCTTGGGCTCGCGCATGTTGTGACAGCGCGCGCAGTTGTCGGACCAGGCCTTGGCACCGCGGGTGAAGTCGCCGGCCGTGCCGCTGCCGCCGGCATATACGGTCGTCGCGGCTAGGGTCAGCGAAACGCCCAGCAGGGCCGAGTGTAAGATCGATTGCTTGCTGTTCATGGCTGTTCCTCCTCAGAATCCGTAGGCGATCTGCGCGAGCGCGCGATCGTCGTCCTCGACGCCCTCGGTGTCATTCGCCTCATAGGCGAGCTTGGCGATGACATTGGCGGCGAACACGTAGTTGACCCCGACCGCCCATTGCTCGGTGGGATTGGCGCCGGGCGGCGTGAACTTGCCGAAGCGCGCGACGGCCTCGAGCGGCGTGCCGGGAATACGGTAGGCGGCCTGGCCGTACCAGGTCTTCCACTGCTTCTCGCCCGGGTCGACGGCCGCGACCGGTCCGGCGCCGATCTCGCTCCTGACGTATTCGGCGCGCAGGTCCAGTCCGGCGATCTGCAAGGCGGCATCGGCGCCGATGACGTCGTAGTCGCGCTTGCCGGTGGCGCCGGTGTCGTCGAGCGTGCTGCCGGTCGCGGCGGACGCGCCGATCTCGAGATTGGGCACCGGCAGCACGCCGATACGCGCGCCGACGACCTTGTTTTCATTGTTGTCCGCGCCGAAACCTTCGCTCATCACAGCCTCGATCTCGGTGCCGACGCCGTTGAGCTCCAGCTTCGGGCCGTTGCCGGTGTAGACCGCGTAGTTGACCTTGGCCGGGCCGAGCGGCACGCCGCCGCGCAACTGCAGCCCCACGTCGGACAGCGGCGCCGCACCCTCGTGACCGAAGCCGAGTGGCGCCGAGGGAAGCTTGTTGATCCAGGCCGGGTGCAGGTTCTGGCGGAACTGGCCGATCGGGCTCAAGAACTTGCCGGCGATGACGGTCAGATAATCATTGACGAACAGGTCGAGCGTCAGATACTCCAGCGCGGTCGCGGTGGCGCCGTCGTCCTCCAGCTCGATCTCGAGCTCGGCCTCGAGCAGCAGCAGGTCCTTGTAGAGGTAGTGAAAGATCGGATTGAACGTGGTGCCGCCGAACGAGCTGTCACCGGCCTCGGGCGCGCTGTAGCTTACCGCCGCGTAGCCGGTCAAATGCACGTTCGAGTTGACCGTGCGCCATTCGTTGGCCTGCGCGACGTCTCTTTTCAACTGCTCGACATCGGATTTGACCGTCGCCAGGTCGTCGGCGGCGCCGGCAACCGACGGCAGGCCAACGGCCAGCGTGGCCGCCACCGCAAGCGCCACCGGATGTACCGACAGCGTGGACACGACGCGGATCGCCCGGCGATCGCCGCGCACGCGCGCACGGCGTAATACATGTGAAATATGCATGACACTCTCCTCGGTAAACGAATCGATCGGGTACGGCCGATCGCGACGGGCGGCGGACGCGCCCGTTGATTACCGGGGAGTCATCGCGGTGGTGGGGTGTCGGCGGGGAGCGCGGTATCCGGCGGGGCCGTGGCAAGCTTGACGTCGTAGACCGGCGATACCGGAGTCGCGACGATACCGGACATATCAATGATGCCGCCGTGCGCACCGCTGGAGCAGTCTTTCTTGCAGGTCTTGGCGCATTGGCAGCGGCCTTCGCTACAGTGTGCGGCCGTCGCCGACCGATGCTCGGCGTGCGCCGTCGCGAGCGACCGGTCGGCGGTATGCTGCGTTACCGTTCTAGCGCTGGCATCGTCACAGCACAAACGCGCATAGGCCGTCTGGAGCGGCGCTGACACAACAGCCAGCGCGACTGCCATACGGACGACGACAGCGAGTTTTCCGGTAGCATTCACAGAATCGCGATCCCGATGCGCAATTATTTTCCAACTTTATGGTCGCGCAGCGGAAAAATCATTGACACAAGTCAATTTTACCGCACCTGAAAGAACTCCAAGAGACCACGGGCATTGTTGTCTTGAAACTGTAGCTTTCCTGTCAGGCATTGATCGCACTGTAGAACGCAAGCGTACCGAAGACCGTCGGCAGGCTGCCGCACTCGCGCACCGCGGAAAACCCGCTCTGCGCCATGAACTAAGGTCCGCTCGCGCGTGGTCGTGGCGATGACCACATCGTAGGCGGCACAGTGCGTCGCGAACAGCTGCGCACCGCGCGCGAGTCGCTCGCGCGCAACGGCCGCCGGCGCCGGCGGGGCCGGCATCGTCGACAAGGTCGGGACCGGCGCATCGGCTGACTCGTCCCGAGCGCATCCACCCAGCACGGTGAGGCCGGCCAACACAACAAGGCAAGTTTTCATGGTAAACGCCGCCATCGTTCGGTGCACGTCAATGGCTGTGCGTGGAATGGTCGTGCGCCGGCTTCGCGGCGGCACGCGGTACCGGCCGGCCCGCCTCGTGACCGCCGCGGGAGTCGCCGTCAGCGTTGGCCGCCGGCGCCGGCTCGATCGCGGCGGTGCCCGGCAAGGATATCACACCGAGGCCGTGGCGAAAGACCAACTCGGCGCCGTGCCAGGCGGTGCTGGCCAGCAACCCCCCTCCCGCGAGCATCAGCAGCGTGAAGGCGATCCCGACCTGCCGCCGGCTCCACCACGACCAAACACTCCATGCGACCAGTGTCAGGAATACCGCGAGCGTGGCCAACGCCCAATTGCGGTGATCGGTCATGGCGACGTGGGAAACCTCGTCGTGCTCGACGCTGTTGTAGGCAAGCCAGCCGGTGAGCACGGTAACGACCGCGAAACCGGCACCGAACCACAGCAGCCAGCGCGCGACGGTGCGCCATTCGTCGCGGATGCCGCTCGCGGGCAACAGCGGCGCCAGCGCATGCAGCAGCACGCTCATGCCCAGCAAGGCGACCGTGAAATGCACGAAAATCGGATGCCAGTTCGGAACTACTTCTATCATTGCCGTCTCTCCACGTACTTGACGATTAAACGACACACGGACGAGGGGTACGCGTCGGCCGCCACGGTACCCCAGTGGGTCTCTGTCGAATTGGAATGCCACCAGGTGCGGCGCCGAGGATTTAGAACCACAACCGCAATCCGGTGACGAACCGCGTCGTCTTGACGTCGCCACCCGCCGCGCGTGTGTAGTCGGCGGTATCGCCGTACTGGGCGGTTCTTTCGACGCCGATGTACGGGGCGAACTCTCTGCGCATCTCGTAGCGCAGCCGCACGCCGATGGTGAGGTCGGATAAGCCCGAGCCCAGCCCGCGCTCGGCGTCACGCTCGCCGTAGAAGTTTGCCTCGATCGCCGGTTGCAGAATCAGTCTTTGCGTCAATAACAGCTCGTACTCGGCATCCAACCGCAGCGCCGTTCGTCCGCCATCGCCCAGGTAGGCGGCGATGTCCAGTTCAAACCAATAGGGTGCGAGCCCTTGAATTCCGACCGCCAGCCAGCCCCGGTCCGGTCCTTCACCGCTGTCATAGCGCACACCGAGCTGGGCATCCCAGAAGGCGGCAATGGCGTGGCTCCATAGCAATTCGGTTCGCACCTCTTCCAGGTCACCGCCATCCACTGCACCTTCGGCCTTCAACACGGCACGGTCGTAGGTGCGCCCGTACCAACCCTGCACATCGTAGGCCGCGGCGGTATTGCCGCGCGCACGCACCGCTTCCAGGTTGTCCACCAGCAAGGAGCTGAAGTTGTGCGTATCGGCGAGCCGCAGCCGCATAGGGCCGAAGTCCTGCCCTCCGGCATAGGCGTGCGGGTCGCGGGCGTCGGGCGGCGGTGAACCGCCCTGCATGGAACCATGATCCATCCCGCCGTGGTCCATGCCCGGCATCGACGGCGTCGTGGCATCGGTGCTCGCCGGCGTCGTCACCTCCTGGGCCGGCGCCGACAAGCTTACGAGCGCCAATCCGGTCGCGACGATCAACATCATTCGATTTCTCGTCTTCATTGTGTTCTCCGAGTTCCGAGTTCGCGACATTCAGGCCACCACGACTTCGCGAAACATGCCGGCGTCCATGTGAAGTAGGAGATGGCAATGCCAGGCCCAGCGACCCAGGGCGTCGGCGTGGACGAGAAACGAGACGCGCTGCGCCGGTTGCACATTGATGACGTGCTTGCGCACCTGGAAACCTCCGTCCGGACTTTCGAGCTCGCTCCACATTCCGTGCAGGTGCATGGGATGGGTCATCATGGTGTCGTTGACGAGGATCACGCGCAGCTGCTCGCCGTAGCGGAAATGCACCGGCGTGGACTTACCGAACTCCAGCCCGTCCAGCGACCATGAGTAGCGCTCCATGTTGCCGGTCAAGTGCAGCTCGATCTCGCGTTCCGCCGGTCGCGGATCGAGCGGCCCACCGATCGTGTGCAGATCGGCATAGGTCAACACGCGGCGGCCGTTGTTGCGGAGACCGATCCCGGGGTCGTCGAGATTGGTCCGCGGCGTGTCGACGCGCATGTCGACACTCGGCCCGTACTCGGTCCGGGCATGCCGCACGCGCACCCGCTCCGGACCCATCGCCGCGCCGGCGCCCATCGCGTGGGCACTGTGATCCATCGCCATGCCGCCGTGGGCACCGTGATCCATCGCCGCCCCACCGTGTGCGCCGTGGTCCATCCCTCCCATGTCGCCCATCATGTCCAGCATGGTGAGCGGCTCGGGCTTGTCCACGGCCGGCACCACCGCAGCCAAACCGGTACGCACCGCCAGGCTGCCGCGCGCGTAGCCGCTGCGATCCATGGACTGCGCGAAGATCGTGTGGGCTTCGTCGGTGGGAGTCACGAGCACGTCGTAGGTCTCGGCGACCCCGATGCGGATCTCGTCGACCGTGGTCGGCTCGACGTTCTGGCCGTCGGCCTGAACCACCGTCATCGTGAGCCCGGGGATGCGCACGTCGAAAAACGTCATCGCCGCGGAGTTGACGATGCGCAAACGTATCCGCTCGCCGGGTCGAAACAGCGCCGTCCAATTTCCCGCCGGGGTCACGCCGTTCGTGAGAAAGGTATACGTGTAACTCGAGATGTCCGCCAGATCCGTAGGGTTCATGCGCATCTGATTCCACATCCGCCGCTTGGCAAGCGCCTGCGTAAGCCCCACGTCACTCACATCGCGAAAGAAGTCGACGGCCGTGGGTTGATTGAAATTGTAATAGTCGCTTCGAGCCTTGAGCTTGGCCAAGATCTGCATGGGGTCTTCGTCGGTCCAGTCGGACAGCTGCACCACGTACTCGCGATCGGCATGGATCCGATCACCCCCGGCCGGATCGATGACGATGGCCCCGTACATGCCGGTTTGCTCCTGCATGCCGGAATGGGAGTGGTACCAGTAAGTACCGGTCTGCGCCACCTTGAACCGGTAGACAAAGGTTTCCCCCGGCGCGATGCCCTTGAAACTGATACCGGGAACACCGTCCATCTGATACGGCAGGATAATGCCGTGCCAATGGATGGAGGTGTCGACGGCGAGCCGGTTGGTGACGCGAAGCGTCACCGTGTCGCCCTCCCGCCAGCGCAGCGTGGGTGCCGGTATGGATCCGTTGATGGTGGTCGCGAGCCGCGGGCGGCCGGTGAAATTCACCGGTGTTTCCGCGATGGTGAGATCGAACTCGGTGCCGCTGAGCACCTGCGGCGATCCGGTGGCGGTCCCCGTCGCCGCCCGCGACGAGCCCGACGGCAGCCAAGGCGCGGCCCCCAGCAGCAGGCCGCCCGCGGCCAGGCCCTGAAGAAACCGCCGTCTCGGAAAATTCGGCGGCATGCGGAAAGTTTGTGTATGACGTTTCATTTCGGATAATCCTCGTCAGTGCATCGCGGCACGGCGGACCCATCGGTCCAACGGGAACGCGGGAACGCGGGAACGGTCTCCGGGTCGCGATGAATCGTGTCCGGTCCGATCATCGCGCCGCTGCGTGTCAAGCTGTCGACAATCAGCGCTTCAGTACCCACCATGCTTGCGACGGTCCGGTGCAACACCTGGTCGTGGAAAGCCTGTCCCCATCACCGGCGAATCGACGTGTCGACGACCGGTTACGCGCGGACGGCCGTTGCGCGCGATTGGGAATGCTCGAAGAAAATGGAACTTAGACGGCGGGTAACTGCGGGGGTCGCGGATGCGGATCAGGCACCTCGGCGGAATGCAGCGCCGGGATCACGGGTGACTCCACGCTGCGCGCGGGCAGGTTGCCGGCGGGAAGCGTCGGCACCGCGCCGACCACGCAGTGCCCGCACGCGACACAGCATTTTCCATCACAGGTCTCGTGCTGCGGGCAATTCTGCCGGTCGTCGTCGTTCACCAGCCGCGGATCACCGGCCCCGAGGTCGTAATGCGCCGCATGCGCGGCGGGCGCCATGGACATCGGCGCGGACGGCGCGGCGGCGAACGCCGGCTGGCCGACGATCAGCGCCAGGGCGATCAGCATTGAAAACAGACGCCTTACGGGCCCGGGGTTGTGCATGGCGGAGACTCTAGCAGATCGCCGCACCCGCCGCCAAGCACCGGCGCGGGGAAAGTCGCACGGCCAGTAAGGCAAAGTCAGAGTTATGTGCCGCCGGCCCGGCGGCTGCTGGCCGATCCGGATGCGGTTGTCAGGAGCGTCGAGCAGGACTGGAAACAGAACGTGGCGTTGTTCCTCGGTATCACGCATTACCAGGATCCGCCCAAGCTGACCGGGCACCGGGGACGCGCTGCACGGGGAGAGTACGCGATGCGCCGCCCACCCGTCGGCGTTCAAGGGGGGACCGAGAAATGCGACGGGCCGACCGCACGGTCGACCCATCGCCCGTCGACTTCTCGAACATCCGCAACGCTATTAGTTAAGTGATGCGCCCGTACACCGTCGCGTAGCTGCTAATGTCTCGCAGGCGCTTGTACGACAACCGCGGTTTCCCGAATCTCTATCCGGGACTGCACCTGCTGCCGAACCACGCGATCTTCTACTCGCGCACCGGCTGGGGCAGCGCCGGCGCCGGCGGCTCGGCGACCGCCGACAACCGTTCAGCGTACTTCACCTTCACCGGCCCGAACACCGGCACCTGGACGCCCATCACGAACGCCATGACCAACCGCGCCAAGGGCATGTCGCTGACGCTGCTCAGCAACACCGCACCCTATGTACGCGTTCTGGCGCTGGGTGGGGTCGACAACGCCACCAACAACACCTACGAAATCCTCGACGCCTCGGTGCTGTCGCCGTCCTCGGCCTGGAGCGCACCCATGGCCTTCCCCGACGGCGAGCACCGCAGCCTGTGCAGCGGCGTGCTGCTGCCGGACGGCAACGTGTTCGTCTGCGGCGGCATCCAGCGGACCAACTCGCCGTGCACCCTGTTCAATCCCCAGGCGAACACCTGGTCGGGGATGGCGGCGCTGCCGTCGATCCGGGATTACCACTCGGTCGCGCTACTGCTGCCGAGCGGCAAGGTGATGATGGCCGGCTGGAACAACAGCTCGATTGAGATCTTCAGCCCGCCCTACCTGTACCGCGGCGCGCGCCCGGTGATCTCGTCGGCGCCGGCGCTGGTGCACCACGGCCAGAGCTTCGTCATCGAGTCGCCGGACGCCGACAGCATCGTCAAGGTCGTGCTGGTACGTCCGATGGCGGTCACCCACCAGACCGACTCGGAGCAGAAGATCCTGGAGATGCCCTATATCCACGACCACGCCCGGCCGACGCGGCTCGCTCTCACCGCACCGCACGGCGGCCATCCGCATTCGCTGGCGCAGCAGGGCTACTACATGATGTTCGCCATCAACAACAACGGCGTGCCGTCTGTCGCGAAGTGGATTTACCTGCATTGACGGCCCGTCACCCGAGGGCTGAACGGGGAACATTGGCGGCCCTCGCCGCGCATGTCGGCACGAGACGGGCGCGCGGCGGGCCGCCTGCGCCATGCAACAGCAGGTCTTTGTTGTCGTTATAGTGCTGAGCGTAGTGGGCGCGCGTACACTTGTGGGTGAGAACGCCATGTGGAGCTGGTCGTGACACTGATCGCCTGCGATTTACAGAGAGCCGCCTGGGACAGGCCGCTGCGCGCCTGCTCATCGATCAGCCTTGCGATTCGCTGCGACTGCGCCAAACATGGCGGCGGGACGTCTCGCTCATCGGTGCTTGCCCCTCGGTGATGAATCACCGGGGCACGATAGCGCGAGGGCTGATGGCGCGGAAGAACGGTGCGGTTTGAACGGTTACCTTAGTCGAGGGCTTTTCAGGCAATTCTGCCAGTCCCGCAGCTCGCTGTCGGTAGCGGCATTTTCTTGATTTGTGAGAGAAATCCAAGGCACGCCGCTGACCACTGACCGCGCGGTCACCCACCAGGCGCACAATCTGAAGGCAACTTCTATCCCAGCACGATTTTCGACATAGTTCGCTAACAGGATGTTGAAAAAGTCGATCCGCGACTTTTTCAACCACGCAAAGCAAAAATGCGATTCTTGCTTTGCTCCATTTTTCAAACACTTACGTGTTTGAAAAATGCCGGTCGATCCATCGACCGTCTAGCAGGATGTTGATAAACGAGTTTATCAACATCCTGCTAACCGTGTACGACACAATTAGTTCGCTTGTACCTGGAGACAGTGCATTTAGTTCGCGGTTGTGGCGGGCGCACGACTGATGGGCTTAGTAGGTTTTTATATAATAATCAGTCATTTACGGTTTATATCGAAAATTGACTTTTAGTTCGCCCAGCACCCATTTCATTTATGAAAGCGGCTCGCTCGCATTTTGAAAAGAACTACACGCCTTCCTGTACTTTGAGCCGCTACAGCAGCAGTGCCGGGCCACGTCCTCGCCCTGCGCCCGCCCGATTCAATCGGAGCAAGAAATACGGAATAGATGCAAGGCCTGTCACGTCATGTTTGGAGCGAAGAACGGCGAATATTGCTTGTCACCTTTGCAGGGCGTGTGTTTGAATGCCGGCACGCTCGTCACCGATGCGGTCGTGATTATAAGAATATAAGGGAACGATAAATCGCCGGGGGGTGGGGTTTCATTTGCACAGATCCTTCCTTCGGCACGATAACCACCACCACAAGCTAGGAGGGGTCGTAAATGACATACACGAAGAAGACTCCCTGGACTCTCATCATTGGCATTATCCTCGCTGCATACGCTTGGTTGATACACCAGGGCCATCTCAATGTAATGATGGAAGCCCTCAAGACCACGAAGTTGGCCGGAGAGATGTACACCCTCGGCTATATCTTCGGCGCCATCGGCATCGTCGTCGGCCTGTGGCAACTGTTCTACAAACACAAATCCGGACATGCCGACTATTTCCTCTCCACCGTCGGCGGCGCCCTGCTTATCATTCTATGCGTTTTCGTCGTCAAGTTCGGTGCCGAGCCGCTGTTCAAGATGTGGGGCGCGATGTCGTACAAGGCGATCGGCTGGGATTTCGCCAAGACCCTCGGCTTCAACTACATCCTGCTCGGCATCATCACCGGCATGGTGGTGGTGAACGTCTTCAAGGTCCCGGACTGGGCGGAGAACGGCGTGCGGCTGTCGCGTCTCGGCCTCAAGACCGGCGTCATCCTGCTGGGCGCCCTGTACAGCGCCGCCGAGCTGGCCGAGTACTCGAAATGGTCGGTCGGCCTGATCTTCGTATTCGTGCTCGGCTCGGTCGGCCTCACCCTGTGGCTGGGCCGCCTGCGCAAAATCTCGAACTCGATGGGCGGCGTGCTCTCGGCCGGTCTCGGCGTGTGCGGCGTCTCCGCGGCGGTGGCCTCGGCGCCGGTGGTGAATGCCAAGTCGAGCGAGATCGCCTACACCATCGGCACCATCCTGTTGTGGGGCGTGCTGATGATGTTCATCTTCCCGCCGGTCGGCCGTGCCCTCGGGCTCACCTATGAGCAGTTCGGGGCCTGGGCCGGCACCGGCATCCTCAACTCGGCGCAGGTGGCGGCCGCCGCCCTCATCTACCAGCCGCACGGCATCGAGACCCTCAAGGTCGCCGAGATCTTCAATATCACCCGCATCCTGGCGCTGCCGATCATCGTGCTGTGGCTGGCGGTGTGGTACGTGGAGCGCGAGCAACACGCCGTCAAGGTCAACCTGCTGCAGGTGATCGTCGGTAAGTTCCCGCTGTTCGTGCTGGGCTTCATCGTGCTGTTCCTGTTGTCCACCACCGGCATGTTCATGCCGGAAAGAAATGACGGCAAGGGCAAGTACATGGACCCGGTCAAGGCCAAGGCGCTGAAGGACGAGCAGATCGTGGCCTTGCAGGAGGAACTGCCGAGGGTCGCCAAGCCCGAGGAACAGGCCGCCCTGCAGCGCCTGATCGAGACCAAGACGGTGCAGAGCCGGGCGGACGATGTGTTGTTGCGCGACTTGGCGTCGCTCGAGACCACCTCCAAGCCGGCGGTCGCGGCCCTCAAGGATGCGCACAAAAACGCCTGGATGACGGCGCCGCGCGTGGCCTGGTTCCGCGACGTGATCGTCTGGTTCTTCGCCTTCGGCCTCACCGGCCTCGGCATGCAGATCACCTTCAAGTCGATCGCCCAGGCCGGCGGCCAACCGTTGTTCATCGGCACCGTGGTCGGCAGCGTCAAGGCGGTCGGCGCGCTGATCGCGATCCTGTTGCTCAAAGACCTGATCAACCCCTAAGGAGACCGACCATGACCGACAAACTGAAATTCGACCGGGGTACCGCGCTGTCGATCTTCAAGAGCGACCGCATGGAAGACGTCATGGCGCTGCTGGCGGCGCTGGCGATCGTCGTCATCGTCGTGATCACGGTTCCGATTTCCTGATCTTCCCGCCCACCTCCCGGAGTCCGCGCAAGCGCGGGCTCCGGGGTTTTTTTGCGCCGCATTCATGAAAATGACACCGAAACGCATTCTGATCGCCAGTCACGGCACCCCCGGGGCACGTGCCGCCGAGAAGGCCGCACTGGCGCTCTGCCCGCGCGGCGGCACGCTCAGCCACCTGATCGTCGTGCCCGACTTCTGGAAGGGCATGCAGGGCGACGACTGGCTCAACAACGCCGCCACCCGCGACGTGTTCGCGCGCTACGTGGAGTCCACCCTCGAGGGTGAGGTGCGCGCCGAGGTCACGCGGCTGTCGCGGCTCGCCGCGAGCCGCGGCCTGCGCTATCGCCCCACCATCACCCTCGGCGACCCGACCCAGTGCCTGATCGATCGTGCCGCCAAGGGCGCTGACCTCGTGGTCATCGGCGCGCCGCGGCCGCGCGGCCGGGCCGGCCTGCGCTCGCGCCTGGACACCGAGAAACTGGCGCGCGCCCTGAAGGTGCCGCTGATGATCATCCCCCACCCGAAATGACCGATGCGCCCGCCCCGGCCGAAGACAGGGCCTGGGTCAAGATTGAAACCCCGCTGTCGTCGGCCGAGCTGCGTGAGTTCTGCCGCGATATCGAGCGCCTGTACCGCATCAATCCGCGGTTGGAGTTTCGCGCCTGGCGGGCGTCGGGCCCGGGTCGCTTCCACGCCGAATGGCGGAACCTCAGCAACGATCGGGAAGAGTCGCACGACCTCGAGGTCGTGCGCGAATCGGACTGGGCGTTCCGGGTCGACTACGCCGGCGGTATCAAGGCGCTGACGCGATTTGCAGTCGAGCAGAACGCCGCCGGCGCGCGCCTGACCATCACCGATGACTACAGCCGCCTGCCCGAGGCCGAACGTGCCCAACGCCTCGACGAGGTCGACCGCAGCCTGGTGCCCTGGGGCCAGGGCCTCCATCGCTACCTGCGCCGCCAGCGGCGCTGGGGCTGGTTCCCGCCCTGGCGCTGGTACATGCGTCGCCTGTGGCTGCCGATGCGGCCCATGGCGCGGCGCATCGTCTGGTGGCTGTGGGTGATTACGCTCGTGGAGATCGCGCTCTTTCTGTTCGTGATGCTGGTCTACATTATCGAGCGCAACGCCTGACCGCGTACGCCGGTTTCCGTCCGGCGCCGCGGCACCGTCAACGGCCGGTCGCCGTTCCGGATGGCGGAGCGAACAACGCCGGCACCAGCGCCTCGGCCGGCCCCAGGCGTTGTTCCTGAAACGCCGGATTGGGGAAGTCCATCGGCTCGAGATTGACGAGCAGCGTCCTTGCGCCCGCCAGGGCCGCGGCACGCACGAAGCTCGCCGCCGGCTCGACCGCGCCGGAGGTGCCGATCGCGACGAACAGATCGCAATCCGCGAGTGCGTCCTGGATGCGCTGCATGGCGTCGCGCGGCACATACTCCCCGAACAGCACGATGTCCGGACGCAGCACCGCGCCGCAGGCCGCGCAGGTCGGCACACGGCTTTCATAGGTCTCGCGGTCCTCGAACGGCGCGAGCGCGCAGCCGGGGTTGCTGCAACGCGTGCGATGCACGCTGCCGTGCAGCTCGATGACGTCCGGGCTGCCGGCGCGCTGATGCAGGCCGTCGATGTTCTGGGTGATGAGCGTGAACCGGCGTTCCGCGGGCAGGCGCCGGGCGAACTCGGCGAGCGCGCGATGTGCGGCGTTCGGAGTCGCCGCGTTCGCCGCCGCACGTATCGCTCCGAAATGCCGCCACAGGCCGGCCGGGTCGATCGCGACGATCGATGCCTGCGAATAGCGGATGTTGTCGCCCTGATCCCATACGCCGTCGGCGCCGCGATAGGTGCGCAGGCCGGATCCGACCGACACACCGGCGCCGGTGAGAACGACGATACGGGAGTAGACATGGGGATCGAGCATATCCTGAGTTGCAAGATATTCAGATCGCGATCAACGCACAAGTCCCGCGCGCCAATGCAGCGCGGCAACGCGAGGGTCAGTCGTGGGGGCCGCAGGCCGCAGCCACCATGGCCTTCCACGCCTTGGGCGTGATGCCGAGGTCGACCGGCCGGTAGCCGGATTGATCGGCCAGGCCCTGAAGCCGGGCGATACGGTCGCGGGTTGCCGGGTGGGTGGAGAGGTAGCCCAGCGGGCCGGGATCCGGCCCGTCGTGTTTCTCCAGGACCCCGAAGAACTCGACCATGCCCCGGGCGTCCAGCCGCGCCCCCTGCATCATGTGCATGCCGCGCACGTCCGCCTCGGTTTCCGCGGCGCGACTGTAGCTCAAGCCGTGCAGCGACTCGGCGGTTTCCAGCACCGTCGCGGTGGCGCCGCCCAGATCGCCGACCAGCAGTGACAGCAACAAACGGTTCGACATGCGGCGGAACAGGGATTTGGTGCCGTGGCGCTGCAGCACGTGCTGCATCTCGTGGGCCAGCACGCCGGCGAGCTGTTCGGGGCGCGTGGTGTCCTGGAGGAGCCCGGAAAACACCACGATCCCACCGCCGGGCGCCGCCAGGGCGTTGACCGTCGGATCATCGACCAGGGTGACCCGGAAGTCGTAGGGATGCGCCGGCGCCGCACGGTCGAGGCGCGCCACCAGATCGTCGATCACCGGTCGGACCGCCCCACCCTCGCAGACCTTGAGGTCCCCGACCAGGCTCTCGACCACGGTATCGCCGAGCTTCTCCTCCCACTCCACCGGCACCCGTTCGGCCATCGCCTCGGCGGCCGCCGGAATCCCCCACAGATACAGCGCCGCGCCGGCCAGGATGCCGCCGACCGCCGCCGCCGCGACCCACAGCGGCCGGCCGCGACGGCGCGCCGGATTGTGCAGCCGGCGCGCCGCCTGCGGCGCGGTCGCGTGAATGGCCGCGAGAAAGGCGATGTCGTCGACAATGATGGCGTCGACCGGGACCTGCGTGCCGCGCTCGAGGCGCACCGGCTCGCCGGCGTAGCGCCCCTGGGTCTGGGTGATGTCGGCGTAGCGCCAGATCATCACCCCCGCGGGCGCGGCAATGCGCAGCGCCTCGCGGCCGATGCCGATCTCGACGTCCACCGTCCCGGCGCTGACGCCGTCGAGGTAGCGCCCGCTCCAGAGCCGCTGCATGCGCGGCTAACCGAGCGCCGAACCGATATCCAGCGCGTCCGCCAGGCCCTCGCCGGTGGCGCCCACGCGCGCCTGGGCGTCCTGCTGCACGCGCGTCCAGTCGACCTGGCCCTCCATCAGCGTGTTGTCGAACTGGTAGCGCAGCGTGCGGATCAGCACCCAGGGGAAGGCCAGGCCGAGGGTCACGACGACCAGCAGCAGATTGCTGATCGTCAGCCACAGCAGGCCGCCGCCGGTGTAGGTCGAGCGGAACGGCGCCTCGGCAAATTGGGTATGCGCCCAATCGAAGCGATGCACCTTGGCGGCGAACCAGAACCAGACGAGATACAGGGTCGGGATCGTCAGCAGGATGGCCAGCAGGTAGCCGCCGATCAGTTCCTTGGCATCGGCCTGAAAGCGGAACGGCGTGTTGCCGAAATAGGTGTTGTTCACCCAGTAGCTGCGCATGCGGGTGCGGAACCACGGGTAATAGATGCCGAGGGTCAGCAGGGTCAGCAGCATGCCGCCCAGGTAGGTGCTGATGCACTCCTTGAGGTCGCCGCGAAACGAGAAGCGGATGCCGCGCCAGGAGGTGCGGCTCAGCGCGTAGCGCATGGCGCCGTAGAGCGCAAACGGGATCGCCACCAGGATGGCGAGATACAGCAGCAGCACGGCGACGTCGCCGATCAGCATCTGCGCGATCACCAGCAGCACATAGAACAGCACGATCAGGCCGAAGGCCTTGAGCGCGCCGATGAACAGTTCCTTGCCGCGGCCGTGGTAGGCGAAGCGATCGCCGGTGAACTCGGTCTGGCCATAGAGATAGCGCCGCACCCGCACCTTGGCCCAGAAACTGTAGATGCCGAGCGTGACGATGGTGAGCAGCAGATTGACGATCTGTATGCCGAACAGGGTCCCGCCCTGGCCGTGGAAACGCAGGCGCTGCGGGGTGGCCGCGCGGGCGGCCGGTGCCGTACTGGTCATGGTGGTCCTCGCCTTGGTCAGTGAGAATTATTAATTGAACCGGCCGACGGCCGGCGCTGCTCTTGAGTTTAGCAAAGGATCCGGCCGCCGCCGGGCGCCCTGGACCGTCGGCGGCGCGGCGCGTAGTATCGGCGTTTTTTTTCGGAGCCCGCCCCCATGTCCGATCTGGACGACCTGCTCGAGCAGGAATTCCCGGTGGAACGGAATTTCCGCTACCTCAACCATGCCGCGGTCGCGCCCTGGCCGTTGCGCACCGGCAACGCGGTGCGCGCGTTCGCCGCCCAGAACGTCGACATGGGCGCGCGCGACTACAACGACTGGGTCGAGACCGAGCAGGGCCTGCGCCGCCGGCTCGCCGCGCTGGTCCATGCCCCCTCCCCCGACGACATCGCCCTTACCAAGAACACCTCCGAGGCGCTGTCCATGGTGGCCCACGGCTTTCCCTGGAACGACGGCGACAACGTGGTGATCGCCGCCGAGGAGTTCCCCTCCAACCGCATCGTCTGGGAATCGCTCGCGGGGCGCGGTGTGACCACGCGCCCGGTGACGCTGACCGGCGTCGACGATCCCGAGACGGCGCTGCTCGCGGCGATCGACGGGCGCACGCGGATCCTGGCGGTGAGCTCGGTGCAGTATGGCCTCGGCCTGCGGGTGAAACTCAAGAAGCTCGGCGCCGCCTGCCGCGCGCGCGGCGTGGCCTTCTGCGTCGACGCCATTCAGGGTCTCGGCGTGTTCGACCATAATGTGCAGGCGGCGAACATCGATTTCCTCATGGCCGACGCCCACAAGTGGCTGCTCGGTCCGGAGGGCATCGCGGTGTTCTACTGCTCGGCGGCGTGGCGCGAGAAACTGACTCTGCATGAATACGGCTGGCACATGGTCGAGGACCTCTACGACTTCGAGCGCCGCGCCTGGCGGCCGGCGCGTTCGGCACGACGTTTCGAATGCGGCAGCCCCAACATGCTCGGCATCCACGCCTTGAGCGCCAGCCTGTCGCTGTTCGAGGAGATCGGGCTTCCGGTGATCGAGAAGCGCGTGCTGGCGCGCGCCGAATACCTGTTCGAGATCATCAAACAGTATCCCGATCTGGAGCTGTTGAGCGACCCGCGCCCCGGGCGCTATGCCGGCATCGTCACCTTCCGCCACCGTCGCCATGCCGTCGACAAGCTGTACGACGCGCTGCGCGGCCAGAATGTCGTGTGCGTGCCGCGCGGTGGCGGCATCCGCTTCTCGCCGCACTGCTATACGCGCATCGAGACCCTCCAGGAGGCGCTGGAGATCGCAAACTTATCTTAGTAATATCAATATATTACAAGTTATTTTTAATGTGACGCCGCGTTCAGGCGGCGCGGCGCGCGGCGCGGAACAGCGTGAAGAAATTATCGGTAGTGACTTCAGCCATCTGTTCCAGGCTCACCCGGCGCAGCTCGGCCAACTGCTCGGCGACATGGCGCACATAGGCCGGCTCGTTGGTCCGGCCGCGATGCGGGACCGGCGCCAGGTAGGGCGAGTCGGTCTCGATCAGCAGGCGGTCCGCGGGCACCCGGCGGGCGACCTCGCGCAGCGCCTCGGCGTTGCGGAAGGTGACGATGCCGGAGAAGGAAATATAGAAATTCATATCGAGCGCCGCGCGCGCCGTCTCCCAGCTCTCGGTGAAGCAGTGCATCACCCCGCCGATGTCGGCGGCGCCCGCGTCGCGCATGAGGCGCAAGGTGTCGGCGGCGGCCTCGCGCGTATGGATAATGAGCGGCTTGCCGCAGGTCTTGGCGGCCGCGATGTGGCGGCGGAAGCGCTGCTGCTGCCAGCCCATGTCGCCCTGCGAGCGGTAGTAATCGAGCCCGGTCTCGCCGATCGCCACCACGCGTTCGTCGTCGGCCAGCGCGATCAGCTCCTCGGCGCTCGGATCGCGCCCGTCGCGCTCGTTGGGGTGCACGCCGACCGAGGCATAGATATGGTCGTGCGCATGCGCCAGCGCCCGCACCTGCGGGTAGTCCTCGAGATTCACCGCCACGCACAGCATGTAACCCACGCCCAGGTCCCGGGCGTTCTGCAGGACTTGCGGGAGTTGCTGGTGGAGGGGCTCGAAGTTGATGTGACAGTGCGAGTCGGTGAGCGGCGCCATGTCACATCGTGTGGGTCGGTTTGTCGGAGTGCAGTTGGCCGGCCAGCAGTCCTTCGATCTTGTTGCGCGCCGCGCCCGAGTCCTTCTCGCTGAACTGGATGCCGATGCCGGCGGCGCGGCTGCCCTGGGCGCCGACCGGCGTCACCCAGACCACGTGCCCGGCGACCGGGATCTTTTCCTTGCTGTCCATGAGCGTCAGCAGCATGAACACCTCGTCGCCGATCTTGTAAGGTTTGCTGCTCGGGATGAAGATGCCGCCGCCCTTCACGTACGGCATGTAGGCGGCGTACAGGGCGCTTTTGTCTTTGATCGTCAGGGAGAGTACTCCCGGACGCGCGATGTTCGGCACGGGCTTCATTCAGTCAACCATGGGATGGAGAAAGCCGCGTCAGTCGGGCCCAGCGGATCAATATGTCTTCCAACAACAGAAGCTCGTCCAGTGGGCCGCCCAGGAAATTCCTGCTCTCCGAAACGGAATCGAAAAACCGGTACAACTGATTCAAGTTTAACTGCTTTTGAAGGTCATGCAACCGCCCCCGCAGATCGTGGTTGCCGAGCGCCGCCGCCGGGGCCTGGCGCGACCGGATCAGGTCGGCCAGCAGCCCCTGCAGCCAGGTCAGGGCCAAAGCGGCCCCGAACGCCTTCCAACGTCCGGCGCAGGCGAGCGGATCGCCCGCCCCCCGGGCCAACCCCTCCAGGTCCTCGAGCAGGGCCTCGCGCCCGGCGAGGAAATCCCCCTCCGCCAGCGCCAGGGCGCGCAGCGGGGCACCGCCGGTCAGGCCCAGCAGCACCCCTGCCGCCGCCGGCGCCACGCCTGCCCGGCCGAGCCAGTCCAGGGCGGCCGCCGTCGCCGGCGGGCGCACCGCGATCTGGGCGCAGCGGCTGCGAACCGTGGCCGGGAGCCGTGCCGGCCGGTCACTGACCAGCAGCAGGTAACTGTCCGCCGGCGGCTCCTCCAGCAGCTTGAGCAGGCTGTTGGCGGCATTGATGTTCATGGCGTCCGCCGGCGCGATGACCACCAGTCGCCGCGGCGCCAGATGCGGGCGCAGATAGAGAAAATCGGCGAGCGCGCGGATCTGGTCCACCAGGATCGCCCGGCCCGCCTCGGCCGGCGCGATCGGATGAAAATCCGGGTGGTTGCCGACCGCCAGCAGGTGACAGCTGCGGCAGCTCCCGCAGGCCGCGCCGTCCAGACCCGGTGCCAGGCACAGCAGCCGCTTGGCCAGGTGCAGCGCCAGGTCGTGCTTGCCCAGGCCCGCCGGCCCGTGCAGCAGCAAGGCGTGGCCGAGACGCGTGAGGTCGGCGCCCAGGGTCGCGGCCAGCGGCTGGGTCCAGGGCGTCAGGCTCGGTTCGGGTTTCATGGCAGCCACGGCGTCAGGACAGCGCGCAATTGCGCCTCGACCTCCGCGACGCTCACGCGCGCGTCGATCACACGAAAGCGCTGCGGCTCGCGCCGGGCGGCGGCCAGGTAATGCGCGCGCACCCGCTCGAAGAATGCCTGTTCCTCGCGCTCGAAGCGGTCGGGCCGGGCGCGGCCGCCGGCGCGCGCCAGCCCCTCCTCCACCGGGATGTCGAACAGCAGCGTCAGGTCCGGCCGCAGCCCGCCCTGCACCCAGTCCTCCAGCACGGCGATGCGCGCGTCCGGGATACCGCGCCCGCCGCCTTGGTAGGCATAGGTGGCGTCGGTGAAGCGGTCGCACAGCACCCAGATGCCGGCGTCGAGCGCCGGGCGGATGCGTTGCGCGATATGCTCGGCGCGGGCGGCGAACATCAACAATAGCTCGGCATCGGCGGCCATCGCGTCGCGGCCGTGCAGCAACAGCCCGCGGATGGCCTCGCCAAGTTCGGTGCCGCCCGGCTCGCGCGTGACCAGGAGCTTTACCCCGGCGTCGCGCAACAGGGCCTCGATGAAGGCCAGGCTGGTGCTCTTGCCGGCGCCTTCGACGCCCTCGAGCGTGATGAACTGCCCGCGCGCCATGCCGGACTAACGCGCCGCCCGCGTGGTGCGCGTGCCGGCTGGCGGCGCGCCCTTCGCGGACCCGGCGTTCGGGCGCTTGCGGCCCTGGAGCTGGTACTTCTCGACGGCGCGGTTGTGCTGCTCCAGGGTCTCGGAGAACTCGTGGCTGCCGTCGCCCCGCGAGACGAAATACAGGGCGCGCGTGGTCTCGGGATTGACCACCGCCTTGAGTGCCGCGCCGCTCGGCATGGCGATCGGGGTCGGTGGCAGGCCCTTGATGACATAGGTGTTGTAGGGCGTGGGGCCGCGCAGGTCGCGGGTGCGGATACGGCCGGTATAGGTATCGCCGAGGCCATAAATCACCGTCGGGTCGGTCTGCAGCCGCATCCCCATGCGCAGGCGGTTGGTGAACACGCCGGCGATCAGGCCACGCTCCCCGGCGAGCCCGGTCTCCTTTTCGACGATGGACGCCAGGATCAGCGCCTCGTCCGGAGACTCGAGCGGCAGATCGGCGGCGCGGTTCGCCCAGGCCTCGTGCAGGTGCCGATCCATTTTGTCGAAGGCACGCTGCAGGATCAGCAGGTCCGACATGCCGGCCGGATAGTAATAGGTATCCGGATAGAAGCGCCCTTCCGGATGCATGCCCGGGTAACCGAGGCTCGCCATGACCTGTTCCGGCTTGAGGTTGTGCAGTGTGCGCGTCACGCGCGGCGCTGCCGCCAGCGCCTGCATCATCTGCTTGAAGTTCCAGCCCTCGATGACGGTGAACGGGTATTCGACGACGCGCCCGGCGACCACCTGATCGAGCAGCTCCATGGCGGTGATGCCGGTGCGGAACCGGTACTCGCCGGTCTTGAGTTGACGCTGCTGGCCCTTGAGATAGGCGAGCACCACCAGGGTGTGGGGATCCGGCAGGACGTTCTGCTCATAGAGCTGCCGCGAGAAGGCCTTGAGCGCGGTACCCGGCTCGACGACGTAGATCCGCGCCTCGGGCGCGAGGTGCGTAACGCTGAACCAGTAGAGATAGCCGCCGGCGATCAGCAGCACGGCGGCGATGCCGGCCGCAAAGGCCTTCAGGAAGAAATTAATCATATTGCCGGAAGCACTGCGCACCAGCAGTCGCCTTCTGTAGCGTTTGCGTAAGCTCGCCAATCGGAAAGTCCCGGTCGTCCAATCGCCGCACCGGCCACAGGCCGATGAGGCTGTTGGTCAGAAACATCTCGTCCGCCGCCGCGAGTTCCGCGGCCGGCACACCGCGCTCCGCCACGGCGATGCCCAGGGCGCGCGCCGCCTCCAGCACCTCGGCGCGCATCACGCCGGCGACGCCGGATTGTGACAGGTCCGGCGTGATTAGGGTACCCCTCGACACCAGGAACAGGTTGCTCATCGTGCCCTCGATGACGCAGCCGTCGGCGTCGCTGAGCAGCCCTTCGGCGAATTCATCGCGCCATTCGCGGCGCGCCAGCACCTGCTCGAGGCGGTTGAGGTGCTTGATGCCGGCGAGCAGCGGATTGCGGCCGATCGTCGTGCGACAGCGGCGCACCATTACGCCGCGCACGGCGCTCAAAGGGTCGTGATCCGGCCACGGCAGGCTGAGCAGGATGCGCCGCGTGCGGGCGTCGTCCGGCGGCGCGTAGCCGCGCCCGCCGCCGCCGCGCGTCACGATGAGCTTGACGACGGCGCGCGGCCCCGCGTCCCGGCACAGCGCGGCGAGCTCGTCGCTCAAGCCTTGCGCGTCGGGCGCGAGCAGGCCGAGGCGCGCGCAGCCGCGGCGCAGGCGTTCGAGGTGCCGCTCCCACAACAGCGGCCGCCCGGCGCACACCGCCACGGTCTCGAACACGCCGTCGCCGTAGTGCAGGCCGCGGTCGTCGAGCGGCAGGCTGTCGGCTGCTCGGCCGTCGACCAGCGCCTTCATGCGGTCGCCTCGGCGGGGCACAAGGCGTTCAACAGCCCGCGCGCCTTCGCGCGGGTCTCGTCGAGCTCGCGCTCGACCTGCGAGTCGGCGACGATGCCGCCGCCGGCGCGCCAGGCGATCGTGGCGCCGTCCTGCACCAGTGTGCGGATGAGGATATTGAGATCCAGGCTGCCGTCGCGGTTGAGATAACCCATCGAGCCGGTGTAGGCGCCGCGCGCACCGTCCTCCAGTTCGGCGATGATCTGCATGGTGCGCACCTTCGGGCAGCCGGTGATGGTGCCGCCGGGGAACACCGCGCGGATCACCTGCGCCGGGGTCACGCCGGCGCGCAGGCGGCCCTCGACCTGCGAGACGATATGGTGCACATGCCGGTAGCTCTCGACCACGAGGCGCTCGGCGACCCGCACGCTGCCGGTGGCGCACACCCGGCCGAGGTCGTTGCGCTCCAGGTCAAGCAGCATGACGTGCTCGGCGCGCTCCTTGGGATTGCGCGGCAGCTCGCGCGTGCGGGCGAGGTCGTCCGCGGCGTCGCGACCGCGCGGATAGGTGCCGGCGATCGGGCGCGTCACGATGCGGCCGTCGCGCACGCTCACCAGCCGCTCGGGCGAGGAGCTGATCACCGCGCGCTCCGCGTCGAGCCGCATCAGGCCGGCGAACGGCGCGGGATTGGCGGCCCGCAGTCGCCGGTAGACGTCGACCGGGCGCGGGGCCCGCGCCAGCCGCGCATGCCAGCCGCGCGACAGGTTCACCTGGAACACGTCGCCGGCGCGGATGTAATCGAGCACGCGCGCGATGCGCGCCCGGTACCGGTCCGGGTCCTCCTCCTGCCAATCGACCAGCTCGACGTCCGCCGGCGAGGCGCGTAGCGTCGCGAGGTCGGCACGCATGCGGGCCAGGCGTGCGTCGGCGCGGTCGTCGTCCTCGCTGACCAGCCAGCAGCGGCGCTCGACATGATCGCGGACGATCGCCGCCGGAAAACGCGTCGCCAGCGCGACCGGCAGGCGCGCATCGCGCCTGAGCGGCGCCAGACACGGCTCGATCGACTCGGCCAGCTCGTAGCTCAGGAACAGGAACCAGCCGCCGCTGAACGGCAGTGCCGAGGGCGGCGCCGGTGCGCGCGACTCGGCCCGCCACCAGCCATCGAGGGCGTCGAGGAAACCCTCGCCGCGCGCAACCCCGTCCAGCGCGACGACCGCGCCGTCCCACCTGAGGTGGGCGCCCGGAAAGGCGAACAGAATGTCATGGCGTGCCTGCGGCGTACCGCGCGCGACGCTCTCGAGCAGATGCGGGTAGCGTTCGGGAAATCCCGCGTGCAGATCGGCGAGATCGGGAAAACCGTCGAGACTGACGCAGCGTGGGTCGGACATGGGCCGCGGCGCGGCCGCGCTCAGGCGATGCGGCGCATCACCAGCGTGCCGTTGGTGCCGCCGAAGCCGAAGGAGTTGGACAGCGCCACGTCGATGTCGAGATCGCGCGCGGTGTTCGGCACGTAGTCGAGGTCGCACTCCGGGTCGGGGGTGATGAGATTGATGGTCGGCGGCGCCACGCGGTGGTGGATGGCGAGCGCGGTGTACACCGCCTCGATGCCGCCGGCGGCGCCCAGCAGGTGGCCGGTCATGGACTTGGTCGAGCTCATCGCGACCCGGCGCGCGTGATCGCCGAACGCGAGCTTGGCGGCCGCGGTCTCGGCCTTGTCGCCGAGCGGCGTGGACGTGCCGTGGGCGTTGACGTACTGCACCTGGTCGGGATTGACGCCGGCGTTGCGCAGCGCGTTGCGCATGCAGCGCGCTGCGCCCTCGCCGCCCGGCGCCGGGCTGGTCATGTGATAGGCGTCGCCGCTCATGCCGAAACCGGCGAGCTCGGCATAGATGCGCGCGCCGCGCCGGCGGGCATGCTCGTACTCCTCCAGCACCACGATGCCGGCGCCCTCACCCAGCACGAAACCGTCGCGGTCCTTGTCCCAGGGGCGACTGGCGGTGGCCGGGTCGTCGTTGCGCGTGCTGAGCGCCCGCGCGTTGCCGAAGCCGGCCATGCCGGTCGGCGTGACCGAGGACTCGGCGCCGCCGGCGACCATCACATCGGCGTCGCCGTACTCGATGAGCCGTCCGGCGTCGCCGATGGCATGGGTGGCGGTGGTGCAGGCCGTCACCATCGCCAGGTTCGGGCCCTGCATGCCGTACAGGATCGACAGATTGCCGGAGATCATATTGATGATGCTCATCGGGATGTAGAACGGCGAGATGCGGCGCGGACCCTTCTCGATCAGGGTGCGCGTGCCGGCCTCGATGGTGTGCAGGCCGCCGATGCCGGAGCCGATGTGTACGCCGATGCGCTCGGCGTTCGCCTCGGTGACGGTAATTCCCGAATCCTTGATCGCTTCGATACCGGCGGCCATGCCGAGCTGCATGAAGCGGTCCATCTTGCGCGCTTCCTTCTCCGACAGGAATACCGTCGGATCGAAGCCCTTGACCTCGCCGGCGATCATCGACGGGAAGCCGGTGGCGTCGAACTGCGTGATCAGCCCGATGCCGTTGCGGCCCTCGACGATGCCCTGCCAGTTGTCACGGAGACCGATCCCGAGCGGGGAGACGATGCCCATGCCGGTGATCACGACGCGCCGCTTGCTCAATGCTGGTGCCTCTTAACCGCTATGGAAGAGAAGGATGCGTCCGGCCCCTGACCGGGCGCCGGAAACCAAAAAGGCCGCCGCCACGCGCTGTGGTCGGCGGCCCGATCAGACACGACAATCCCGACGACTTATTTGAGATGCGCGTTGATGTAATCGATCGCCTGCTTGACGGTGGTGATCTTCTCGGCTTCCTCGTCGGGGATTTCGCAATCGAACTCCTCCTCCAGGGCCATGACCAGCTCCACCGTATCGAGCGAGTCCGCGCCGAGGTCGTCGACGAAAGACGATTCCTTGGTGACTTCGCTCTCGTTCACGCCGAGCTGCTCCACGACGATCTTCATGACGCGCTCATCTACACTGCTCATAGTTGCTTTGTCCTCCAACAGATTGCCGAAAATGGGCTGACCGGCCTCGGAAGGCCGCATAGTAAACACGAATCACCCGGTTTAGTCCACCCGCACGCCGCGCGCGGGGAAAATCAATTCATGTACATGCCGCCGTTCACGTGCAGGGTGATGCCGGTGATATAGCCGGCCTGCGGCGAGGCCAGGAAGGCGACCGCATGCGCGATGTCCTCGGCCTGCCCCAACCGCCCCAGCGGAATCTGCTGGATCAGCGCGCCGCGCTGCTCCTCGGAGAGCGCGCGCGTCATGTCGGTGTCGATGAAGCCCGGCGCCACCGCGTTCACCGTGATGTTGCGCGAGCCGATCTCGCGCGCCAGCGCCCGCGTGAAACCCATCACCCCGGCCTTGGCGGCGGCATAGTTGGTCTGGCCGGGATTGCCCGTGGCGCCGACCACCGAGCCGATGCTTATAATACGTCCTTTACGGGCCTTGGTCATGGCGCGCAGGCAGGCCTTGGACATGCGGTAGAGGGACTTGAGGTTGGTCTCCATGATGGCGTCCCACTCCTCGTCCTTCATGCGCATCAACAGGTTGTCGCGGGTGATGCCGGCATTGTTCACCAGGATGCTGGGGGCGCCGGCGCCTTTCTGCATATGTTCGAGGAGCTGATCGATCGATGCCGGATCGGTCACGTTGAGCACTGCACCCTCGCCTTTAATTCCGTTTTCTTTCAATATATTGCTAATCTTTTGTGCGCCATCACTTGAGGTTGCGGTGGCGATCACCGTGGCGCCCTGCCGGCCCAGCTCGAGGGCGATGGCCCGGCCGATGCCGCGGCTCGCGCCCGTCACCAGGGCGATCTCTCCAGTCAATGACATTTCGCGTGCGTCCCTCTTATTTCGCCGGCCGGGCGGCCGCTCCCACGGCGCCCAGGGCCAGCTTCAGGCTGTCGTCGTCGTACACCGGCAAGGTCGTGGCCTCCTTGGCGATGCGCTTGTTGAGCCCGGTCAGCACCCGGCCCGGGCCGCATTCTACCAGCTTGTCGACCCCGTCGGCGGCCATTTTCCGGACGATTTCCACCCAACGTACCGGCGACTCGATCTGCCGGACGAGCGCCTGCTTGATGGCCTCCGGGTCCTGCTCGGCGCGCACGTGGGCGTTGTGCAGCACCGGAATCGCCGGCTTGCGCAGGCTGATGTCGGCAAGCCGCTCGGCCATGCGCTGCGCGGCCGGCTTCATCAGGGCACAGTGCGACGGCACGCTGACCGGCAGCATCACGGCGCGCTTGGCGCCGGCGGCCTTGGCCTGCTCGACGGCCCGTTCCACCGCCGCCGCCGTGCCGGCGACCACCACCTGGCCCGGCGAATTGAAATTGACCGGCGCCAGCACCTCGCCCTCGGCGGCCGCCTCGCATAGCTGCTTCACCTGCTCGTCTTCCAGGCCCAGGATCGCCGCTATGCCGCCCTGCCCCGGCGGCACCGCCTCCTGCATGTAGCGACCGCGGTCGGTGACCAGCTTGACGGCGGCGATGAAGTCGAGCGCCCCGGCGCAGGTCAGGGCCGTGTACTCACCGAGGCTGTGGCCCGCCATCACCACCGGCGCCGGCCCGCCGGCCTCACGCCACACGCGCCACACGGCGACTCCGGCCGCCAGCATCGCCGGCTGGGTATGTTCGGTCTGGTTGAGCCGCTCTTCGGGCCCGTCCGCGACCAGCTTCCACAGATCGTAGCCGAGCGCGCCCGAGGCCTCGGTGAAGGTGTCCTTCACCTGCGGGTGCCGGGCCGCCAGGTCGGTGAGCATGCCGACCGATTGCGAGCCCTGTCCGGGGAAAACGAATGCCAATGACATAATTTTAAGGCCCGTATGGAATCTGCGTGATTTTCCGGCGCATCAAAAAGTGAGCAGCACCGAGCCCCAGGTGAAGCCGCCGCCGAAGGCCTCCATGAGCACGGTATCGCCGCGCTCGATGCGGCCGTCGCGCACCGCCTCGTCGAAGGCCAGCGGGATCGAGGCGGCCGAGGTGTTGCCGTGCCGGTCGACCGTCACCACCACATGGTCCATGGACATGCCGAGCTTCTTGGCGGTGGCGCTGATGATGCGGATATTGGCCTGGTGCGGCACCAGCCACTTGACGTCGCTCTTCTGCATCTTGTTGGCCTCGAGGGTCTCGTCGACGATGCGCCCGAGGGTGTTGACCGCGACCTTGAAGACCTCGTTGCCCTGCATCTGCACGTAGGCCTCATTGCGCATGACCTGGTCGTAACCCTGCGAGATGCCGGCCGGCACCGTCAGCAGCTCCTTGTACTGGCCGTCGGCGTGCAGGTGCGAGGAGATGATGCCCGGACGCGCGTCGGGCTTCAGCACCACCGCGCCGGCGCCGTCGCCGAACAGCACGCAGGTGCCGCGGTCGGTCCAATCGACGATGCGCGACAGCGTCTCGGCGCCGACCACCAGCGCGCACTTCGCGCTGCCGAGCCGCAGGAACTTGTCGGCGATGTCGAGCGCGTAGACGAAACCGGTGCACACCGCCTGCACGTCGAAGGCCGCGCAGCCGTGGATGCCGAGCCGCTCCTGCAGCAGGCAGGCGGTGCTGGGGAAGATGCGGTCGGGCGTGGTGGTGGCGACGATGATGAGGTCGATCTCCGCCGGATCGGTGTCGGCCGCGGCCAGCGCCTTGCGCGCGGCCCGTTCGGCCAGGTCGCAGGTGGTCTCGCCGTCGGCGGCGATATGGCGCTCGCGGATGCCGGTGCGCGAGACGATCCACTCGTCCGTGGTATCGACCATCTTTTCCAGATCGGCGTTGGTCAGGACCTTGTCGGGAAGGTGACCGCCGGTGCCGACGATGCGTGAATGTGTCATGCGGTCTCGCTGGTGCTCTGCGGGGTGCTCAGCATGGATGCCAGACGGCGGCCGATCAGCTGCGGAACCTCCTTGTGCGCCTCGGACAGCGCCACCAGGATGGCGCGCTCGAAGGCGTAGGCATCGGCGCTGCCATGGCTCTTGATGACCACGCCGTTGAGGCCCACCAGGGTCCCGCCATTGTAGTGGCGCGGATCCACGCTGCGCCGGAAGGCCTTGATCACCGGCAGCGCGATCAACCCGGCCAGCCGGGTAAAGGTATTCCGCATGAATGCCTGCTTCATCATCTGCGAAATCATCTTGGCCAGCCCCTCGCTCGCCTTCATCGTCACGTTGCCGACGAAGCCGTCACAGACAATGACGTCGGCCTTGCCGGTGAAGATCTCGTCGCCTTCCACATAGCCGCCGTAGTGGATGCCGCTGGCGCGCAGCAGCTCGGCGGCCTTCTTTACGGTGTCGTTGCCCTTGATGTCCTCGACGCCGATGTTGAGTAGGCAGACCTTGGGGTCGGGCTTGCCCTCGATCGCGCCGACCAGCAGCGACCCCATGATGCCGAACTGCAACAACTGTTCGGGCGTGGAGTCGACGTTGGCGCCGAGATCCAGTATGTGCACGTGACCGTGCAGGGTCGGCCAAGCGGTGATGATCGCCGGCCGGTCGATGCCCGGCAGCGTCTTGAGCACGAAGCGCGCCGTGGCCATGAGCGCCCCGGTGTTGCCGGCGCTGACGCAGGCATCGGCCGCGCCCTCCTTGACGAGATTGATGGCCACGCGCATGGACGAATCCTTCTTGCCGCGCAGCGCCTGGGCCGGCGGCTCGTCCATGCCGACCGTCTCGGAGGCGTGCCGGATGATCAGGCGCGGCCCCTCGGTGCGGCGCCGGGCCGCCAACGCCTCGCGCAGCGCGTCCGCGCGCCCGACCAGTATCAGCTTGAGGTCGGGCTGCCGGTCGTGCACCGCCAATGCGGCGGGAACGGTGACGCTGAGGCCATGGTCGCCCCCCATGGCGTCCAGAGCGATGGTGACGGTCAAGGGCGACTACCCCGCATCGGCCTCAGAGCCCGCTCGGGTCAGTCGGACTTCGTGTCGATGACCTTGCGCCCGCGATAGAAGCCGCTGGCGCTGACATGGTGGCGTCGGTGGGTCTCGCCGCTGGTCGGCTCGATGGAGAAATTGGGCGTCTTCAGAGCATCGTGCGAACGGCGCATCCCGCGTTTCGACGGCGTCTTGCGACTCTTTTGAACTGCCATTTGATGTTCCTCGTTCCAGAACTGACAAAAATTCGTTACCGCTGGTCCTTCTTGCCGCGTTTCAGCTGCCGAAGCCCCGCGAACGGGTGCGGCCGTCCACCGCCGGCATCGTCCTCGGCGACGGCCGCGGTCCGGCACGTACCGGGCGCGTGCCGCGCGAACATCGGCAGCGCCAGGATCAGCTCGTCCTCGACCAGCGCCGCCAGGCTCAAGGGGCCCGGCACCTCGAGCGCCTCGTCGGACTCATCGGCCCCATCGGCCGAACGCGCCGTCTCGCCCGGCCGGCGCAGCAACAGCATGACGTCGGCGTGCACCGGACAGCTCACCGCTTCGAGGCAGCGCTGACAGGTGAAGCTCAGCTCGGCATCGAGCCGGCCGCGCATCAGCCGCTGGCCCTCACTGCTGCGTTCGAAACTCAGGTCCAGCACCACCTGCCCGCCGGGGTCGCGGCACAGCGCGAGCAGCCGCGGCATGGCCTCCGGCGACAACTCCCCTTTGAGGCGCACGCCCTCGTCGGCGAGCCTCAGCGGGTCGATGATCGCGGGCAAGCTGCCGAACATAAGCCGCGCATCATATAACTGCGCGTATTCGCTGTCAAAATTACCTTACCCCGGCCCGGGAATATTGACACCCCCGCCACCCTTCCGTAAAAAGGTCGGTCCCGGCTGCCCGCCGCCCCCAGCCGGCGCGCCTCCGGCCCGGAAACCGGCACGCCACCGCCCACAGGAGCCCGGCTTGATCTCGAAGATCCTGGTAGCCAATCGCGGCGAGATCGCGGTCCGCATCGTACGCGCCTGCGCCGAGCTCGGCATCACCTCGGCGGTGATCTATTCCGACGCCGATCGCAGCGCCCTGCACGTCAAGAAGGCCGATGAGGCCTACAGTCTGGGGCCGGACCCGGTGGGCGGCTATCTCAACGTTCACCGCATCGTGAACCTCGCAGTCACCGCCGGCTGTGACGCCCTGCATCCGGGTTACGGCTTCCTGTCGGAGAATCCCCAGCTCGCCGAGGTCTGCGCGCGCCGCGGCGTCCGCTTCATCGGCCCCAGCGCGGAGGTCATCCGCCGCATGGGTGACAAGATCGAGGCGCGCCGGGCCATGATCGCCGCCGGCATCCCGGTGGTGCCCGGCAGCGATGCCAGCCTCGCGGACCTGGACGAGGCCCTGGCCCTGGCCGGGCGCATCGGCTACCCGGTGATGCTCAAGGCCACCACCGGCGGCGGCGGGCGCGGTATCCGCCGCTGCGAAGACGAAGCCGAGCTCGAGCGCAATTTCGAGCGCGTCGTCTCCGAGGCCGGCAAGGCCTTCGGCTCGGCCGATGTGTTCGTCGAGAAGTTCGTCAGCCGCCCGCGCCATATCGAGGTGCAGGTGCTCGGCGACAGCCACGGCAATCTGGTGCACCTGTTCGAGCGCGACTGCTCGATTCAGCGGCGCAACCAGAAGCTGGTGGAGATCGCGCCCTCGCCGCAGCTCAGCGACGCACAGCGCACCGAGGTCTGCGCGCTGGGGGTGCGCGCGGCGCGCGCCGTCGGTTACGAGAATGCCGGCACCGTGGAGTTCCTGCTCGACCGCGACGGGCATTTCTATTTCATGGAGATGAACACCCGCCTGCAGGTCGAGCACACCGTCACCGAGCAGATCACCGGGGTCGACATCGTCCAGGAGCAGATCCGCATCGCCGCCGGCGAGCCGCTGTCCTACACCCAGGACCGGATCCAGCGGCGCGGCTACGCCATCCAGTTCCGCATCAATGCCGAGGACCCGAAGAACGATTTCCTGCCGAACTACGGGCGAATCACGCGCTATTACTCGCCCGGCGGCCCCGGCGTGCGCACCGACGCGGCGATCTACACCGGCTACGAGTTTCCGCCGTACTACGATTCAATGTGCGCCAAGCTCACGATCTGGGCGCTCGACTGGGAACGCGCGCTGGCGCGCGCCCGGCGCGCGTTGCGCGACATGGGCGTGTCGGGCGTGAAGACCACCATCCCCTATCACATGCAGATCCTCAAGGCCGAGGCCTTCCGCAGCGCGCAGTTCGATACCGGGTTCGTCGAGCAGCATCCGGAGCTGATAAACTACTCGCAGCGGCGCCCGCCGGCGCATCTCGCGGCCGCCATCGCCGCCGCGATCGCGGCGCATCACCGTCTGTAATCAGGCAGCGCGCATGGCATCGAAAAACAAGGTCCACATCACCGAGCTGATCCTGCGCGACGCGCACCAGTCGCTGATCGCGACCCGGCTGCGCACCGAGGACATGCTGCCAATCTGCCCGAAGCTGGACCAGGCCGGTTTCTGGTCGCTCGAGGCCTGGGGCGGTGCGACCTTCGATGCCAGTATCCGCTTCCTGAAGGAGGACCCCTGGGAGCGGCTGCGCCGGCTCAAGGCCGCGTTGCCCGCGACGCCGATCCAGATGCTGTTGCGCGGCCAGAACCTGCTCGGCTACCGGCATTACTCCGACGACGTGGTGCGCGCCTTCGTGGACAAGGCGGCCGAGAACGGGGTGGACGTGTTCCGCATCTTCGACGCCATGAACGATCTGCGCAACCTCACGGTCTCGGTGCAGGCGGTGATCGACGCCGGCAAGCACGCCCAGGGGGCGATCTGTTACACGACCAGCCCGGTGCACACCATCGAGCACTTCGTCGCCCAGGCCGTCGCGCTGGAGAAGATGGGCTGCCACTCGATCGCCATCAAGGACATGGCCGGGCTGCTCACCCCGGCGCGCGCCGCCGAGCTGTTCCGCGCGCTGGCGAAGGCGGTCGGGCTGCCGCTGCACTTCCATTCGCACAGCACCGTGGGCGTGGCCAACATCGCCATGTACGAGGCGGTCGCCAACGGCTGCCGGCACGTCGACACCGCGTTGAGCGCCATGTCCTGGGGCACCAGCCATTCGCCGACCGAGAGCATGGTGGTGGCGTTCCGCGACACGCCCTACGACACCGGTCTCGACCTCGAGCGGCTGCAGGAGATCGGTTTCTACTTCCACGAGGTGCGCAAGAAATACCACCAGTTCGAGAGCGACTTCAACGGCGTCGACACGCGCGTGCAGATCAACCAGGTGCCGGGCGGCATGATGTCCAATCTCTCGCACCAGTTGAAGGAGCAAGGCGCGCTGCACCGCATGAGCGAGGTGCTGGCCGAGATCCCGCGGGTGCGCGAGGACCTGGGCTACCCGCCGCTGGTGACGCCGACCTCGCAGATCGTCGGCACCCAGGCGGTGCTGAACGTGCTGACCGGCAGCCGTTACAAGAGCATCACCAACGAGGTGAAGTTCTACCTGCAGGGCCGCTACGGCCGCGCGCCGGGTACGATCAACGACGCCGTGCGCAAGATGGCGATCGGCGACGAGACGGTCATCACCTGCCGCCCGGCCGACCAGCTGAGTCCGGAAATGGACCGGCTGCGCCACGACATCGGCGCGCTCGCCCGCAGTGAAGAGGACGTGCTGACCTACGCGATGTTCCCCGAGGTCGGGCGCGCCTTCCTCGAGGGCCGCGCCGCCGGCACGCTCACGCCCGAGCCGCTGCTGCCGCCGCCCGGCGCGCAGGCCCCGGTGCATCCGCTCGCGCCCACCGAGTTCAACGTCACGGTGCACGGCGAGACCTATCACCTGAAGATCACCGGCGCCGGCCACCGCAGCGAGGAGCGCCGGCCGTTCTACGTATCGGTGGACGGCGTGCCCGAGGAGATCCTGGTGGAGACGCTCATGGAGGTCGTGCCCACCGAGGGCGGCGTGGTCGATACCCGGCGCGTGTCGAAGGACTCGCGCCGCCCCAGGGCCTCCCAGGAGGGCGACGTCACCAGCTCCATGCCCGGCACCGTCGTCGATGTGCTGGTGAAAGTCGGCGACAAGCTGAAGGCCGGCGATCCGGTGCTGGTGATCGAGGCCATGAAAATGGAGAACGAGGTCCCGGCGCCGATCGCCGGCACCGTCAAGGCCGTCAACATCGCCAAGGGCGACAACGTCAATCCGGACGAGGCGTTGGTGGAAATCGAATAGCCTGCGTAGGGTGGGGCCCTGCCCCACCATAACCTTTCGGTGGGGCACGGCCCCACCCTACTCCTACACTGGTCACTGCATTTATGCGCCTAATACTCGCCTCCACCTCCCGCTTCCGCCGCGAGCTGTTGTTGCGGCTGCTGCTGCCGTTCGAGGTGGTGGCACCGGACGTCGACGAGGCGCCGCGGGCGGGCGAGTCGCCCGAGGCGCTGGTCGAGCGCCTGGCGGTCGCCAAGGCCGAGACGGTGGCGGCGGCACATCCGGGGGCGCTGGTCATCGGTTCCGACCAGGTCGCGGTGCAGCGCGGGGAAATCGTCGGCAAGCCCGGCAACCATGCCGGGGCCGTGGAGCAACTGCGTGCGGCCTCCGGTCAGCGTGTCACGCTGTACACCGGATTGGCGCTGGTCAACGGCGCGACCGGGAGGGTTCGGCGCGAAGTGATCCCCTACAGCACGCAGTTCCGCACGCTCACGGACGCGCAGATCGAGCGTTATCTGAAACGCGAGCAGCCCTACAACTGTGCCGGCAGCCTGCGCTCGGAAGGATTGGGCATTGCCCTGTTGGAGCGCTTCGCGGGCGACGACCCGACGGCCCTCATCGGCCTGCCGCTGATACGGCTGGTGCGCATGCTCGAGGCCGAGGGCGTTGAGGTGATTTGAAACATAATAATTGTAGGCGGGGCTTCCAGCCCCGCCGTGTTCGGATTTGCACGGCATCGCGGGGCTAGAAGCCCCGCCTACAGTTTATTACTTCATCACCGGCGTGCGCTGCAGGATCTCGGTGCCGAGACCGCGCGCCATGGCGGTGCCGAGGCGCCGGGCGAAGCGGTCGAAGAAGCCCGGCTGGACGGTGAAGTCGACGATGTCCTCGGCGCCGATCACCTCGCGCGCGACGTAACCGGCGCTGCCGAACTCGTCGATGAGACCGAGCGCGCGGGCCCTGTCGCCGGTCCAGAACAGACCGCTGAACAGATCCTTGTCGTCCTTGAGCGCCTCACCGCGCCCCTCCTCGACGGTGGCGATGAACTGCTCGTGGATCTCCTTGAGCAGCGTCTCGGCGTGGCGGCGCGACTTGGCGTCGAGCGGCGAGAACGGGTCGAGCATGCCCTTGTTCTCGCCGGCGGTCAGCAGGCGCCGCTCGATGCCGAGCTTTTTCATGCCGTCGACGAAGCCGAAGCCGTCCATCAGCACGCCGATCGAGCCGACGATGCTGGCGGGATTGGCGTAGATCTTGCGCGCGCCGGCGACCGCGTAGTAACAGCCGGAGGCGCAGATGTCGCCGACCACGGCGTACAACGGCACCTCGGGATACAGTTCCTGCAGGCGCTTGATCTCGTCGTAGATATAGGCGGCCTGCACCGGGCTGCCGCCCGGGCTGTTGGTGCGCAGGATCACGCCGACCGTGCCCTTGTCCTCGAAGGCGGCGCGCAGGCCGGTGATCACGTTGTCGGCGCTGGCGTCGCCGCCGAACTCGATCACGCCGTCGAGATCGACCAGCGCGGTGTAGCGCTTGGCGAGCGGACGGTCGCCCCAGCCGCCGGCCAGGAACAGGATCAGCAGCAACAGCAGATAGGCCGCCAGGAACAGCTTGAAGAAAATTCCCCAACGCCGCGCCCGGCGCTGCTCGATCAGCGACTCCGCCGCCAGGCGTTCGAGGACCTGGCGCTCCCAGCCGCCGCCCGGCGACGTCGATGCTCCCGATGAGGATATGGTGTTCTCGCTCATGTTCGTGTCTTCCGCAGTGTCATTCGGCGCCCGGCGCGACCGCGCCGTCGTCCAGGTCACGGTGCCGGCCGAGCAGCAGCCGCCCGCCCCGCTCCAGCACCGGCAGGGCGACGAGGCCCAGGCCCGCGCACGGCCCGCCCAGGCAGGTGCCGGTGGCGGGATGATAGCGCGCGCCGTGCGTGGCGCATATCAGTTCGCTTCCCGCGGCGTCGAAGAATTCGCCCTCGATCCAATCGAGCTCGACGGCGCGGTGCGCGCAGCGGTTCAAGTAGGCTTGCGCCCGGCCCGCATGGCGCACGGCAAAGGCCGGCGCCGGCAGGCCGCGCCAGCGTACCCGGAAGCGCACCCCCGGCCCGCCGTCGCGTAGCGCCGCGCTGGCGCAGATCGCCTCGCCGGCGGCGAGCGGCCGGTCGGCGCGGCCCGTCGTCGTCATCCGAGCCACGCGCACACCGCGTCGAAGCTGTCCAGGCAGGCCAGCGCGCCGTTCGCCAGCAGCGACTCGCGGGTGTGCACGCCGTAGCTCACGGCCAGCGCCGGCAGGCCCGCGTTGCGCGCCATCGCCATATCGTAGACCGTGTCGCCGACCATGAGGGCGCGGGCGACCTCGACGCCGGTGACCTCCAGGATCTCCTCGAGCATGCGCGGGTGCGGCTTGGAGCAGGTCTCGTCGGCGCAGCGCGTGGCGGCGAAGTAACGGCGCGTGGCGGTGTCGTCCAGCACCCGCTCGAGGCCGCGGCGCGCCTTGCCGGTCGCCACCGCCAGCAGGAAGCCGCGGTCGGCGAGCGCCGCCAGCCCCGCATCGACGCCGGGGAACAGCGGCATGGCGCCCTGATCGTGCACCAGGAAGTGCTCGCGGTAACGTTCGGCCAGCTGCGCCCGGGTGGTCACGTCGCAGCGCGGAAACAGCGCGGCCAGCGCCTCGCCGAGGCCGAGGCCGATGATATGGCGCACCGCCTCCTCGCCCGGCACGGCGATGTCGAGGTCGACCGCGGCGGCGCGCATGCAGCGCACGATCTTGGCCTCGGAATCCATCAGCGTTCCGTCCCAGTCGAACACGATGAGGTCGTAAGACCGGCTCATGTCTCGATCTCCGGTTGCACCAGCCGCTCGAGCAGTCCCGAAAGCTCCGCCGGCAGCGGCGCCTCGAGCGCCAGCGCCGCGCCGCTCAGCGGATGGCGGAAACGCAGCGTGCTGGCATGCAGGAACAGCCTTGTCAGGCCGAGCGCGCGCGTCGCGCGGTTGAAGGCCGGGTCGCCGTATTTGTCGTCGCCGGCGATCGGATGGCCGATATGCGCGGCGTGCACGCGCGCCTGATGGGTGCGGCCGGTGAGCAGCCGGATCTCGACCAGGGTCGCCGCCAGCGTACCGTGCCGATAGACGCGCCGCGGCGTGAAACGGCTGGCCGACTCCTTGCCGCCGTCCTCGACATTGACCCGCCGCTCGCCCGAGGCGAGCTGGTATTTGGCGAGCGCCGCCTCGACGCTCCGCGCCTTGCCGGACCAGGCGCCCGACACCAATGCGAGGTAGCGCTTGTCGACGCCGCCCTCGCGCAGCTGGGCGTGCAGGCCGGTGAGCGCCGAACGTTTCTTGGCGATCAGCAGGCAGCCGGAGGTGTCGCGGTCGAGCCGGTGCACCAGCTCCAGCATCGGCGCGTGCGGGCGCAGGCGGCGCAGCGATTCGATCAACCCTAAGCTCACGCCGCTGCCGCCGTGGACCGCCAGGCCCGAGGGCTTGTCGACCGCGACCAGCGCCTCGTCCTCGTAGAGCACGCGCGTATCCAGCCACTCGAGGTTTTCGCAGGCTGCCGCCCCCGGCAGGTGACGGGCCTGGGCCTCGCGGGTGCGGACCGGCGGGATGCGCACCACGTCGCCGGCCGCGAGGCGGGTGTCCGGCCGGCAGCGGCCCTTATTGATGCGCACCTCGCCCTTGCGGACCAACCGGTAGATATGGGTCTTGGGCACCCCCTTGAGCTGACCGATCAGGAAATTGTCGAGGCGCTGCCCGGCGTGGGCGGCGTCGATCTCGAGGTGGCGGACTGCGGGTTTGGGCGGCCCGGCCCGGGCGGTCTTGGCGGCGCTCATAAGGGAAAAATCATAGCAGAATTGCAGGGATGCGGGCGCACTGCTATATTGCAAGGGCTGGACCCGAGGTCTTGAGACCGACGGCCACCGGCAGGAACGAGTACCGATCCGGTGCCAACACCGCTTACGCGACCGCACCGATCACAGCAGTCCGCGTGCAGACCGCAGGCAGGCCAACGGCCGCCGCGACGACCTGGGCGGACGCGACGGGTTTAGCATTGCTCACCCCCTGTAAGAGCATTGCACAAGAATCGTGACGCTCCGGGCGGAAGGCCCCGAGCGCGGGGATCGCCTAAAGATTTTCCAGCCTACGACCCATCCGGGCCGGCCGCGGAAACACCGCGGCCGGCCGGCGCGGGTCGCTGACGGACTCGAGGTGGTCCGCGCCGGGTACGGGCATGCCGTACCGGGCGTCCGGGACAGACACAATGAAAAGAATGTTGTTCAACGCGACTCACACTGAGGAGTTGCGCGTGGCTATCGTCGACGGTCAGAAACTCCTCGACCTCGATATCGAATCCGCCAGCTACCAGCAGAAGAAAGGCAATATCTACAAGGCCAAGATCACCCGCGTCGAGCCGTCGCTCGAGGCGTGCTTCGTCGACTACGGCTCCGAGCGCCAGGGCTTCCTGCCGCTCAAGGAGATCTCGCGCATCTACTTCCGCGATTTCGACAATCGCACCCCGATGGCCCAGGTGCGGATCAAGGACGTCGTGAAGGAAGGCCAGGAGCTGGTCGTCCAGGTGGAGAAGGAGGAACGCGGCAACAAGGGCGCGGCGCTCACCACCTTCGTGAGCCTGGCCGGCCGCTACCTGGTGCTGATGCCCAACAACCCCAAGGGCGGCGGCATCTCGCGCCGCATCGAGGGCGAGGAGCGCGCCGAGATGCGCGAGGCGCTCGCCCAGCTCAACCTGCCCCAGGACTACTCGGTGATCGTGCGCACCGCCGGCATCGGCAAGAGCGCCGAGGAGCTGCAGTGGGACCTCGACTACCTGGTGAGCCTGTGGGACGCGATCAGCCAGGCCGGCGCCCAGCGCGCCGCCCCGTTCCTGATCTACCAGGAGAGCAACCTGGTGATCCGCGCGATCCGCGATTACCTGCGCCAGGACATCGGCGAGATCCTGATCGACAACGCGGAGATCCACGAGCGCGCGCTCAAGTTCATGCAGCAGGTGATGCCGCAGAACATCCCGCGCCTGAAGCTCTACACCGACGACACGCCGCTGTTCTCACGCTTCCAGATCGAGCACCAGATCGAGTCGGCGTTCTCGCGCGCGGTGCGCCTGGAATCCGGCGGCGCGGTGGTGTTCGACCACACCGAGGCGCTGGTCACGATCGACGTCAACTCGGCGCGCGCCACCAAGGGCGCCGACATCGAGGAGACCGCGCTCAACACCAATCTCGAGGCGGCCGACGAGATCGCCCGCCAGCTGCGGCTGCGCGACCTCGGCGGCCTGATCGTCATCGACTTCATCGACATGACCCCGGCGCGCAACCAGCGCGCCGTCGAGAACCGCCTGATCGAGGCCCTGAAGGCCGATCGCGCGCGCGTCCAGGTCGGGCGCATCTCGCGCTTCGGCCTGCTGGAGATGTCACGTCAGCGCCTGCGGCCGTCGCTCGGCGAGTCCAGCACCCTGGTCTGCCCGCGCTGCGAGGGCAGCGGCCATATCCGCGGCGTGCAGCCCTCGGCGCTGCACATCCTGCGCTTCATCCAGGAAGAGGCGATGAAGGAGAACACCGCGGCCTTGCATGTGCACCTGCCGGTCGAGACCGCGACCTTCCTGCTCAACGAGAAGCGCTACGAGATCGCTCAGATCGAGTCGCGCTTCGGCACGCCGCTGTTCATCATGCCCGACCCGGAGATGGAGACGCCGCACTTCCAGATCCGCCGCCTCAAGACCGAGGAATACGAGCAGGAGATGGACATCCCGAGCTACGAGATCGAGCCGGTCGAGGAGGAAGAGGAAGAGGACGTGAAGGCCCGGCCGGGCACGCCGGCGCCGCCGGAGACACCGGCGGTCGCGCCGCTCACCCATGCCCCGGCCCCGCCGCCCCCGGCGCCGGCGGCGGCCCCGGCCGCCGTCGGGCTCGTCAAGCGCCTGCTGAAGCGCCTGTTCGGCGGCGGCAGCACGACCGAAGCGCCCCGCAAGCCGCAGGCGCGGCCGGCAGCGCGTCCCGGCGGCACACCACGTCCGGGCGGCCGTCCGCCGCACGGCGGCGGGCGCCGGCCCGACCCGCGCGCCTCGCGCGGGCCACGCCCCCAACCGGGCGGCGGCAAGCGCCCGGAGGCCAAGCCGGGCGAACCACGCCCGGCGACGCCCGAGGCGGCCGCCGAGCCGCGTGCCGGTGGCGCGCCGCGGGAGCGTGCCGAAAGCAGCGGCCGCGGGGGGCGCCGCGGCCGTCGCGGGCGCCGCGGACGCGGCAGCCAGCGTCAGGCCGAAGGCGGACAGCGCCCGGCGGGCGGCACCGAGGGCCAACCTGAAAACAGTGCACCCCGTGAAAACAGTGCACCCATGGAGACACGCGGCGAAACACGGCGTGATCGTCCGGAACGGTCGCCCGGCGGACACCGCAATGGCCAGGGCAACGGCGCGCAAACCGCCGAGTTGCGCACCGAGCCGCGTCCCGAATCCGGCCGGCCGGAGCACCCGGAGCACAACGAGTCGGTAGGCAACGAATTCGCACGCGAGGCCCCGCCCGCGCCGGCCGCGGTTCGCAGCGAACCGCCGGCCGCGAGTCCGGCGCCGGCGCCGCTGGTCGAGGTCGAGACGCACGAACCGGCGGAAAACGCCGAGACCCACAAGATCGAAAATCAGTAAGCGGTCGTCGCTGACCGGCCCGCTGCCGCGGGCCGGTCCGCCGTCAGAGATGTTCGCGACGGATATGCGCGAGCAGGCCGTGGGCGGCCTCCTCGACCATGTCCAGCACCCGGTCGAACCCGCTGTCCCCGCCGAAATAAGGATCCGGAACCTCGCGCTCCGGACGGTGCGGCGCGAACTCCAGCAACAGGCGGATTTTTGTCTCCAGGCCCGGCGGACAGATGTCCAGGAGATGCTCGTAGTTCTCGCGGTCCATCGCCAGCACGTAGTCGAAGCTCTCGAGGTCGCGGCGTGTCGCGCGACGGCCGCGCAGCGCGCTCAGATCGATCCCGCGGCGCGCCGCCGCCGTCTGGGCGCGCACGTCCGGCGGCTCGCCGACGTGATAGGCATGGGTGCCGGCCGAATCGATGATGACGCGCTCGGCGAGCCCGGCGTCGCTCACGACCTTGCGGAACACGCCCTCGGCGGTCGGTGAGCGGCAGATGTTTCCCAGACAGACGAATAGAACCTTTATCATCGTTACCTCAGAGAAAAGTAAAAAGAGTAAAGAGAAAAGAGAAAGCTGCACATTGCAGTGCCGTTACTTTTCTCTTTTCTCTTTACTCTTTTCTCTTTCCTCTGTAGTGCTATTACTTTTCTCTTTTCTCCTTACTCTTTTCTCCGTAGTAATCTCTTACACGCTCCAGGTCCTCCGGCGTATCGACGCCGCCCGGCGGCGCGTCGGGCGTGATGTGGACCGCGATCCTGCCGCCGTGCCACAGCACGCGCAGCTGCTCGAGCGACTCGATGCGTTCCAGCTCGCACGGCGGCCAGGCGGTGTAGCGCCGCAGGAATCCGGCGCGATAGGCGTACAGGCCGATATGGCGCAGCGCGCCCGCCGCCGGCGCCGTGCCCGGCGCGTTGCGCGGCCAGGGTATGGTCGCGCGGCTGAAATACAGCGCCAGGCCGTCGGCGTCGACCACCACCTTGACCACGTTCGGGTTGGCGAAGCTCTCCGCGTCGTGAATCGGGTGCGCGGCGGTGGCCATCACCGCCGCCGGGTGCCGCGCCAGGCTGTCGGCGACGCTGCGGATCAGCGCCGGCGGCATCAGCGGCTCGTCGCCCTGCAAATTGACCACGACCGCGTCGTCGCTGAACCCCAGCCGCTCGACGATCTCGGCGATGCGGTCGCTGCCGCTCGGGTGGTCGGCGCGGGTCAACAGCGCCTCGCCGCCGGCCGCGTTGACCGCCTGCTCGATCCGCCCGTCATCGGTCGCGACGATCACGCGCTCGGCGCCGCTTGCGCGCGCCTGATCCAGCACGCGCAGGATCATCGACCGGCCGGCGATGTCCAGCAGCGGCTTGCCGGGGAGCCGTGTTGCCGCGTAACGGGCCGGAATGACGACGTACATGGTGCTAGTCCGGGAAAGCCCAACGTCCGGGTGAACAGACGCCACGAAGCGCGGGGACGCTCATGTCGAGCTGCTCCGCGTCGTGGCACCCCGGCGCCGGGTGTTTCACTTCCCCAGTTCCTCGTCGGAGACTTTCCGTGCCTCGTCCTCCAGCATCACCGGAATGTCGTCGCGAATCGGATAGGCGAGCCGGTCCGCCTTGCAGATCAGCTCGGCCTTGGCCTTGTCGTATTTCAGCGGCCCCTTGCAGATCGGGCAGACCAGGATATCAAGCAGTTTTTTGTCCACGTTTGTCTCTCTCAAGGCGTGACAACAATGCGTCCGCGACGGCGGGCGCGAGGCGTGCCTCAACCGCCACGGCCCACATGCGCGCGTCGGCGAAGCGACGGCATTTTACCCCATCCTTCTCGGTCATGAGCACCGGACGTCGATCGGGGAAATCCAGGTCCCCGGGCCGGTAGGGATGGTGGTCGGGAAAGGCGTGCTCCTCGACGCTGAGGCCGGCGTCGCGCAGCATCCGGAAAAAGCGCGACGGATGGCCGATGCCGGCGACCGCGTGCACCGGCGCCTCGGCCGCGAACTCGCTCAAGGGCCGGCGGCGGCCGTCGGCGAGACGGTAGGCCTCGATCACGGCCAGCGCCATCCCCGCCTCGCCGGCGCGTGCCTCGCCCTGCACCACTTGGATATCCACCTGGCGCACGCGCGAGCGCGGCTCGCGCAGCGGTCCGGCCGGCAGGCAGCGGCCGTTGCCGTAGCGGCGCTCGCCGTCCAGCACCGCGATCTCCAGATCGCGCGCCAGGCGATAGTGCTGCAGGCCGTCGTCGCTGACGATGATGTCGCAGTCCTGCGCGGCCAACAGCGCGCGCGCCGCCGCCACACGGTCGGGACCGACGCACACCGGACAGCCGCTGCGCCGGGCGATCAACACCGGCTCGTCGCCGACCTGCGCCGGATCGGACCCGGCGCTGACCGGCTGCGGCCAATGCGCGGCGCGTCCGCCGTAACCGCGCGCCACCACGCCGGGGCGGAAGCCCGCGGCGCGCAGGCGCTCGCACAGCCAGATCGTGAGCGGCGTCTTGCCGGTACCGCCGACGGTGAGATTGCCGACCACGATCACCGGCACCGGCAGCCGCACGCTTTTCAGCACGCCGGCGCGGTACAGCGCGCGCCGCAGGGTCATCACCGCGCAGTACAGCCAGGCCAGCGGCTGCAGCACGCGGCTCAGCCAGCCGTCCCGGTACCAGTGTGCCGCGAGGCCGGCGCTCATGCCGGCGGGCGCGGGGTTTGGCGCCCCGGGCCCGCCGGGAGCGCGGTGGGCTCGCTGAACTGGATGCGATACAGCCGCGCATAGCTGCCGTCGCGCGCCAGCAGCTCGCCGTGCGTGCCGCTCTCCACCACCCGGCCGCGCTCCAGCACCACGATGCGGCTGGCGCTCTCGATGGTCGACAGGCGGTGCGCAATCACCAGGGTGGTGCGGTTTTCCATGAGCCTCTGCATGGCCTCCTGCACGAAGCGCTCGGATTCGGCGTCGAGCGCCGAGGTCGCCTCGTCGAGGATCAGGATCGGCGCGTTCTTGTAGAGCGCGCGCGCGATGGCGATGCGCTGGCGCTGGCCGCCCGACAGGCGCACGCCGCGCTCGCCGACCACGGTATCGAGGCCCTCCGGTTGCTGCTCGGCGAAATCGAGCACATGCGCGGCGCGCGCGGCGCTCTCGATGCGCGCGTCGTCGATCTCGCCCTGCAATCCGTAGGCGATGTTGTTGCGGATGCTGTCGTCGAACAGTACCGTCTCCTGGCTGACCAGGGCGATGTGGCCGCGCAGGTTGTTGAGCCGGAGCGCGTTGACGTTGACGCCGTCGAGCAGGATCTCGCCGCTCGCGACCATGTAGAAGCGCGGCAGCAGGTTCGCCACCGTGGTCTTGCCGCTGCCGGAGGCGCCGACCAGCGCCAGGGTCTCGCCCGGCTCGATGCGGAACGACACGTCGTCGAGCACCGGACCGGTGGACACCGGGTAGCGGAAGCCCACCGCGCGATACTCCACCCTGCCCTGCGCGCTCGCCAGCTCGCGCGTGCCGGGGTCGTGCTCGGGCGCCTCGTCCATCAGGCTGAACACGCTGCCGGCCGCGGCGAGCCCGGTCTGCACTACCTCGTTGACCATGCTCAGGCGCTTGATCGCCGGCATCAGCAGCGCCATGGCGGTGATATACGAGGTGAACTCACCGGCCGTCAGGCGCCCGACCGCCGACTGCTGCATGGCGAAATAGATCGCCAGCGCCACGCCGATCGCCGCCAGCAGCTCGATCACCGGGACGTTGACCGCGGCCGCGGTCGCCTTCTTCATCGCCTGCTTGAGATTGCGGCGGTTGACCTGGTCGAAGGCCCGGATCTCCGCCTGCTGGGCGCAGAAGGTCTTGACCACGCGCTGGCCCTCGATGGCCTCCTGCACCACGTGGGTGATGTCGCCCATCGATTGCTGGATCAGGCGGCTGGTCTTGCGGAAGCGCTTGCTGATGGCGCGCACCGACAGCGCGATCACCGGCGCCAGCAGCAGGAACAGCAGCGTCAGCTGCCAGTTGTACACCAGCATCAGCGTCAGCAGCACCAGCACCGACAGGCTGTCCTTGACCAGCGAGCTGAACGCCTTGGTGGCGGCGTTCATCACCTGCTCGACGTCGTAGATCAGCTTGGAGATCAGGATGCCCGAGGAACTGGCGTCGAAGAACCGGCTCGGCAGGTGCACCAGGCGCGCGAACATCTCGCTGCGGATGCGGAAGATCACCTGGCGACCGACCCAGTTGGTCGCATAATTGGCGATGAAGCCGAACAGGCCGCGCGCCACGAAGATGGCGACGATCAGCATCGGCACGAAGCGGATGCTGCTGGCGTCGTTCTTGACGAAGCCGCCGTCGATCAGCGGCTTCATCACCCAGGCAAAGGCGCCTTCGGTTATCGAGGTCACGGCCATGCCGAGCACCGAACCGAGGAACACCCACTTGTAGGGCCAGACATAGCTCATCAAGCGGCGGTAGACCCGCACGCCGGATTCGAGGTCTGCGTGGCGGTTCACGGCGCGTCGCCGTCGGCGGCCTTCTGCGTGGCGAAGGTAAGGTGGGTGTAACCCAGGCGCCGCGACACGTCCATGACGCGGATCACCGCGCCGTGCGGGGTCTGGCGGTCGGCCTGCACGACGATCACCGGGTCCTTGCGGCCGCCGACCGCCTGCAGCAGGGCGTCGCGCAGCACCTCGGCGCTGTCGTTGAGCAGCTGGCGGTCACCGATGAAGTACTGGCCGCGCGCGTCGATGGAAATGCGCACCGTCGCGTCCTCGAGCCTGGCCTCGGCGCTCGCCTCCGGCAGCTGCAGGCGCAGCTGCGACTGGTCGGAGAAGCTCGTGGTCACCAGCAGGAAGATCAGCGCCAGCAGCAGCACGTCGATCAGCGGGATCAGGTTGATCTCGGGTTCTTCGGGGCGCGAGGGTCGGAACTTCATCGCCGCGCCCGGTCAGTCCTTTTCCCGCTGTCCGTGCAGGATCTCGAACAGCTTGAGCGCCTCCTGCTCCATGTGCACGAGCAACTCATCGACGCGACCGCGGAAGTATCGGTAGAACATCAGGCTCGGGATGGCGACCGTGAGGCCGGCCGCGGTCGCCATCAGCGCCTGCGAGATGCCGGCGGCGACGATCGACGGATCGCCCAGGCCGTGACTGCCGATGCCGGCGAACATCTTGATCATGCCGAGCACCGTGCCGAGCAGGCCGAGGAAGGGCGAGATCGCGGCGATGGTGCCGAGCGTATTGAGGTAGCGCTCCAGCTCCGGCACCACCTGGTGGCCGGCGTCCTCGATCGCCTCCTTGATGATCTCGCGCTCGTGCGTGCGGTTCACCAGGCCGGCCGCCAGCACCTTGCCGAGCGGCGAGCTGTCGCGCAGCAGCGCCAATCGCTCGTTGTCGAGCTCGTGGCGCGCCAGCCACTGGCGCACCTGCTCCAGCAGTATCCCGGGGGCGACGTATTTCTTCTGCAGGGACCACAGACGCTCGCCGATGATGGCGAGGGCGGCGATGGAGCACAGGATCAGCGGGATCATGACCCAGCCGCCGGCTCTGACCAGTTCGAACACGATGCAACACCTGAGAGTGGATCAAAAAAGTGTGCGTAATCTATCAGAGCCGCGCCCGACCTGAAAGCCTCGCTCAGCGCGCGTGCCAGTAGCGCCGCGCGCGCTCGCGCCAGGCCTCGACCCGCGGCGCGCCGCCGGCCCAGCGCAGCGCGAGCGCGCCGTGCCGTGCCGAGTCGTACTGGTCGATCCCAGCCTCGGCATAGCGCGTGACCACACTCGGATGCGGGTGACCATAGGGATTGCGGTAGCCGGCCGGGATCAGCACCGCCTGCGGCGCGACCGCCGCCAGCAGCTCGGGGCTGGACGAGGTCTTGGAGCCGTGATGCGGCGCCACCAGCACCGACGCGGCGAGCGCATCGCCATGGCGCGCGACCAGCGCCCGCTCGGCGGCGACGCCGATGTCGCCCGGCAGCAGTACGCCGCCCGCGGCGGACTCGATCTTGAGCACGCAGCTCGAGTCGTTGCCCGGCCCGGGCAGCGGCGGATGCAGCAGGCGGAACTCGACCCCGTCCCAGCGCCAACCGTCCGGCGCCTGGCAGGGCGCCGCGCCCGGCAATTGCTCCGGGACGCTGGTCAGCATCCGCCCCACCGGCAGTGCCGCGCGCAACGCCGCCGCGCCGCCGAGGTGGTCGTTGTCGCCGTGACTCACGACCAGGGTATCCACCCGGCCGATACCGTGGTAGCGCAGATAGGGCACCAGCACGGCGCTGCCGGCATCGAAGCTCGGGCTGAAGCGCGCGCCGGTGTCGTAGACCAGGGTGTGGCCGGCAGTCCGGGCGACCACCGCCAGCCCCTGCCCCACGTCCAGCAGAGTCAACCACAGCTCACCCGGCGCCGGGCCGGCCGGCCGCACCGCCAGGAGCGGCAGCAGCCAGATCGCACCCAGCCAGCGTCCGGGCCAGCCGCGCGGCGCCAGCAGCAGGGCCACCCCGAGCGCCGCGCAGGGCAGCGCCCACGCCGGCGGCTGCGCCGCGCTCCACATCACCCCGTCGACGCCGGCCAGGGCCTCCAAGGGCCGCCACAACAGGTCGAGACTCCATGCGGCGAACTGGAACAGCCCGCCGGCCAGGACGGCCAGGCCGGTCATCTCCACGGCCACACCCAGCAGGGTCGCGGGTATGGTCGCCATCCCGATCACCGGGATGGCCAGCAGATTGGCCAGCGGCGCCGCCAGGCTGACTTGTTGGAACAGCACGATCAACACCGGCAGCAGGCCGATCGTCACGGCCCACTGCACCCGGACGAGCTCGCGGCCGTACTGGCGGAGCCCGCGCGCCCGCCCGACCCCATGCACGACGTAGAGGATCGCCGCCACCGCCAGGAACGACAGCCAGAAGCCGCCGGCCATGACCGACAGCGGGTCGAAGATGAGCACCGCGAGCAGCGCCAGCGCCAGCAGCTGACCGGTGGCGACCTGGCGCAGCAGGATACCGGCGCTCAGGCCCGCCGCCAGCATCACCAGGGCGCGCTGGGTGGGAATGGCGAAGCCGGCCAGGGCGGCGTAACCGGCCCCCGCCAGCAGCGCGATCAGCGCCGCCGCCTGCGGCGCCGGCAGCCACAGCGGCGCGCGCCCGGCCAACGCCCACAGGCGGCGCGCGACCAGGAACACCGCCCCGGCCACCAGGCCGATGTGCATGCCGGAGATCGCGATCAGGTGGGTGGTGCCGGTGCGGCGCAGCGCCTCCCATTGGGCGGAATCGATGCCGCTGCGGTCGCCGTTGGCGAAGGCCGTGATCATGCCGGCATAGCGGTTGTCCGGCAGCCGCTCGGCGATGTCGCGGCTGACGCGGGCCCGCAGCCGCGCCAACGGATAAGCCGTCGCGTCCTGCTCGACCCGCTCCGGTGGGGGATGGGCGCGCACATAACCGAACGCCCGCAGCCGCTGTTGAAACAGGTGTGCTTCGTAGTCGAAGCCGCCGGGATTGCGGAAGCCGTGCGGACGCTTGAGCCGCGCCGTGAGCCGCAGTCGCTGGCCGGCCTGCGGCCGGAACCCGGGATCGTAAGTGCTGAGCTGCACGCGGTGCGGAACGGTCACCGGCGCGTCATCGTCGCGGGCCGCGATCACGTCCAGGACGAAGCGCGTGCCGCGCTCCCGGGTCACCGGCAGGTCGGCGACATGGCCGTCCAGGCGCAGATCGCGCCCTTCGAGCTCGGCCGGCAGCTGCTCGTCCAGCACCCAGCCGGCGCGCAGGCTGACCCACAAGGCGCCGGCGACCAGGAACACCACCGGCAAGGCGACGCGCCGATACCGCGCGAGCGCCAGCGCGGGGAGCAACAACCATCCCCAATGCAGATCGGGCAGCGTGTCGAGCTGCTGCACCCAGAGTATGCCGGCGAGAAACGCCAGAGCGGAAACGCGCACGGTGCCTCCTTGCACCCTCCCGGCACCGCGACGCGTACGCACCGGCGGCGCGGGCACGGTGTAGTCGCGGTGTGCGCGCCACTATACACTATTGGCGATATGGCCAGAAAATTCATCAAACGCCTGCTGCCTGACTTTCATTTCGTCCGGACGCACAGGAACCTGCAGTTCTTCGGCAAACGCTTGCACGATCCCAATCTTTGGCATCTGAACCGCCGCTCGGCCTCCGGCGCGATGGCCATCGGCCTGTTCTGGGCGTTCATCCCGATGCCGTTCCAGATGGTGCCGGCCGCGGCGTGCGCGATCTGGCTGCGCGTCAACCTGCCGATCTCGGTGGTGCTGGTGTGGATCACCAATCCCTTCACCATGCCGCCGATCTTCTTTTTCAACTACAAGCTCGGCAGCTGGATTCTCGACCATCCGTTGAAGAAGCTGAACATCGAGGTGTCCGACGTCACGTTCGAGCTGTCGCTGCGATGGGTCATGAACGAGATGGGCGCGATCTGGCAGCCGCTGCTGCTCGGCTCGTTGATCGTCGCGGTACTGAGCGCGCTGCTCGGGTACTGGGGCATGCGCTGGTTCTGGCGCACCCAGGTGGTACGCGAATGGGAACGCCGCAAGAAGGCGCGCCTGCTGCGCCGCGCGCTGCACAAGCATCCGCCCGATCACCGACCCCGCGACAATTCCTTGTAGGCGGGGCTTCCAGCCCCGCCGCTCCGTTGCCAGGCCGTGCAAAGCGGGGCTGGAAGCCCCGCCTACAATATACTAGCCCGGCTGCAACACGCCGTCCTCGAGCCGCAGGATGCGATCCATGCGCGCGGCCAGCGCCGGGTCGTGCGTGGCGATGACGAAGCTCGTGCCCTGCGCGCGCTGCAGCTCCAGCATCTGGCCGTAGACGCCTTCCGCGGTCTTGCGGTCGAGATTGCCGGTCGGCTCGTCGGCCAGCACGCACAGCGGCTCGGTCACGAGCGCGCGCGCCACCGCCACGCGCTGGCGCTCGCCGCCCGACAGCTCGCCGGGCTTGTGCGCCAGGCGGTGGTCGAGCCCGACTTTGGCGAGCATGGTGCGCGCCCGGTCGAAGGCCTCGCGCGTTCGGCTTCGACGCACGATCAGCGGCATCGCGACGTTCTCGAGCGCGGTGAATTCCGGCAGCAGGTGGTGAAACTGGTAGACGAAGCCGAGACTGCGGTTGCGCAAGTCGCCGCGCGCCGCGTCGCTCAGCGTGCTGAAGTCCTGACCGCCGAGCTCGACGCTGCCGGCGCTCGGCAGGTCGAGACCGCCGAGCAGGTGCAGCAGCGTGCTCTTGCCGGCGCCGCTCGCCCCCACCACCGCCACGGTCTCGCCGCGCGCCACGGACAGATCGACGCCGCGCAGCACCGGCACCGACAATTCACCCTGCTCGAAGGTCTTGGCAAGACCGCGGCAGGCCAGGACGGTTTCGGTCTTCATTCGTAGCGCAGCGCCTCGGCCGGCTGGGTGAGCGCCGCGCGCCGCGCGGGATAGAGTGTCGCCAGGAAACACATCAGCAGCGAGGCGCCGCTGATCACCGTGACGTCCGACCACAGCAGCCGCGACGGCAGCTCGCTGATGTAGTAGACGTCGGCCGACAGGAACTGGGTCTTGAACAGGCGCTCCAGGAACGGCACGATGGTCTCGAGATTGGTCGCGAGGCCGATGCCGCCGAGCGCGCCCAGCAGCGTGCCGAAGATGCCGATGATCGAGCCCTGCACCATGAAGATCCCCATGATGCTGCCCGGGCGCGCGCCGAGCGTGCGCAGGATGGCGATCTCGGCGCGCTTGTCGGTCACCACCATCACCAGCGTCGACACGATGTTGAAGGCCGCAACCGTCACGATCAGGAGCATGATCACGAACATCACGGTCTTCTCCATTTTCAGCGCGCGGAAGAAGTTGCTGTGCTCCTGCGTCCAGTCGCGCACCCGGAATTCATCGTTCATCGCCTCGCGCAGCTCCCAGCCGACGCGCGGCGCGCGGTAGACGTCGGCGAGCTTGACGCGCAGCCCGGAGACACGTTCCGGCATCTGGTAGAGGCGCTGCGCGTCGTCCAGATGAATCAGCGCCAGCCCGCTGTCGAATTCGTGCATGCCGATATTGAAGATGCCGACCACGTTGAAGCGCTTGAGGCGCGGCAGCAGGCCGGCCGGCGTGATCTGGCCCTCGGGCGTCACCAGCGTCACCGCGTCGCCGACCTCCACGCCCAGCCGCCAGGCGAGCTCGCGCCCGAGGATGATGCCGAAGCCGCCGGGTTTGAGGTCGCCGAACGCGCCGCTCTCCATCTTGCGGTCGATCTCGGCAACGCGCGGCTCGGTCTCCGGCAGGATGCCGCGCACGACGATGCCGGAAGCGATCTTGCCGCGCGTCAGCATGCCCTGCCCCTGAATGTAAGGCGCGGTCGCGAGCACGTCCGGGTGCCGCTCGACGGTACCGGCCGCCGCACGCCAGTCGGCAAGCTGCCCACCCGGACCGGACACGGTCAGGTGCGACACCACGCCGAGGATGCGCACGCGCAGCTCCTCGCCGAAGCCGTTCATCACCGACAGCACCGTGATCAGCACCGTGACGCCGAGCGCGATGCCGACGATCGAGATCAGCGAAATGAAGGAGATGAAATGGTTGCGGCGCTTGGCGCGCGTGTAGCGCAGGCCGACGTAGAGCTCATAGGGGCGGATCATGGGGCGCCATTTAACCACACCGGCGGCGGCGGGAGAACCGGCGAGCGCCGCGGCGATGCCTCAGCGCCCGGCCGCGGCCGCGGCGATCGGAGTGAGCTGCGCAACCCCGTCGCGGTTGACCAGCACCGTGCCGTGCGGCGCCGACAGCTCCTGCAGGTGCGCCACGACCCGGTCGGCCCGGTCGCGCGGCAGGACTTGCGGCTGGAAGTTGACCTCGAAATTGTGCACGTTGATGGGGACCAGCGTCAGCTCGTGGAAGCGGTGATCGACGAAACGCAGTTGCGCCACGACGCTGTCGCGCGAGCGCGGGCTGTAGGAGCCGAAGGCGAAATTGCCGAGGCTGTAGAGGATCACGCCGTCCTTGTAGCGCTCCACGCCTTGCAGGATATGCGGGTGGTGGCCGATGACCGCCTGGGCGCCGGCGTCGATCGCCGCGCGACCGAGTCGCGGCTGGTATTCACGCAGGGTCGTCTTGCCCTCCTGGCCCCAGTGGAATGACACGATCACGATGTCGGCCTGCGCGCGCGCCGCCGCGACGTCGGCGCGCACCTGTTGCTCGTGGCCGTAGGCGGTGCCGGGCCGTTCGCGCCCGGCGAAGAAGCTTTCGGGCAGGGTCAGCGAATACGCCAGCACCGCGACCCGGGTTCCGTCGATCGTCAGCACGGCCGGACGCCGCGCCGCCGCCAGGTTCATGCCGGCGCCGGCATGGGCGATACCGGCCGCGTCGAGCGCCGCCATGGTGTCGGCCAGGCCGTCGACGCCGTAGTCGAGCGTGTGATTGTTGGCGAGCGAGACCACGTTGAAGCCGGCGCGCTTCAGGGCCGGCGCGACCGCATCCGGCGGCGAGCGGAAGCTGTACTGCTTGCCGGGATCGGCGCTGCCGCGCCCGGTCAGGGGGCCTTCGAGATTGCCCAGCACGATCTGCGAATCCCGGAACAGTTCGCGCATGTGAACGAACGGATAGTCGTAGCCGTGTTCGACCATCAGCGCCCGCGCCGAGCCGTCGAGCATGATGTCGCCGACCGCGCTCAGCAGCAGCTCGCGCGCCGGCGCCGGCGTCTCCCGGACGACCTCGGCCGGCGCTTCCGCCTGGGCCGGCGTGGGCGGCCCGGCCGGACGCGGCGCGCTCACGCAGGCCGCGAGCAGGATGGGCAGGACGCCGAGCAGCCACGGCGCCCGGTTCGAGGTCAGAGTCGGAATCATAAGTTGCGGGTCGTCCCTTCAGGCCTCGCGTTTGCGGTCGCGCGCCAGTCGCTGGAGCGCGGCCTTGAGATCCGGGTCGCCGATATGCGTCGCGGTGGTCTCGAGCAGCACCCGTGACCGCTCCGACGGCAAGCGCGCCCGCGCGCGGCGCGCGGCCCGGCCGGGCCGCTCGACCGGCGCCACGCCGATGCTGAGCCGTTCCACGCCGCGCAGCGCGGGCGAGGCGCGCAGCTGCGCCAGCAGGCTCGACTGCTGATGACGCAGCCGGCTCGCCCACACCGCGCCGTCGGCGCGCAGGGTCAGGACGCCGGCGTGAAAGCGGATCGGCCGCACATGCGCCGCCAGCGCCTCGCCCGCCGCTGCATCCCAGGCCGCGCACACCGCGGGCAGCTCGGCGAGATCACGCGGCATGCCGAGACGCGCCAGGGCCTCGGCGGAGAAGTAACTGCCTAACGGGCGGCTGCGGCTCATGGGCGGGACATCGGCGCAAGGCACTATCAATAGACCTGTAGACACGATATTCCGGGAACCGGCAAAAAGCAAAGCCTCCGGTCGGACGCCGGCGCCGGGTCGGCGCTATACTGCGCGCCATGAGCGCCGAAGCCGATCCGCGAAGCGTGGCCGACCGCTTGCGCGCCGTGCGCGCCCACATCGCCGAGGCCGCCACGGCCGCCGGGCGCGCACCGGCCGACGTGCGGCTGATCGCCGTCTCCAAGACCCATCCGGTCGCGCTGATCGAGGCCGCGGCCGCCGCCGGCCAGCGCGCCTTCGGCGAGAACACCGTGCAGGAGGCGCTGGCCAAGATCCCCGCCTTCGCCGGGCGCGGCCTGGAATGGCATTTCATCGGCCATCTGCAGTCCAACAAGGCGCGGTTCCTGCCGGGCAATTTCCACTGGTGGCATTCGCTCGACGCGCTATCGTTGGCACGGCGCGTGGCGCGGCTCGCGCACGCGCAGGCCGCCACCCTCGACGCGCTGATCGAAGTCAACGTGAGCGGGGACCCGCGCAAGCACGGCATCGCCCCCGACGCCCTGCCGGCGCTGCTGGAGGAATTGCTGCGCGAACCCCTGCCCGGCCTGCGCCTGCGCGGCCTGATGACCGTCGGCCCGCACCCGGCCGGCGAGGCCGAACGGCGCGCGGCCTTCGCGCGGCTGCGCGGCTTGCGCGACGACGCGCGGGCGCGCTTCGGCCTGGCGGACTTCGACGAGCTGTCGATGGGCATGAGCGGCGACTATGTCGAGGCGATACGCGAGGGCGCGACGCTGGTGCGGATCGGTTCGGCGATCTTCGGGGAGCGGGATTATTCGGGATGACCGGTTCGGCGCCGCGGCAGCGCGTGCGGCTCAGCCCTTGGGCCCCACGGTGGCGCGCGCCACCAGATAGGCGCCCGTCACGATCAACGCCCCGCCGAACCACTCGCGCGCCGTGACGATCTCCTCGGTCAACAGCTGCTGCGACGCCGCCCCCGCCACCAGCTCGACCAGCGCCAGCACCGCCGAGCGGTGCACCGGCATATGCGTCACGCCGTACTGCACCAGCACCGTCATGACCAGGATGCCGAACAGCCCGAGCGCGACCGCGCCGAGAAAGATGTCGCCGCCGGCGCGCGGCGCCGGCAGGCCCCAGACGCCGATCAGCACCGCGGCCAGCACCGTCACGCCGAACCACACCGCCAGGGATTTGGCCGACACCGAGACGTTCTGCGCCTTGCGCACGATCACGTTCGACAGCGCGAACGCGAAGCCCGCGGACAGCGCATACCAGTCGGCGCCCGAGCGCGGCCAGGGCGCGCCGAGCGCCGGGTTCCACAGCATCACCAGCGCGCCGCTCATGGCGATCGCCAGGCTCGCGAACGCCAGGCGCGAGATGCGCTCGTGGAGAACCAGCCGCGCCATCAGCACCGCCCACAGCGGCGACAGGTAGAACAGCAGCAGCACGCGCAGGATGTTGCCGTTGAGCACCGCCTCGACGAAGGCGATATTGGTCCAGCCGGCGGCGGCCATCAGCAGCAGCATGAGCCGCGGGCTCGCGCGCCACTCGGCGACGCCGCGCCAGGTGCGCGGCAGGCTGAAGGCGAGCGCGCTGGCGTAGATCACCAGCGTCAGCCACAGGCCGGCCAAACCGCCCTGGTCCAGCAGCCGCATCGGATACCAGACCACGCCCCACATCGAGGCGCCGGCCAGCACGCAGGCCACCGGCAGCCAGCGCGTTGTCGGATTGGCCGTCATTCCGGGCTTACCGTATAATGCGCGTTTTTGTGCAAACAGATCTCACCTTATGAACGCCCGGCTGGACCGGCTTCAACCCTACCCGTTTCAGAAGCTCGCGGCGCTGCTGGCCGGCGCGACGCCACCGGCGGACCGCAGCCCGATACGGCTGTCGGTGGGCGAGCCTCAGCATGCCGTACCGCCGGCGGTTTTGGAAGCCATGGCGGCCAGCCTCGCCGCGCTGTCGCACTATCCGCTGACGCGCGCCTCCTCGGCGCTGCGCGAGAGCGTCGCCGCCTGGGCGACGCGGCGCTTCCATCTGGAGGCCGGCGCGCTCGATCCGGAGCGGCATGTGCTGCCGGTCGCCGGTACGCGCGAGGCGCTGTTCTCCATCGCCCAGGCGGTGGTCGATCACGCCCGCGACGCCGCGCCGGTGGTGATCATGCCGAACCCGTTCTACCAGATCTACGAAGGCGCGGCGCTGCTCGCCGGCGCCGAGCCGTATTTCATCAACACCGTGGCCGACGACGGCTACCGCATGGACTTCGGCGCGGTGCCCGACGAGATCTGGGAGCGCACCCAGCTCGTCTATGTGTGCTCGCCCGGCAACCCGAGCGGTGCGGTGTTGAGCGCCGAGGATTATGCCGAGCTGATCGCGCTCGCCCACCGCTGGGATTTCGTGATCGCCTCGGACGAGTGCTATTCCGAGATCTATTTCGACGACGCCGCGCCGCCGCTCGGGGTGCTGCAGGTCTGTCAGCAAATGGGCATCGCCGGCTTTCGCCATTGCCTGGCCTTCCACAGCCTGTCGAAGCGCTCGAACCTGCCGGGGCTGCGCTCGGGTTTCGTCGCCGGCGACGCCGGCATCCTCGACCGGTACTTCCACTACCGCACCTACCAGGGTTGCGCGCTGCCGCCACCGACCCAGGCGGCCAGTGTCGTCGCCTGGGACGACGAGACGCATGTCGCGGCCAACCGCACGCTCTACCGCGAGAAGTTCGACGCCGTCCTGGACCTGCTCGCGCCGGTCCTGGACGTGGCACGGCCGGCGGCCGGTTTTTATCTCTGGCCGCGCACGCCGGTCGACGACGAGGCATTCACGCGCGAGCTGTACCGGCGCGAGAACGTGCTGGTGCTGCCCGGCGGCTATCTGTCGCGCAGCGCCCACGGCGTCAATCCCGGCCGCGGCCGCGTGCGCCTGGCCCTGGTCGCGCCGCTGACCGAATGCATCGAGGCCGCCCAACGCGTCCGGAATTATGTAGAATCGCTATGATTGTCACCCAACGCAAAGGTGCAAAGAGAACACTTACCACTGTAGGCGGGGCTTCCAGCCCCGCCGGCCGCGGGATCGACTCCAGCCGACGGCCCGTGTTCCACCGGGCGCCGTCCGGCGGGGCTGGAAGCCCCGCCTACAAAAGAACATTTTATTGCGTTGAGCAGTCCAAATAGAGGAACACGACATGAGCGACATCCAGGCGATCATCACCGAGGCCTTCGAGCGGCGCGCGAGCATTACGCCGCGCAGCGTCGAGACCCACGTCAAGGACGCGGTGCACGAGGCCGTCAATCTGCTCGACGCCGGCAAGGCGCGCGTCGCCGAGAAGCACGGCGGCAAGTGGGTGGTGAACGAGTGGCTCAAAAAGGCGGTGCTGCTGTACTTCCGCATCGAGGACAACAGCTTCATCAAGGGCGGCTACACCAATTACTGGGACAAAGTGCCGTCGAAGTTCGCCGATTACAACAGCAAGAACTTCCGCGACGGCGGCTTCCGCGTGGTGCCGCCGGCGGCGGTGCGCAAGGGCGCCTACATCGCGCCGAGCGCGGTGCTCATGCCGAGCTATGTGAATATCGGCGGCTACGTCGACGAAGGCACGATGGTCGACACCTGGGCGACGGTCGGCTCGTGCGCCCAGATCGGCAGGCACGTGCACCTGTCGGGCGGGGTCGGCATCGGCGGCGTGCTCGAACCGGTGCAGGCCGCACCGACCATCATCGAGGACAACTGCTTCATCGGCGCACGCTCCGAGATCGTCGAGGGCGTGATCGTCGAGGCCGGCTCGGTGATCTCGATGGGCGTGTACATCGGCCAGAGCACCAAGATCTACGACCGCGAGACCGGCGAGGTCAGCTACGGCCGCGTCCCGGCCGGCTCGGTGGTGGTGTCCGGCAACCTGCCGTCCCAGGACGGCAAATATTCATTGTACTGCGCGGTGATCGTCAAGAAGGTCGACGAGAAGACCCGCTCCAAGGTCGGCATCAATGAGCTACTGCGGGACATCTGAGCACCGACCCCCGGCCCGGCCGGCGCGACCCGGATCGTGCGAGGCGCGCGCGTGACTGACCGTACGCTCGAACTCGCGATGGAGCTCATCCGCCGGCCGTCGCTGACGCCGAACGACGCCGGCTGCCAGGAGCTGATGATCGAGCGCCTCGAGCGCGTCGGCTTCACGGTCGAGCGGCTGCGCTTCGGCGCGGTCGACAACTTCTGGGCGCGGCGCGGATCGGCGAAACCACTGGTGGTGCTGGCCGGCCACACCGACGTCGTGCCGACCGGCCCCCGGGAGAAATGGACCAGCGATCCGTTCACGCCGACCGTGCGCGACGGCCTGCTCTACGGCCGCGGCGCCGCCGACATGAAGGGCTCGCTCGCCGCCTTCGTCACCGCCGTCGAGGACTTCGTCGCCGCACACCCCGATCATGCCGGCTCGATCGCCCTGCTCGTCACCTCCGACGAGGAGGGTCCGTCGGTCGACGGCACCGTGAAGGTGGTCGAGTGGCTGGCGGCCCAGGGCGAGAAGATCGACTACTGTCTGATCGGCGAACCCTCGGGGGTCACGCGTGTCGGCGATACGGTCAAGAACGGCCGGCGCGGCTCGCTCAACGGCCGCCTCACGGTGCACGGCGTCCAGGGGCATATCGCCTACCCGCACCTGGCCGACAATCCCGTGCACCGCTGCGCCCCGGCGCTGGCCGAGCTGTGCGCCATCGTCTGGGACCGGGGAAACGAACACTTTCCGCCGACCAGCTTCCAGGTCTCCAACATCCACGCCGGGACCGGCGCGCCAAACGTGATTCCCGGCGAGCTCAGCATCGATTTCAACTTCCGCTACTCGACCGCCTCCACCGACGACGGCCTCAAGGCGCGGGTCGAGGAGGTGCTGAAACGCCACGGCCTGCGCTACACCCTGACCTGGGCCCTGTCCGGCAAGCCCTTCCTGACGCCCGCCGGCCGCCTGGTGGACGCGGTGCGCGCGGCAATTCACGCGGAACTGGGGCTCAAGACCGAGCTGTCGACCAGCGGCGGCACCTCGGACGGCCGCTTCATCGCCCCGACCGGCGCCGAGGTGGTCGAGCTCGGACCCCTGAACGCCAGCATCCACAAGATCGACGAATGCGTGGGGCTAGCCGACCTCGCCGGCCTGTCGCGCACCTACCGGCGCGTCCTGGAGCGCCTCCTCGGCTGACCGCCCGGCAGGTTTTTGCAGAAAATTTAATAATTTAACTCTGGTTTCGCTTGCGGTGCCCGACCCGGATGTACTATTTTTCCTGTATGCAGCGCGCTGAGCCACACAACTAAACAGGCCGGGGACCGGGGGTCATGGCCAAAGGGGGGTTCCTCAAACGGGACGCGCTCGTCGCCCTGGTCCTGGCGTTGGTGTTCATCGTGGCGGTGATCGCCGACCTGCGCCTGCTGAGCAACCTCGAGGCCATCGCCTACGACGCCGGCGTCGGGATGACCGGCCGCAAGCCGGGCGCCTCCGAGCAGATCGCGCTCATCACCATCGACGACGACAGCATCCGCGAGCTCGGCCGCCTGCCGTGGCCGCGCAACGTGCTCGGCGACATGATCCTCAAGCTCTCCCAGGCGCGCGCGCGGCTGATCGCGCTGCAGATCCTGCTGAGCGAACCCCAGACCGATCCCGGCCTCGTGCAGCTGCGCGAGATCGAGCAGTTCGTCACCGACAACGCCGGCCTGCGCCGGCGCGCCCCGCGCGAAGCCGCCGAGCTGCGCAACCGGCTGGCGCGCGCGACGCGCGAGCTCGATGTCGACGCGCAGCTCGCCGCCGCCTTGCCGCGCGCGCGCAACGTGCTGATGCCGATGTTCTTCCAGGAAGGCCGCCCGCTCGGCCGCGCCGACCAGCCGCTGCCGGATTTCGTCCAGCGCAACCGCCTGACACGGGTCGTGATCCCACCGAACAGCGGCGCCCGCGCCCCGACCGCGGTCGACGCCACCGTGCCGCTCGAGATCTTCGGTCGCCACATCGCCGGCGTCGGTCATCTCAACGTCCTGCCCGACAGCGACGGCGCGGTGCGCACCGATGCCCTGGTGATGCAGTACTACGACGAGTACTACCCGTCGCTGGCGCTGATGATCGCGGCGCGCTCGCTCAACCTCGACGCCCGGGACATCAGCGTGACGCTCGGCGAGCACGTGACGCTCGGCAAACTCACGCTCGAGACCGACGACCGTGCGCGTTTGTACTCGGGTTTCTATCCGCGCAGCGAGCGCCGTGAACCGCCGTTCGCGCGGTACTCCTTCCACGAGGTGCTGAGCGGCAAGATCGATGCGCGCACCTTCCGCGACAAGATCGTCCTGATCGGCGCCACTGCCCAGGGCGTCGGCCATCGTCTGGTGACGCCGGTGGACCGCGCGATGCCGGAGCTCGAGCTGACCGCCAACAGCGTGGCCAGCATCCTCAACGAGGATTTCTACCGCCGGCCGGAGTGGGCGCTGTGGGCGGAAATGGGCATCTGGCTCACGATCGTCCTGTATCTCATGTTCATGCTGCCGCGCGTCGCCGCCGGGCCGGGCGGGTTCGTGTCCTTCGTGCTGTTCGCCGGCCTGCTGACCGGCGCGCACTATCTGCTGGTCACCCAGCAGTTGTGGCTGCAGACCGTGGCGCCGGCGCTGCTGCTGCTCACCGGCCACCTGGTGCTGGTCACCAAGCGCTTCTTCGTCACCGAGCGGCTCAAAGTGCAGGTCGAAGCCGATTCCGCCCAGACCAACCGCATCCTGGGCCTGAGCTACCAGGGCCAGGGCCAGCTCGACTCGGCGATGGACAAGTTCCGCTCGCTGCCGGTCGACGATTCGGTGCTCGATCTGATCTACAACCTGGCGCTGGATTTCGAGCGCAAGCGCCAGTTCAACAAGGCCGCGGCCGCCTACGACTACATCCTCGAGCACCGCGACAAGTTCCGCGACGCCGCGGAGCGCCGCGAGCGCGCCCGTCAGGCCGAGAACAGCTTAATCATCGGCGGCGGTCGCGCCGGACCGGGCGGCACGCTGATCCTCGACGGCGCCGACCAGAAGCCGACGCTCGGCCGCTATGAGCTCGACCGCGAGCTCGGCAAGGGCGCGATGGGCGCGGTCTACCTGGGGCGCGACCCGAAGATCAATCGGGTGGTCGCGATCAAGACCATGGCGCTGTCCGAGGAGTTCGCCGGAAGCGACCTGGCCGACGTCAAGGCGCGCTTCTTCCGCGAGGCCGAGACCGCCGGCCGCCTCAACCACCCCTATATCGTCACCATCTACGACGCCGGCGAGGAGCACGACCTCGCCTACATCGCCATGGAATACCTGGAGGGCAAGGACCTGACCGAATTCATCCGGCCCGACCGGCTGCTGCCGGTGCACGAGGCGGTCGACATCGTCTGCAAGGTCGCCGAGGCCCTGGACTATGCCCACCAGAACGACGTGGTGCACCGCGACATCAAACCGGCCAATATCATGTATGATCAGGCCAAGCAGTCGGTCAAGGTGACGGACTTCGGCATCGCCCGCATCACCGCCTCGAGCCGCACCAAGACCGGCGTGATCCTCGGCACGCCGTCCTACATGTCGCCGGAGCAACTCGCCGGCAAGCATCTCGACGGGCGCACCGATCTGTTCTCGCTGGGGGTCACCTTGTTCGAGCTGCTCACCGGCGGGCAGCCGTTCAATGGGGATTCGATGGCGACGTTGATGTACCAGATCGCGAATGAGCGTCACCCGGACGTCACCCGACTCCGCGAGGGTCTCCCATCCTGCTTCAAGACCGTGCTCGACAAAATGCTCAACAAAAATCCCGATAAACGCTATCAGAGCGGCATCGAGCTGCGCGACGCGCTGCTCCGCTGCCAGCGCGCCACCGTGCCACGCAAGGCGGGGGCGTCATGAGCGGGCTCGCCATGAGCGGCCTCACCCATCCCGGGCAGGTGCGCGACCGGAACGAGGACGCCTTCCTGCTCGAGCCCGCCAACGGCATCGCCGTGCTCGCCGACGGCATGGGCGGCCACCAGGCCGGCGAGGTGGCGAGCGCCATGGCGGTCGATCTCATCACCCGCCACCTGCGCGAGGCGGCGGATGCGCGCGCCCCGGGCAAGCCCCGCCCCGCGACCGCCCTGGGCGACGCGGCGATCGACGCGATCCGCAGTGCCAACCAGGCGATCTTCGACGCCGCGCGCAGCAAACCCGAATACGCCGGCATGGGCACGACCGTGGTGGTCGCGTTGTTCGACGCCAACAAACTGTGGGTGGCGCATGTCGGCGACTCGCGGCTGTATCGCTTCCGCGGCGGCCGGCTCAGCCAGATCACCGTCGATCACTCCATGGTCCAGGAACTGCTCAACCGCGGGCTGATCAGCGAGGAGGAGGCGCGCACCTCGGCCAACAAGAACCTGGTGACGCGCGCGCTCGGCGTCGATACGCAGGTCGAGCCGGACGTCCAGGAGCAGACATTTCTCAAGGGCGACGTCTACCTCCTGTGCTCCGACGGGCTCACCGACGTCCTGCCGGACGCGGACATCGAGCGCATCCTGCAGCAGCATCGCGACGCGCTCGACACCGCAGTCCAGCAACTGGTCGACGAGGCCAACGCGCGCGGCGGCCCGGACAACGTTTCCGTCGTGCTGGTGCGCACCGACAAGCGCTTCGCGCGCGACAAACAGCCGTCGGCGGACGCCACGGCTTGACAAACCGGTATCGACTTTATTCAATGCCCAATCAAAATGCCGCACGCTTAAGCGAGATGCAACCATGGCGAAAATAACGATCAAATTTGACGACGTGGTGATCGACCAGCTGGTCATCAAACCGGGGGACATGTCCATCGGCCGGCGCCCCGGCAGCGACATCTTGCTCGACAACCTCGCGGTCAGCGGCAACCACGCCACGATCTTCACGGTCGGCGAGGATTCCTTCATCCAGGATCTCAACAGCACCAACGGGACCTTCGTCAACAACGTCAAGATCACCAAGCACCATCTCAAGGACGGCGACACCGTCGTGATCGGCAAGCACGCGCTGGTCTACAACAACGAGAACGCCGCGCGCGCGCCGGCCGACAATCTCGCCAAGACCATGATCATCACGCCGCCGCGCAAGGCCGACGACGCAGTGACCGATCCGCGCCCGGCGGCCGGCGCCGAGCCGCGCCGCGGCTCCATTTTCGTGCTGAGCGGCGCGAACAGCGGCAAGCGCATCGAGATCACCAAGGCGGTCACCAACCTCGGCCACGGCGGCAAAGTCGCCGGCGTGATCAACCGCAACGCCAGCGGCGGCTACATCCTGGTGCCCGGCGGCCAGGGCGAGTTGCTCAAGCTCAACGGCAACCCGGTGCCGGGCCGCGGCGAGACGCTCAAGAACGGCGACGTCATCGAGATCGCCGGATCGCGCATGCAGTTCTATCTCAAATAGACCTTAGGAAAACCTCACGCAGAGGCGCATGTAGGGTGGGGCCCTGCCCCACCAGCGGCATGCAGGCCTGGTCGACACAATGGTGGGGCAGGGCCCCACCCTACCCTTGTCTAGCGATAAAGAACTTCCAAGGCCTCGTCGAGGCGCCGCACCGGGAAGACTTCGATGTCCGGCTCGGCCTTCTTGGGCTTGTTGGCGGCCGGGATCAGCGCGCGCCGGAAGCCGAGCTTGGCGGCCTCGCGGATACGCTCCTGGCCGCGCGCCACCGGCCGCACCTCGCCGGCGAGACCCACCTCGCCGAACACCACCAGGTCCTTGCCGAGCGGCCGGTTGCGCATGCTCGACACCGCGGCCGCCAGAATCGCCAGATCGGCGGCCGGCTCCATGACGCGCACGCCGCCGACCACGTTGACGAACACGTCCTGATCGAACATGGCGATGCCGGCATGCCGGTGCAGCACCGCCAGCAGCATGGCGAGCCGCGTCTGGTCGAGCCCGACGCACACGCGGCGCGGGTTCGGCGCGTGGCTCTCGTCGACCAGCGCCTGCACCTCCACCAGCAGCGGGCGCGTGCCCTCCTGCGTGGCGAGCACCACGCTGCCGGCGACCGCGTCGCCCTGGCGGCTGATGAACATCGCGGAAGGGTTGCCGACCTCCTTGAGGCCGGCCTCGGTCATGACGAACACGCCGATCTCGTTCATCGCGCCGAAGCGGTTCTTGATGGCGCGCACGATGCGGAACTGGCTGCCGGTGTCGCCCTCGAAGTACAGCACGGTGTCGACCATGTGCTCCAGCACGCGCGGGCCGGCGAGCGCGCCCTCCTTGGTCACGTGCCCGACCAGGAACAGCCCGACGCCGGCGTGCTTGGCGTAACGCGTCAGCAGCGCGGCCGACTCGCGCACCTGCGCGACGCTGCCGGGCGCCGACTGCAGGCCGTCGGTGAACACGGTCTGGATCGAGTCGACCACCATCACCGCCGGCCGTTCCTGCCGGGCGATCGCGATGATCTGCTCGACGCGGTTTTCGGCCAGCAACCGCAGGCGCTCGCCGTGCACGCCGAGCCGGCGCGCGCGCAGCGCGACCTGCTGGGCGGATTCCTCGCCGGTGACGTACAGCACCGGCGCGTCCGCGCCCATCGCGGCCAGCGCCTGCAGGAGCAGCGTCGACTTGCCGATGCCCGGATCGCCGCCGATCAGCGCCACCGAGCCGATCACCATGCCCTCGCCGCCCAGCACCCGGTCGAGCTCGGTGAGGCCGGTGGCGAGGCGGATGACCTGTTCGGGCGGGATGGCGTCGAGCGACTGCACCACCGGCGTCGCCGGCCCGATGTCGCGGCCGCCGCGCCCGGCGGCGAGCGGCGTGACCACTGCGGTCTCGGTCAGCGTGTTCCACGCGCCGCAGCCCGGGCACTGCCCGATCCACTTGGGGCTCTGCGCGCCGCATTCGTTGCAACTGTAGATGGACTTGGGTTTGGCCATGGCGGGTAATTTATCAGAAAACCCGACGCTTAAGGCGCACCGACCTCGACCCGCGGCACGCGCGCAGTGACGCGGCACAGCAGCTCATAGGATATCGTCCCGGCCGCGGCGGCGATCTCGTCGACCGGCAGTTCCTCGCCCCACAGCACCACGCGGTCGCCGACGCGCGGGTCGCGGACCCCGCGCAGGTCCACCGTGATCATGTCCATCGACACCCGGCCGATCAAGCCGGCGCGCCGCCCGTTGACCAGCACCGGCGTGCCGGCCGGCGCATGGCGCGGATAGCCGTCGCCGTAACCGGCGGCCGCCACGCCGACCGGCATGTCCTCCGGACAGGCCCAGTCGCCGCCGTAGCCGATCAGCTCACCCTTGCGGCGTTGATTCACCGCGATCAACTCGGTTTCGAGCGTCATGACCGGCTTCAAGCCCAGCTCGCGCGCCGGCTGGCCGATCAACGGCGCGCCGCCGTAGAGCATGATCCCGGGCCGCACCCAGTCGAAATGGCTGGCCGGCCAGGCGACGATGCCGGCGGAGTTCGCGAGGCTGCGCTCACCGACGACCTCGCCGCCCAGCTCCGCGGCCAGCTGGAGAAACCGGTCGATCTGCATCGGGGTGGCCGCGTCGAAGCGGTTATCGGCGTTGGCCAGGTGCGACAGGAGCCGCAGCCTGCCGAGGCCGGGGAGCTTGTTGAGCCGTTGCGCCGCGTCGACGGCCGCTTCCGGCACGAAACCCAGGCGATGCATGCCGGTGTCGACCTTGAGCCATACGTCCAGACCGGCGAGCCCGGGGGTGTTCTCCATATCCCACAACTGACTCTTATGATGCACCGCCGGCGACAGCTGTGCCTTGACGATGGCGGGCAGTTCCTCGGCGTCGAAGAAGCCCTCGAGCAGGCAGATCGGCTGCCGCACGCCGGCGGCACGCAGCGCGGTGCCCTCCTCGACGCTCGCGACCCCGAAGGCGTCGGCCGCGCCCAGAATCCCGGCGGCCCAGGCCAGGCCGTGGCCGTAGGCATCGGCCTTGACGACCGCCATCACCCGCGCGTCGGGCGCGAAATCGCGCACCCGGGAGAGGTTGTCGCGCAGCGCATCGGCCGACAGCAGGGCACGGATCGGTCTAGCCATGGCGCGGTCGATACAAATCGCCTTGCGTGCGATGACGGGAGGAGAAACAGCTTAGCCACGGGGGGCACGGGGAGCACGGGGAAATGCGGGGCCGGTCGTCGGCGAGCCCACGATGCGCGGCGATATCCAAATTGATTATCCCCGTGTCCCCCGTGCCCCCCGTGGCTAACACACGATACCTCAAGCGCTAATATCCTTCTTCGTAGCCGGGGCTGATGTAGTTCTCGAAGCGGGTGTACTCGCCGAGGAAGGTCAACCGCACCTTGCCGACCGGGCCGTTACGCTGCTTGCCGATGATGATCTCGGCCGTGCCCTTGTCCTGGCTGTCCTCGTTGTAGACCTCGTCGCGATAGATGAAGAAGATCACGTCCGCGTCCTGCTCGATGGCGCCGGATTCGCGCAGGTCGGACATCACCGGGCGCTTGTTGGGGCGCTGCTCCAGGCTGCGATTGAGCTGCGACATGGCGATCAGCGGCACGTTGAGCTCCTTGGCCAGGCCCTTGAGCGAGCGCGTGATGCCGGAGATCTCGGTGGCGCGGTTCTCGTTCGATTCCGGCGACTGCATGAGCTGCAGGTAGTCGACCACGATCATACCGAGTCCGTGCTCGCGCTTCAGGCGCCGCGAGCGCGAGCGCAGCTCGAGCGGCGTCAGGGCCGGCGTGTCGTCGATGAAGATCGGCGCGTCGGCCAGCAGACCGATCGCCGAGGTCAGTCGCGGCCAGTCGTCGTCGTCGAGCTTGCCGGTTCGCACCTTGTGGGCGTTGATGCGTCCGAGCGAGGCCATCATGCGCATGGCGAGCTGCTCGCCGGGCATCTCCATGCTGAACACCGCCACTGGCAGCTTCTGCCCGACGGCGGCGTTCTCGGCGACATTCATCGCGAATGAGGTCTTTCCCATGCTTGGTCTTCCGGCGACGATCACGAGATCGCCCGCCTGCAGGCCGGAGGTCATGGCGTCGAGGTCGCTGAAGCCGGTCGGCACGCCGGTGATCGCGCTCTCCGAACGGAACAGCGTGTCGATGCGGTCGACCGCGGCGGTCAACAGGGTCTTGAGCGGATGGAAGCCGCCGCGCCGGTGCGCGCCCTGCTCGCTGATGTCCATGATGCTCTTCTCGGCCAGGTCCAGCAGCTCGCCGGCCGAGCGCCCCTCGGGGCTGTAGGCGCTGTGGCCGATCTGGGTGGTGACGCGGATCAGGTTGCGCAGCACCGCGCGCTCGTGGACGATGTCGGCGTAGGCGAGGATATTGGCGGCGCTCGGCGTATTGTTGGCGAGCGCGCCGAGATAGGCCAGCCCGCCGGCGTTGCCCAGCTCGCCGTTGCTCTCCAGCCATTCCGAAACGGTCACGACGTCGGCCGGCTGGTTGTCGTCGCACAGCGCGGCAACGGCCCGGAAAATCAGCCGGTGTTCCTTGCGGTAGAAATCGTTCGGACCGAGGCGGTCGGCGATGCGGTCCCAGCTCTGGTTGTCGAGCATGAGGCCGCCCAGCACCGACTGCTCGGCCTCGATGGACTGCGGCGGGACTTTGAGTACTTCCGTGGCGGCATCGGAGCTGCTGATCGAATAGGCGCGTTCTTCCATCGACCCTCCGCGTCGTAGTAATAATTATGCCGGCCCATTATACCCGGCCGGTCGCGCGCGTCACGTCAAAAATTTTCCGCGCGCCGACGACCTGCCTTGACAGGAACGCGCGGTCCATCAGCGTCGATCGATATACCCGGGGCTACGACTGAACGTGAAGCGCGCGCGACGAAACGCAGAATGACGCAAAGCAACGAAGATCAAAGCGGTTCTTCGCGTCCTGGCGTCTTCGCGTTGGGATTTCTACGAAAATCGCCTCAGGCCTCGGCGACGATCGACACAATGATGTCGAAATTGACCTCGGAGTGCAGCGAGACCGGCACCGCGTGATCGCCGAGGGTCTTGAGCGGGCCCTGCGGCAGGTGCAACTCGGCGCGCTCCAGCGGGAAGCCCATGCGGGTCACCGCCTCGGCGATATCGGCGGTGCCGATCGAGCCGAACAGCTTGCCTTCGTCGCCGGCCTTGGCCGTGATCTGCACCGTCACGCCGGCCATCGCCTCGGCGCGCGCCTTGGCCTGGTTGAGCGCCTCGGCCTGCGTCATTTCGAGCTCGGCGCGCTGCGCCTCGAACTTCGCCTTGTTCCCGGCATTGGCGATAACCGCCTTGCCTTTCGGGATCAGGTAATTGCGGCCGTAGCCGGCGCGCACCTTGACCTGGTCGCCGAGACCGCCGAGGTTACGAACCTTTTCCAGCAATATGATATCCATGATTCAGTCCCCCGCGCTCAACGATGGCTGTCGCTGTACGGCAACAAGGCCAGAAAACGCGCCAGCTTCACGGCGCGCGTCAACTGGCGCTGGTAACGCGCCTTGGTGCCGGTGTTGCGGCTCGGAATGATCTTGCCGGTCTCGGTGACATAGCCCTTGAGCGTGGCGATGTCCTTGTAGTCGATCTCCACCACGCCTTCGGCGGTGAAGCGGCAATACTTCTTGCGGCGGAAAAAACGTGACATGACGTGTTCCTCGTGTTCGGTCAGGCCGGCTGCTCGGCCTCGGTGCTCTCGTCTTCGCTGCTGTCGTCGCGGTCGTCACCGCCGCCCTTGTCGTCGCGGGCACCGGCACCACGCGCCTCTTCCTGGCCGTCCTTGACGAGCGGCGACGGCGTGGTGACGGCCGATTTGCGCGCCAGGGTCAGCGAGCGGATCACCGCGTCGTTGAAGCGGAAGGCGGTCTCGAGCTCGCGCAGGATCTCCTGCGTGCACTCGATGTTCATCAGCACGTAGTGGGCCTTGTGGATCTTATTGATGGGATAGGCGAGCTGGCGGCGACCCCAGTCCTCGAGACGGTGGATCTTGCCGTCGCCGGCCTCGATCATGGCGCGGTAGCGCTCGATCATGGCGGGCACCTGCTCGCTCTGGTCCGGATGGACCAGGAACACGACTTCGTAATGACGCATTGTGGCTTCCTTGTGGCTTAAAGCCTCCCAGAACGCGCTGGTGAGGCAAGGAACCGGTCGGCGCTTAGGCGAGGCCGGAAAGGGGTGGCATTCTAAAGTAGCAAGTAGCAAGTGGCAAGTAACAAGGAAAACAATCCCTTGCTACTTGCTATTTGGCGCTCTTTGTCTGACGACTTCGAACAGACAAATGCCCGCCGCCACTGAGACATTCAGGCTCTCAACGGAGCCCGCCATCGGAATTCTGGCCAGAAAATCGCAGCGCTCCCGCGTCAGGCGCCGCAGCCCCCGCCCCTCCCCGCCCAGGACCAGGGCCAGGGGGACGGTGAGGTCCAGGGTATAGACCGCCTGCTCGGCGTTGCCGTCCGCCCCCACCAGCCACACTCCCGCCTCCTTGAGCTGGTCCAGGGCGCGCGCCAGGTTGGTGACGGCGAGCAGCGGCAGCACCTCGGCGGCACCGCTGGCCGCCTTGCGGGCCGCCGCGGTGAGCGGCGCGGCATTGTCCTTGGGAACAATGACGGCCTGGGCGCCGGCGGCGGCCGCGCTGCGCAGGCAGGCGCCGAGATTGTGGGGGTCCTGGACACCGTCCAGCACCAGCAGGAACGGCGTCGCCTCGAGCCCGGCCAGAAACGCCGGCAGGTCCTCGGATACCACCGGCGCGCCGGCGCGCAGCACGGCCGCCACTCCCTGGTGCCGGGCCCCGGCGGCCAGCGCATCGAGCCGGGCGCCGGGCACGCGCTCGACCGGGATGCCGCGGGCGCGCGCGGCGTCCAGCAGTTGCTGGGGCCGCGCGCCCTGGTGCTTGATGTCCAGCCAGATACGCTCGAGGCGCTCGGGATGGCGGGCGAGCGCCGCGCGCACCGCATGCCAGCCGTACAGCGAGGCCTCGGGCATGGCGGGCACTAGCGCCGGCGGCGCTTGGACCGGCCGCGGCGCTTGCCGGCCTTGCCGGGTTCCGTCTTGGCCGCGGCCGCGCGCGCCGGCTTGGCGGTCTTGTGTTTGCCGCGCCGGCCGCCGCGCGTGCGTCCGCCGTCCGGCGACGCGGCCCGCGCCACCAGCTCGAAATCGAGCTTGGCCTCGTCGAGATCGACACGCACCACGCGCACCTTGAGCGGGTCCCCGAGCCGGAATACCTCGTTGCTGCGCTCGCCGATCAGGCGGTGCTTGGCGGCGTCGAAGTGATAATAGTCGTTGCCGAGCGAGCTGATGTGCACCAACCCGTCGACATAGATCTCGGCCAGCTCCACGAACAGGCCGAAGCTGGTGACGCCGCTGATGATGCCATCGAACTCCTCGCCGATCTTGTCCTGCATGTACTCGGCCTTGAGCCAGCGGATCACGTCGCGGGTCGCGTCATCGGCGCGCCGCTCGGTCACCGACAGGTGCTCGCCCTGACCCAGCGCCTCGGCATCGGTGATGCGCGCCGGCCTGCGCTGGAGAATCGACTTGATGGCGCGGTGCACGATCAAATCCGGATAGCGCCGGATCGGCGAGGTGAAGTGCGCGTAGTTCGGGTAGCCGAGCGCGAAGTGCCCGATGTTGTCGGGGCTGTAGATCGCCTGGCTCAGGGAACGCAGCATGACGGTGTGGATGAGGCGCGCGTCCGGGCGCTCGCCGACCGTCGCCAGCAGCCGGGCGTAGTCGCGCGCCTGCGGCTCGTCGCCGCCGCCGAGCTCCAGACCCAGCTCGGACAGGAACTCGCGCAGCGCCGCGAGCTTCTCGGGCGTCGGGCCGGCGTGCACGCGGAACGGCACCGGCATCTTGTGCTCGATCAGGAGCTCCGCGGCGCAGACGTTGGCCGCGAGCATGCACTCCTCGATCAGCTTGTGCGCGTCGTTGCGCACCACCGGCTCGATGCGCTCGATCTTGCGTTCCGCGTTGTAGACGATGCGCGTCTCCGGCAGCTCGAAGTCTACCGCGCCGCGCTTGGCGCGCGCCTCGTGCAGCACCTGGTAGAGCGCGTACAGGGTCTCGAGGTGCGGCACCAGTGGCGCGTATTGCCTGCGCAAGGTCGCATCGCCGTCGACCAGCATCGCCGCCACCTGGGTATAGGTGAGGCGCGCTTGCGAGCGCATGACCGCCTCGAAGAAGCGGAAGTCCTCGATCCGGCCGCGCGCGCTGACCTTCATCTCGCAGGCCATGCACAGCCGGTCGACTTCCGGGTTGAGCGAGCACAGCCCGTTCGACAGGATCTCCGGCAGCATCGGGATGACGTGGTTGGGAAAATACACCGAGTTGCCGCGCTGATAGGCCTCGGCGTCGAGCGCGCTGCCGGGCTTGACGTAGCTGGCGACGTCGGCGATCGCCACGATCAGCCGGAAGCCCTTGCCGACGCGCTCGCAGAACACCGCATCGTCGAAATCGCGCGCGTCCTCACCGTCGATGGTGACGAGCGGCGTGGCGCGCAGGTCTTCGCGGCCATGCTTGGCGGACTCCGGCACCTGCGGATCGAGCCCCGACACCTCGCCCTGCACGGCGTCCGGCCACTCGTGCGGCAGCTCGTACATGCGGATCGCGACTTCGATCTCCATGCCCGGCGCCATATGATCGCCCAGCACCTCGACGATCTTGCCCTGCGGCTGGCCGCGCCGGCTCGGCTGTTCGACGATCGCCGCGACCACGATCTGGCCGTCGCGCGCGTCGCCGGCCGCGCCCTGCGGGATGAGAATGTCCTGGTTGATGCGCTTGTCGGACGGCACCACGACGCCGATGGCGTTCTCCTGCACGTAGCGACCGACCACCGTGCGGTGGGCGCGCTCCAGCACCTCGATGATCGCACCCTCCTTGCGGCCGCGCGGATCGACGCCGGCGACGCGCGCCACCGCCCGGTCGCCGTGCAGCAGCTGGCGCATCTCGCGCGGGCTCAGGAACAGGTCCTCGCCGCCCTCGTCCGGCACCAGGAAGCCGAAGCCGTCCGGGTGCCCGATCACCCGGCCGCGCACCATGTCCATCTTGTCGATCAGCGCGTAGCGGCCGCGCCGGTTCTTGAGCAGCTGGCCGTCGCGCTCCATGGCGCGCAGCCGGCGGCTGAAGGACTCGATGTCGCGCTCGCCGTCGACGCCGAGCCCCTGGGCCAGGCGTTTGAGGGACAGCGGCTCGCCGCACTCCGCCAAATGGCTGAGCACCGCCTCGCGGCTCGGCACCGGGTGCTCGTATTTCTGCGCCTCGCGCTCGGCCATGGGATCGGCCTGCGAACTGTCTGAGCCGGCGGGTTTCTGCGTTGACATAAATGGGGTCTCTCGGTAGAGTGCGCGGCCTGATCCGGGGATGCTAGCGCATTTTTCGGATCGGGGAATAAGCCGAGGTGGCGGAACTGGTAGACGCGCTAGGTTCAGGTCTTAGTGGGGGCAACCCCGTGGAGGTTCAAGTCCTCTCCTCGGTACCACAATTATTTCGGGTCGTCGCATCCACGTCGACGAGCCGCAGGACGCCGGCGTAGTTCCCCGTCAGCTCGGCCTCCAGGTGCCCGTCCCGCGGGTGCAACGGCACCTCGCCGATGAGGCGGCGCAGCTGCGCCCGGGCGCGCGTCACGTCCCGGAGCGTGACCGCTTCCAGGTTCTCCACCATGTCGCGGAACCGCTCGACCGCCCGCGGCAGGATGTGACCCACCTTCTCCAACTTGCGCGCCCCAGAGCTCAAGGATGCGAGCAGCTTGTCGCGCTCGGATTCCAGCCGCTCGAGCTCGCCCTTCGTCGTCGGCGTGATGACGCCGGCCCGGATCGCCGCCAGGACGTTCTCGATCTCGCGCTCGGTAGCGGCGAGCTTCCGGCGCGCCGCGTCCGTGTCGGCAGTCCCCCGGCGTCGCTCGGCGAGCAGCCTCGACGTCTCGCGGCGGGCCTTGGCGGCGGCCATCAACACCTGATACCCCGGCCGGTCGACCTTGGCGCCGCTCAGCGCCTCGTCCTTGAAGCGCACGACGATCTCCCACCTCTCGCGCTCGACGAGGCGCTCGCAATTGCGGGACTGGTCGGCGATGCTCGCCTGACGTTGCAGGTCGGAGCTATAGCGGGCGTAGATGGCAACTTTCATGGACGTTTCTCCTTTCTCAGCGCGTCCAACCGACTACTTTGTGATGCATTACATAAATCGCGCTTACACCCACCGCATAGACGAGTGAATCACTCATAAATCGCATTTCGTAGATAGACACAACGCCGTCGGCACGATCGACTTCACCCGTAAGCCTGAACAAATGGAATCGTCCCCAGCACTTTTTCAGCCGATCAAGGCGCATACCAACACGAATCTTGCCGTAGTCGTTCCCACATTCCACCCGAACAAGATTGCGTTGCTCTTCCCGAACTCGATTGCGCTGTTCTTCGGCCTCGGTCTGTTGTCTTGCGTCTTCGGCGTCCTCTCGTGCGCGACGCTCTCGAGCGGTCGTCTCCTGCCGTTGTTTCTTCTCCAGCTCCTCTTGTTGCCAAGCCTTGTGCCGTTCCATGCAGGAACGCATCCTGTCACTAAACGGAGGGCGATCCTCGAATGAACCGACGCTAAATCGCGAATCCCCACCGGCACAAGCAAACCAATGCCCATAGTCGGGGTCTGATGGTTTGATTCGAGCCGTACAAGCCGCAAACATGAGAGCCGCAGTTACGAGAGCCGCAACGATCATTCCATCACTGATAGAATTACCACTCACGCCGACCTCTTCACGAGTGATTTCACCTTCGGTCGTGCCTGTTTACTCAGCATCCAAAGGTCGTACTGTACCTGCATGTTCACCCACAGCTCCGGGTCGGTCCTGAACGCCAACGCCAGGCGCAATGCCATGTCCGGCGTCACGGTAGCGTGGCCGTTCACGATGTTGGAGAGATGCTTGCGCGTGACACCCAGCGCGCGGGCGGCCCGCGAAACGCTGACCTCGAGCGGCTTCAGGTACATCTCGCGCAGCACTTCGCCCGGATGAGCGGGGTTGTGCATCCTCGAATACTTCTCAGTGGTAGTCGACATAATCCACCTCGCAGGCGTGGCCGTCCTCGAAACGAAACGTCACGCGCCAGTTGCCCGACACGCTCACCGCCCAGAACCCCTTGCGGTCGCCCTTGAGCGGATGCAAATACAGGCCGGGGGCGTCCATCTGTTCCGGCCTGCTCGCCGCGTTCAGCATGGTCAGGATAAGCCGGAGCCGCTTGGCGTGCGCCGCCTGAACCTTGCGGGCGTTGCCCGTCCGGTAGAACAGCTCCAGCCCCTTGTGCCTGAAGTGTTTGACCATGCGGACGGGATTATAACTTAATTGGTTACAATCTGCTACCCATGGGGTTTCATGCCTGCCCGACGAAACCGATCCCGACAAACGATTGATTCCGGCTGTCTCGCCCGGAGCCGTCAAAGTCGGCCACCCGACTTTGAGGGGAAAAGAGGTGGACGGCCTGAGCGGTGGAACACAGTGGGAGATAATTCAGGTACCGGTTCCTCGGTACCAACTTCTTCGTAACCCAGGCACTCCGGTGCCATGCCGTGGGCGGGTTTCTGCGCCGCCCCGCCCTTCCCGCCGGATCCCGATCCTGTCGGCGTCCTCACTGCACCGGGCGTTGCGCGCCCATCGTTCGTCCTCTCGCATCAGCCGAACGGATGCCGCAGCACGATGGTCTCTTCACGGTCCGCGCCGGTGGAGATGATGTCAACGCGCGCGCCGGTCAGCTCCTCGACACGCTGCAGGTAGGCGCGCGCGTTGGCCGGCAGATCCTCCAGCCGTTTCACGCCCAGGGTCGATTCCTGCCATCCCGGCAACTCCTCGTACACCGGTACGCAGCGCTCGAGCGCATCGGCGCCGCTCGGGGCGGTCAGGCGTTCCTGGCCGTCACAGTTATAAGTGGTGCAGATCTTGACCGTGTCGAGCCCGTCGAGCACGTCGAGCTTGGTGATGCACAGGCCGGTGAAGCCGTTGATCTGGTGGGCGCGGCGCATGGCGACCGCGTCGAACCAGCCGCAGCGGCGCTTGCGGCCGGTGGTCGAGCCGAACTCGTTGCCGCGCTCGCCGAGGCGATCGCCGATCGCGTCGTGCAACTCGGTCGGGAACGGCCCGGCGCCGACGCGCGTGGTGTAGGCCTTGGTGATGCCCAGCACATAGTGCAGGCGCAGCGGGCCGATGCCGGCGCCGCAGCTCGCCGCTCCCGCGCCGGTGTTGGACGAGGTCACGAACGGATAGGTGCCGTGATCGATGTCGAGCAGCGTGCCCTGGGCGCCCTCGAACAGGATCGACTTGTCCTCCGCGGCGAAGCGATCGAGCAGGTCGGGGATGTCCGCCACCAGCGGCCGCAGGCGCTCGCCGAGCGCCAGGCATTCGTCGAGGGTCTGCCGATAATCGACGGTGTCGCACTTGAAGTAGTTCTCGAGCGCGAAGTTGTGGTACTCCATCACGCCCTCGAGCTTGGCGGCGAAGCCCGCCGTATCCATGAGATCGGCGACGCGCAGGCCGCGGCGCGCGACCTTGTCCTCGTAGGCCGGGCCGATGCCGCGGCCGGTGGTGCCGATGGCGCTCTTGCCGCGCGCCTTCTCGCGCGCCGCGTCGAGCGCCACGTGGTGCGGCAGGATCAACGGGCAGGACTCGCTCACCCGCAGGCGCTCGCGCACCGGCACGCCGCTCGCTTCGAGCTCGTCGACCTCCTTGAACAGCGCGGCGACCGACAGCACCACGCCGTTGCCGATGAGGCACATCACACCGTCGCGCAGGATGCCGGACGGAATCAGGTGCAGCACCGTCTTCCTGCCGTCGATCACCAGCGTGTGGCCGGCGTTGTGACCACCCTGGAAGCGCGCCACGGCGTGCGCGCGCTCGGTGAGCAGATCGACGATCTTGCCCTTGCCCTCGTCCCCCCACTGGGAACCGATTACCACGACATTCTTGCCCATACCCGCCTTCGTCAATTAAATTTTCTCGACCGTCCATGCCCCGCGGCGCTCGACCAGCCGCCGGTCGCAGCCCATTTCCCGTGGATCGCCGCCGGCACCCGGCAGGCCCTCGACCACGCGCTCGCCGGCCGCGCGCAGGCGCGCAACCTCGGCGCGCAAGGCCGGCGCGCCGCCGGCCGGCGCCAGGATGCCGCCGCGCAAGGCCGCGTCCTCCGGCAACAGCTTCACCAGCCGGCGCAGGTCGGCGCTGAAACCGGTCGCGGCGCGCTCGCGCCCGAAGGCCTTGCCGATGCCGTCGTAGCGCCCGCCCTGGGCGAGCGCCTGACCCTGGCCCGGCAGGAACACCGCATACACCACCCCGGTGTAGTAACGGTAACCGCGCAGCTCGGCGAGATCGAAGTAGCGCGTGAGCGCCGGATGGCTCGCGGCCACCGCGTCGGCGACGGCCGCGAGATTGTCGAGCGCGCTCGCCACGGCCGGCCCCGCCCCGGCCAGCCGCGCGCGCGCCGCCGCCAGCACCTCGGCGCCGCCGTTGAGCTCGGTGAGGGCGGTGAACCACTCGTTCTGCTTGGCGCCGAGCTGAGTCTCCGCGAGCAGCGCGTCCAGCTCCGGCCGCGCCTTGCGCTGCAGGATCCCGAAGATCGCCGCCTCCTGCTCCGGCTTGAGGCCGGCGGCCGCGGCCAGGGCACGGAACACGCCGACATGGCCGAGATCCAGGTGCAGGCCGTCGAGGCCGGTCGCGGCCAGCGCGTCGAGCATCAGCCTGAGAATTTCGATGTCGCTTTCCGGTCCCGGGTGGCCGAACAGCTCGGCACCGAGTTGCAACAGCTCGCGCGAGCCGCCGAGCGCGTCCGGGCGGGTGTGCAGCACGCTGCCGACGTAGCACAGCCGCACCGGCGCGCCGCGCTTCAAGTAGTGCGCGTCGATGCGCGCCGCCTGCGGCGTCATATCGGCGCGCACGCCCATGAGCCGCCCGCTCAGCTGATCGGTGAGCTTGAAGGTCTGGAGATCGAGCTCGCGGCCGGTGCCGGTGAGCAGCGACTCCAGGTACTCGATGAGCGGCGGCATCACCAGCTCGTAGCCCCAGACCGCGAACAGGTCGAGCAGCCGCCGGCGCATCGCCTCCAGGCGAAGCGCCTCGGCCGGCAGGATCTCTTCGATCCCCTCGGGGAGCAGCCAGCGGTCAGGGTCGCGCATCATGGGCGGATTATACCTGGAGCGGCCGGGTGCTTTACGACTTGACGGCGTACAACAGCACGAGCCCGAGCAGCATACTGGTCAGCCCGGCGAAGCGCAGCTGCGCGTCGCTGAGCTCGACCAGCGCCAACAGCAGCCGGCGCAGGCCGGCGGGGTTCGCGAACGGCAGGATGCCCTCCACCACCAGCAGCAGGGCGAGCACCAGCCCGAGCTCCTGCCAGCCCATCACGGCCGCGCCGGGCGGGGACGCCGCTCAGCGCCGCGGGCTCTTGAGATAGCGGAAGAATTCGGCACTGGGATCGACCACCAGGAGATCGTCTTTGCTCTTGAAGCTCTCCTTGTACGCGTTGAGGCTGCGGTACAGGGTGTAGAATTCCGGGTTGACGTTGAAGGCGCGGGCGTAGATGGCCGCGGCGCGCGCGTCGCCCTCGCCGCGCAGGCGCTCGGCGTCGCGGTAGGCCTCGGCCAGCAGGATCTCGCGCTGGCGGTCGGCGTCGGCGCGGATCCTCTCGGCGGCCTCGGCGCCCTGGGCGCGCAGCTCCTTGGCGATGCGCGTGCGCTCGGCCTCCATGCGCCGGTACACCGACTGGCTCACCTCCGGCGGCAGGTCGACGCGCTGGATGCGCACGTCGACGACCTCGATGCCGTATGCACGCGAATCCTTGTCGGCGTTGACGCTCAGGATCTCCATGATCTTGCGCCGGTCGCCCGACACCACGTCGCGCAGCGTGCGCTTGCCGAACTCGTCGCGCAGGCCGGAGTTGATCACCTGCGACAGGCGCTCGCGCGCCTTGAGCTCGTCGCCGGCCACCGCGACGTAGAACTTCGGCAGGTCGATGATGCGCCACTTGACGTAGGAATCGACCACCACCGACTTCTTCTCCACCGTCAGGAAGGCGCGCGGCTCGGCGTCCATGGTCAGGATGCGGCGGTCGTAGAAGCGCACGGTGTCGAGGAACGGGATCTTCATGTGCAGCCCCGGCTCGGCGTCGTGCTTCACCACCTGCCCGAAGCGCACGACCACGGCGCGCTCGCGCTCGTCGACCGTGTAAAACGCGCCGCTCACGATGACGATCGCCACCAGGACCAGGGCGACCACGGCAATCAGCTGATTCTGGTTCATTACGGCGCCCCCCGTGTGCGGCTGTCGCGGGCGCGCTCGCGGGCGGCCGCGGCGAGCGGATCGCCCGACTCCGGCAGCGGCGTCAGCGTGTTGACCGGACCGACGCTCGATCCGGTCGACTGCGACACGATCCGGTCGAGTGGCAGATAGAGAATATTGTTGCCGCCCTTCTGGTCGATGAGTACCTTGGTGGTGCTCGACAGCACCTGCTCCATGGCCTCGATGTAGAGGCGGTCGCGTGTCACGCCCGGCGCGCGCGCGTATTCCACGGCGATCTGGCTGAAACGCCGCGCCTCGCCGTCGGCGCGCGCGATCACCGACGCCTTGTAGCCCTCGGCCTCCTGGATGAGGCGCGCCGCCGCGCCGCGCGCCCGCGGGATCACGTCGTTGGCATAGGCCTGGGCCTCGTTCTTCAGGCGCTCCTCGTCCTCGCGCGCCTTGACCGCGTCGTCGAACGCCGCCTTGACCTCCTCGGGGCGGGTCGCGTCCTGCATCTTGACGCCGACCACCTGGATACCGGCCCGGTAGCGGTCGAGAATCTCCTGCAGCAGTTCCTCGGTCTTCTGCGCCACTTCCTCGCGGCCCTCGGTGATGATGAACTCGAAGGTGCTCTTGCCGACCATCTCGCGCACCGCCGACTCGGTGGCCTGCCGGATGGTCTTCACCGGGTCGTTGACGTTGAACAGGAATTCCTGCGCGTCCTTCACCCGGTATTGGACGGAAAACTCGATGTCGACGATGTTCTCGTCCTGGGTCAGCATCAGCGCCTCCCTGGGCACCTTGCTGGTGACGCCGGTCCGTTCGTTGATCAGATAGCCGATGGTGAACAGATTGACCGCCTCGACGTCGACCTTCTCGACTTTCTCGATCGGAAACGGCATATGCCAGTGCAGTCCGGCCTCGGTCACCACGGTCTTCTTGCCGAAGCGCAGCTCGACGCCGCGCTCGCCCTGCTGAACGATGTAGAAGCCGCTCAACAGCCACAGCCCGACGATCACCAGGGCGATGATGCCGACGCCGAAGCCGCCGACGCCGGGCGCGCCGCCGGCACCGCCGCCGCCCGCACCGCCGCGCCGGCCGCCGAAGGCGCCGCGCAGCTTGTCCTGGATGTTGCGCACGATCTGATCGAGGTCCGGCGGACCCTGGTCGCGCTTGCGTTGACCCCAGGGGTCCTTGCCCCCCGAACCGCCTGGTTCGTTCCACGCCACGATTGAATCCTCTAAGTGCTTGGGCTGAACTGTGAAGTGCCGACAGGCAAAGGCGGCATTCTAGAAGCGATCCGCCATCCGATCAATCGACGTTGCCGACCGGCGAACGGCGCCGTCAGGAACCGGTTTCGGCGTAGCCCGGCGCCGGCTCGGCGATCCGCATCGCCGGTTCGAAATCGGGGGTCTGCATCAACCAATCGAGCTGGGCCGGCTCGAGTTCGATCTCCATGCGCCAGGCGCCGTCGGTGTCGATCGTTTCGCGGACCACGTGCAGGCGCGCGTGGATGAGCGCGTGCAGGCGCCCCGCCGCCGGCGGCAGCCGCAGGGTCTCGGTGAAACGCCGGTGCCGGTAGTGCCCGGCGAGCGCCTCGCGCAGCAGCTCGACGCCCGCGCCGGTCGCCGCCGACAGCCAGATCTGGCTGACCCGGCCGGACTCGTCGCGCTCGACGCGCGGCGCATCGCCGGTCAGGTCGATCTTGTTGAAGATCGTGATCTGCGGCACCGTCTCGGCATGGATCTCGCGCAGCACCGCGTTCACCTGCTCGGCGTGCTCGCGCCGCTCGGGGCTGGCGGCATCCACCACGTGCAGCAGCAGTTCGGCTTGTGCGACCTCCTCGAGCGTGGACTTGAAGGCCTCGACCAGCTTGTGCGGCAGGTGCCGGATGAAGCCCACGGTGTCGGCGAGGATGACGCTGGTGTTGCCCGGCAACGCGATGCGCCGCATGGTCGGATCGAGGGTCGCGAACAGCTGGTCGGCGGCATACACCTCGGCGCCGGTCAGCCGGTTGAACAGCGAGGACTTGCCGGCGTTGGTATAACCGACCAGCGACACCGTCGGGATCGGGATCTTGCGGCGCGCCTTGCGGCGGCTGCCGCGCTGCGCGCGCACCTTCTCCAGCCGCCGGTTGAGGTGCTTGACCCGCTCGCGGATCAGCCGGCGGTCGGTCTCGAGCTGGGTCTCGCCGGGACCGCGCAGGCCGATGCCGCCCTTCTGACGCTCCAAATGGGTCCAGCCGCGCACCAGGCGCGTCGCCAGGTGGTCGAGCTGGGCGAGCTCGACCTGCAGCTTGCCCTCGTGGGAGTGGGCGCGCTGCGCGAAGATGTCGAGGATCAGCCCGGTGCGGTCCAGCACCCGGCAGCCGACGACCTTCTCGAGGTTGCGCTCCTGCGAGGGCGACAGCTCGTGGTTGACCAGCACCAGGTCGGCCGCGGCGGCCGCCACCGCGTCGCGCACCTCCTCGGACTTGCCGCGACCGATATAGGTGGCCGCGTCCGGCCGCTCGCGCCGGCCCAGGACCGCGCCCGCCACCTCGGCGCCGGCCGACAGCGCCAGCAGGCGCAGCTCCTCGAGCTGCGCCTCGGCATCGGTTCCGGGAAATTTCAGCTGGACGAGGACCGCCCGCTCGCGCCTCGGCGTGCGTCCAGCCGGGTCCGCCGCGCGATTATTGGTTGCCGGGGTGCGGCTTGTCGCTGTCGTCGGAATGGTCAAATGTGAACTTTACCGGCCGGCTCGGCACGACCGTGGAGATAGCATGCTTGTAGATCATCTGGCTGACGGAGTTCTTGAGCAGCACGACGAACTGGTCGAACGACTCGATCTGTCCCTGCAGCTTGATGCCGTTGACCAGGAAAATGGACACCGGAACCCGTTCCTTACGCAAGGTGTTGAGGTAAGGGTCTTGTAGCGCTTGCCCTCTTTGCTGACTCATGACAGTTCTCCTGTTCTTATGATGTCGGCAGTGCCGACCTTGGCATTTTCATGGTTATGACCGCCCGGGCATTATCGCTCCGGGCATTCAAAAAGTATAACCTTTTTACTTACAAGGCTACTCGTTCGACGATCGCGCGCCGCGCCGCGCCTTCGAGGTCCGCACCCTGGCAGTCCAGCCGTATAACGTCGCGCTCGGCTCGCAGCCAGGTCAACTGCCGTTTCGCCAGCTGACGGGTGGCAATGATACTCTTTTCGACCATATCTGGGTAGTTGAGTGCCCCGCTCAGGTACGCCCAGACCTGGCGGTAGCCGACGGTCCGCACCGACGGCAGGCTCGGGCCGAGATCGCCGCGCCGGTACAAAGTCTCGACCTCGGCGACCAGCCCTTGGTTCAACATCAGCCGGAATCGTTCGGCAATGCGCCGATGCAGTGCGGCGCGATCCGCCGGCCACAGCGCCAGCTTAACGAAGCGGTACGGCGGCCGCCGGGCCGCGCCGCCGAGCTCGGTCCGGGTCCGGCCGGTCAGCGCGATGATTTCGAGCGCGCGTTGGATGCGCTGGGCGTCGTGCGGATCGATACGCGCGGCGCTGGCGGGGTCCTGATCGCACAAGCGCGCATGCAGCGCCGGCCAGCCGTGCCGGGCGGCCTCGGCCGCCAGCTGCGCGCGCACCTCCGGGTCCGCCGAAGGCAGTTCCGACAAGCCGGATTCCAGGGCGCGGAAATAGAAGGAGGTGCCGCCGACCAGCAGCGGCATGCGCCCGGCGCCGACGATCGCGCTGATCTCGCGCAGCGCGTCCGCGCGGAACCGGGCGGCGGAATAGGCCTCGGCCGGGTCGCAGATATCGATCAATCGGTGCGGCACCCGGGCACGTTCCTCGGGGCTGGGCTTGGCGGTACCGATGTCCATGCCCCGGTAGACCTGCGCGGCGTCGACGCTCACCAGCTCGACCGGCAGTTGCGCATGCAGCGCGAGCGCCAACGCGGTCTTGCCGGCCGCGGTCGGGCCCATAAGACACAAGACCGGGGGCGGGTTGGAGCCGTTCATGCCCGGATTATGCCATCACCGTCGGCGGGAACGTGCCGGGGCCGGGGCAAGTCAACGCCCGCGGAAAGGAGTTATTAGCCACGGGGGTCACGGGGTACACGGGGAAGAGAAGAGTGGTTTCTTGCCGAATTGATTTTCCCCGTGTTCCCCGTGACCCCCGTGGCGTATTTGTTCTTCAGGTCTCCGGCCGCATGTGCGGGAAGAGTATGACATCGCGGATGCTGGGCGCGTCGGCGTAAAGCATGACCAGCCGGTCGATGCCGATGCCCTCGCCGGCGGTCGGCGGCATGCCGTGCTCGAGCGCGCGGATGTAGTCGGCGTCGAAGTGCATGGCCTCCTCGTCGCCGGCCTCCTTCTCGGCCACCTGCCGGCGGAAGCGCTCGGCCTGGTCCTCGGCGTCGTTGAGCTCGGAAAAGCCGTTGGCGATCTCGCGCCCGCCGACGAAGAATTCGAAACGGTCGGTGACGAACGGATCCTGGTCGTTGCGCCGCGCCAGCGGCGAGACCTCGGTCGGGTAGGCGGTGATGAAGGTCGGGTCCTTGAGCCGCGACTCGACGGTCTTCTCGAAGATCTCGATCCACAGCTTGCCCAGCCCGTAACCGGGCTTGAGCGGGATCTTGAGGCGCTCGGCGACGCGCCGCGCGGATTCGAGCGAAGCCAGGTCACCCTCGGCCAGATCCGGATTGAAGTGCAGGATCGATTCCTTCACCGTCATGCGCGCGAACGGTTTGGCGAAATCGTAGGTCTCGCCCTGGTAGCGAACCTGCGAACCGCCGGTGACCGCCTCGGTCAGGCCGCGCAGCATCTCCTCGGTCAGGTTCATCAGGTCGCGGTAATCGGCGTAGGCCTCGTAGAACTCGAGCATGGTGAACTCGGGGTTGTGGCGCGTCGACAGCCCCTCGTTGCGGAAATTGCGGTTGATCTCGTAGACCTTCTCGAAGCCGCCCACCACCAGGCGCTTGAGGTAGAGCTCCGGCGCGATGCGCAGGAACAGCTGGATGTCGAGGGTGTTGTGGTAGGTGATGAACGGCCGCGCCACCGCGCCGCCCGGGATCGCCTGCATCATCGGCGTCTCGACCTCGAGGAAGCCGCGCGCGTCGAGGAAGCGCCGCAGGGTGGCGACGATCTCGGCGCGCAGACGGAAGGTCCTGCGCGCCACGTCGTTCATGATCAGGTCGAGATAACGCTGGCGGTAACGCGTCTCCTGGTCCGCCAGGCCGTGGAATTTCTCCGGCAGCGGCCGCAGCGCCTTGGTCAGCAGACGCAAGGCGTCGACCTTGACCGACAGCTCGCCGGTCTTGGTCTTGAACAGCGCGCCTTCCGCGCCGAGGATGTCGCCGAGATCCCACTTTTTGAATTCGTCGTAGCCGGCCGCGCCGACGGCCTCGCGCTGCACGTAGAGCTGGATCCGGCCGGACATGTCCTGCAGGTGCGCGAAGCTCGCCTTGCCCATCACCCGCCGCGTCATCATACGCCCGGCGACCCGGACCCGCACCGGCTGCGCCTCGAGCGCCACGGCCTCGCGCTCGCCGTACTCGGCGTGCAGCTCGCCGGCCACCACGTTGCGACGGAAGTCGTTGGGGAAGGCGATGCCCTGCTCGCGCAGCTGCGCCAGCTTGGCGCGCCGCTGCGCGATCTGGATGTTCTCGTCCTGGCCGTTGTCGTTGTCGTCAGTCATGGGCTCGAAATATGCCGGTGGCGTCGGTGATTGTCGCATTAAATACGCCACGGGGGACACGGGGGTCACGGGGGAAATCAATTCGGCACAAAACCACACTTCCCCTCCCCGTGTCCCCCGTGACCCCCGTGGCTAATAAACGCCCTTCCATTGCACGGCCTATAAACCCTGCTTGAGGCTGGCTTCAATGAACCTGTCGAGGTCGCCGTCCAGCACCGCCTGGGTGTTGGCGGTCTCGACCCCGGTGCGCAGGTCCTTGATGCGCGACTGGTCGAGCACGTAGGAACGGATCTGGCTGCCCCAGCCGATGTCGGCCTTGCTGTCCTCGAGCTTCTGCTGGGTCTCGCGGCGCTTGCGCATCTCGGCCTCGTAGAGGCGCGCCTTCAGCATGTGCATGGCCGCCGAGCGGTTCTTGTGCTGTGAGCGGTCGCTCTGGCACTGGACCACGATGCCGGTCGGCTCGTGGGTGATGCGGATCGCCGACTCGGTGCGATTCACGTGCTGGCCGCCGGCGCCGCTCGCCCGGTAGGTGTCGATGCGCAGATCGGCGGGATTGATATCGATATCGATGTCGTCGTCGACCTCGGGATAGACGAACACCGAGGCGAACGAGGTGTGGCGACGGTTGCCGGAATCGAACGGCGACTTGCGCACCAGCCGGTGCACGCCGGTTTCGGTGCGCAGCCAGCCGTAGGCATAGGGTCCGGTGAAGTGCAGGGTCGCGCTCTTGATGCCGGCGACCTCGCCGTCGCTGCGCTCGACGAGCTCGGTCTTGAAGCCGTGGCGCTCGCCCCAGCGCAGGTACATGCGCTCCAGCATCTCGGCCCAATCCTGGGCCTCGGTGCCGCCGGAGCCGGCCTGGATGTCCAGGAACGCCGCGGCCGCGTCCATCTCGCCGCCGAACATGCGCTGGAACTCGAGGCCGGCCAGGCGCTGCTCCAGCCCCCCCAAGTCCTTGACGACCGAGTCGACCAGCGCGGTATCGTCCTCGGCCTCGGCGAGCCTCAGCAGCTCGTCGGCCTCGGCGATGCCGGTGTCGAGCGTGGCGAAGGTGCCGACCACCTGCTCGAGGCGCGCGCGCTCGCGTCCCAGCTCCTGGGCGCGCTCCGGCTTGTCCCAGACATTGGGCTGCTCGAGCTCGCGGCTGACCTCGGCCAGGCGTTCGCGCTTGGCGTCGTAGTCAAAGATACCCCCGAAGGGTGGCGGCGCGCTCGCGCAGATCGGCGAGCTTGTGGAACAGTGGATTCAGTTCTTCCATCGTCGGGCCCGGGGGTTCATAGGCTGGAGGTTAGGTCAATACTTTTATATTTAAAAACAATGATATCAGAATACAATATCATAAATTACTTTACTTTCACGCCGAGCACCTCCCCGACCACGCGCCGCAAGGGCTCGAGCATTTCCGGGGCCTCGATCTCCATGACCTGTTCCAGCACCCATTTACTGTCGGTCGCCGCCATGGCGTCGGCGGTCTTTTCGCCCAGCAGGCGCAGGAAGGCATAGCTCGGGCCGGCATCGGTGTAGTCGCACTCGGCATAGTCGGCGGCGCGCGCGTTGAGCGTGGCGATGAAGGCGTTGACGTGGTCGCCGGGCCCCAGGTAGTCGAGCAGATTCGATTCCGCGGTCCGGGCCAGGTGCACGCCCAGCGCATTGATCAAGGCGCGGCGGTCGTCCTCGGACAGCTGGCCGTAGACGATGCGGTCGGTGACCTGCAGCAGGAAGGCGACGAACTCGGTGAGCACTGCCACGAACTGGCGGTCGCTGCCGAGCGGCCAGTCGTCCTTCTCCATGCGCCGGCAGGTCTCCTGGGCGATCTTCCAGATGGTCACGCCCACCACGCCGGCGCGCTGCTCGATGGTCTTCGGCCCGCCGGTTCGCCACTTGGTTCGTATGCGCAGTGCCATGGTGCTCTCGAAGCCGGCGCCCGCGACGCCGGCAAAGCGCCATAGTATAGGCCTTCGCGCGGCTGAGCTGAATCCCGGCCGCCGGCATCGCTCCGCCCGGGGCGGTTTGATACAGTGTCGGCCCGCTTCAATCGCTATCGCGGAGATGATCATGTCCGGACTCGATATGGACCTCGCCAGCGGCATCGCCGCCTTCGAGGCCAAGGAATTCGTCAAGGCCGCCCACCTGCTGGAGCC
>DASWHF010000046.1:0-4509 GCA_036393295.1 Acidiferrobacterales bacterium
GCGGACCTCACGCTCGAGCCACCGCAACTGCCCGACCTGCGCCCCTACACCCTGGCCGCCGTCAAGGCCAGGATTCCGCGCAAGGCGGGCGGACGGGCCGAGATCCGGCGCATGGTGAACGCGCCCACCTTGCGCGAGTTCGTCGCCGGCCAGGACCGGCTGGCCGAGTGGGCCGCACGCCAGAACACCAATCCGGTCGCGATCTTCATCGAAGACGGCCTGATGACCGCCGCCGACCTCGCCAGGGCGCTGCCGAAGGAGCGGTTCGAGGAAGTCGAGAAGGGCGTCTACATCGCGCGCCTGCCCATCGTCGTGCAGCCCGGCGCCGCGCTGCACGTGGACAAGTCGGTCAAGGAACTGCGCCTGTCCAGGGAGCGCGGCGCGTTCCTGGTCAACGACGGCCTGATGTTCATCACCCAGACGCGCGTCACCGCCTGGCGCGAAAACCGCAATGCGCCGGCGACCTTCCGCACGGAGGGCAAGTTCCGGCCCTTCCTGATCTCGTGGGGCGGCAGCGAGTTGTACATCGCGCACAGCATCGTCACCAGCCTCGGCTACGCCGCCAGCAAGGCCTACGGCGTGTCGATCTCGCAGTACAGCCCCGGCATGGCCGGGCGCATGGAGCGCAAGCGTCCGACGGGCTGGATCCTCAAGTCCGAGTTCGTCGACCACTGGTACGGGTTCTACTGTTACGAAGCCGACGACGTGGTCCTGCTGGACAACCTCTATCGCGACAACATCGTCTACGGCATCGACCCGCACGACCGCTCGAACCGGCTGATCATCGCGCGCAATACCGCGCACGGAACCCGGCAGAAGCACGGCATCATCGTCTCGCGCGAGGTCAACGACAGCTGGATCCTGTGGAACCGCAGTTACGACAACGCGCTGTCGGGCATCATGCTCGACCGCAGCAGCGTGCGGAATGTCGTCGCGTTCAACGAGGTCCATGACAACGGCGCCGACGGCATCACGGTCTACGAAAGTCCCGACAACCTGATCTGGAACAACCGCGCCGCGGCGAACCGGCGCCACGGCATCCGGCTGCGCAACAGCGTCGACATCAAACTGTACGACAACGTGGCCCTGGCCAACGGGGCCACCGGAATTTACGGCCACGTGAAGGACCTGCGCGGCACCGACCGCGACCTCAAGCTCGATCCGTTCGAGAAGAGCGTTTCGATGGTCGTGGTCGGCGGGCAGCTCATTTTCAACGGCAGCGGCCCGCTGGCGATCGACCGTCCTCTGAGCGTGGAGCTATACGGCGTGGACCTGCTGGCGCCGACCCGGCGCGACGGCATCCAGTTCACCGGCCTGCTCGGCCGGTACCAGCAGGAGATTCTCGACATCCTGGTGCGCCGGCGCGGCGCGGTCATCATCGAACCCGCGGCCGGCGACCTGCCGCGATCCGGCGCGACGGGCGGCGGTGGCCGTGGCTAAGCGCACGGTGGCCACACTGCTCGCCGCGCTGATCGCCATCGCGGCAGGCACGGCAGCCGCGGGGCCGCTGCCCGACGTGCAACAGGCCTCGTTGCGGGCGCCGAAGGCCGGCGCCGCGCTGCTGGCGGCCACCTCCGCCAAGCAGGCCTCGCTGCAGCCCGCGACCGCCAGCCGCTACCTGGTGCGCGAGGTGGACAGCGCCAACCTCTGGCTCGATCCGCCCGCGCTGCCCGACCTGCGGCCGTACACCGACGCCGCGGTCGAGGCCAAGCTGCCGCCCAAGGCCACCGGCCGCGCCACGGTCCGGCGCATGGTCGAGGCCCAGACCCTGCACGAGTTCATCGGCGGCCAAGGCCGCCTCGGCGAATGGGCCGCGCGCCAGCGCACCCACCCGGTCGCGGTGTTCGTCGAGGGCGGCACCATGACGCCGGCCGACCTCGCCAAGGCGCTGCCCAAGGACCAGTTCGAGCAGACCGGGAAGGGCATTTACGTCGCGCGCCTGCCGATCGTCGTCATGCAGGGCGCGGCGCTGCACGTCGACGCCTCGGTCCGGGAGCTGCGCCTGTCGGAGGAGCGCGGCGCCTTCCTGGTCAACGACGGCCTGATGTTCATCACCCGTACCCGCGTCACCGGCTGGCGCGAGAGCGCCAAGGCCCCGGCAAGCTTCAAGGGCGCGAACGATTTCCGTCCGTTCATCATCTCGTGGGGCGGCGCCGAGCTCTACATCGCGCGCAGCACCCTGACCAGCCTCGGCTACGAGGCCAGCAAGTCGTTCGGCGTGTCGATCTCGCAGTACAGCCCGAACATGGACGCGCGCCTGAAGCGCAAGCGGCCGACCGGCTGGATCATCAATTCCGAGTTCAAGGATCTCTACTACGGCTTCTACTGTTACGAAGCCGACGACATCGTCGTGCTGAACAACACCTACCGCGACAGCGTGGTGTACGGCATCGACCCGCACGACCGCTCGGACCGCCTGATCATCGCCCACAACACCGTCGAGGGCACGAAGAAGAAGCACGGCCTGATCATCTCGCGCGAGGTCAACGACAGCTGGCTGCTGTGGAACAAGGTCCGCGGCAACGCCCTGTCCGGCATCGTCATCGACCGCAACAGCGTGCGCAACGTCATCGCCTACAACGACGTCATCGACAACGGCACCGACGGCATCACGATCTACGAGAGCCCGAACAACCTGCTGTGGAACAACCGCGCCTCGTCGAACGGCCGCCACGGCATCCGCATGCGCAACAGCATCGACATCCGGCTCTACGGCAACATCTCCGTGGCCAACAAGCTGTCCGGGCTGTATGGACACATCAAGGATCTGTCGGGTACCGACCGCGACCTCAAGGTCGACCCGTTCGAGCAGCACGTCTCGATGGTCGTGGTCGGCGGCCAGCTGATCTTCAACGGCAGCGCCCCGCTGGCGATCGACCAGCCGCTGAGCCTCGAGCTCTATGGCGTGGACCTGCTGGCGCCGACCAAGCGCGCCGGCATCCAGCTGGCCGGCGTGCTCGGCCAGCATCAGCAGGAAATCCTCGACATCCTCGTGCGCCGGCGCGGCGCCGTCATCGTCGAACCGGCCGAGCGCGCCGGCCGCAACGCGCCCAAGGCTGCGCCGGGGACGCCGGCCGCGCCACCCGGCAACGGCTCCTGAGGCCTGCCAGGGAGCGCCATGGTTTTCTCGTCGAACGTCTTCCTGTTCCTGTTCCTGCCCGCGTTCCTTGCGGCGTATTACCTGTGCCCGAACCGGCACCGCTCGTACCTGATCGTGGGCGGCAGCTACGCGTTCTATGCGTGGTGGCGGGTCGATTTCCTGTTCCTGTTCATCGGCATCACGGTATTCAACTACTGGATCGGCCAGGCGATCCACGCGCGCGGGGCGCGCACCGACGCGGCGCAGCGCTGGCTCATCGCCGGCGTGGCCGGCGACCTCGGCGTGCTGGGCTACTTCAAGTACGCCAACTTCGGCGTCGACAGCTTCAACACCATCGTCACCGCGGCGGGCTTCGAGCCGTTCGCCTGGGCCGCGATCATCCTGCCCATCGGCATCTCGTTCTACACCTTCGAGGCGATCAGCTACATCGCCGACGTCTACCGCGGCGACTGCGAGCCGGTGCGCAAGCCGATCGACTTCGCCTGCTTCCTCGCGCTGTTCCCGCACCTGATCGCGGGCCCGGTGTTCCGCTACAAGGACCTCGACGAGCAGTTCCGCACGCGCACGCACACGCTCGACAAGTTCGCCGAGGGCTCGGCGCGCTTCATGCAGGGCTTCGTCAAGAAAGTCTTCATCGCCGACTCGATCGCGCCGCTGGTCGAGCAGGGTTACGCGCTGTCCGACCCGACCACCGCCGACGCCTGGCTCACCGCGCTGGCCTACACGGCGCAGCTGTACTTCGACTTCTCCGGCTACACCGACATGGCCATCGGCCTGGGCCTGATGATGGGGTTCCGCTTCGTCGAGAACTTCAACCAGCCCTACATCAGCCAGAGCATCACCGAGTTCTGGCGCCGCTGGCACATGAGCCTGTCGGCCTGGCTGCGCGACTACCTGTACATCGCGCTCGGCGGCAACCGCCACGGCACGGCGGCCACCTACCGCAACCTGTTCCTGACCATGCTGCTCGGCGGCCTGTGGCACGGCGCCAACTGGACCTTCGCGCTGTGGGGCGCCTGGCACGGCGCGATCCTCGCGATCGAGCGCGCGCTCGGCGTCAAAGCGGATGCGCCGCGCTTCAACCCCGCGCGCTGGCTGTTCACGCTGCTGTTGATCGTGCTGGGCTGGGTCATGTTCCGGGCGGCGAGCGTCGACCAGGCGCTGGCGATGTACGCCGCAATGTTCCGTTTCGACGGCGCCGGCCTGTCCGAGCTCTACGCCGGCGGGATCACGACGCTGCAAGTCGCGACGCTGGCGCTGGCGTTCGCCGTGGTCCTGGTCCGCGGCCTCGGCCAGCGGCGCAAAAACGGGGACGCACACCATTTTCCCGAGCAAGGGCACGCACACCAGCTTCCCCGTTCGGAAAATGGTGTGCGTCCCTATTTTGCGGTGGCGGTGTTGCTGCCGCT
>DASWHF010000047.1:0-47329 GCA_036393295.1 Acidiferrobacterales bacterium
CGCCTCGCGCCGCACCACCGGCGCGCAGATCACGATATCGCCGAGCGCCCCGGGTTCGAGCCCCGGCGCCGGCTCGTAACCGAAGGACAGCACGTTGGTCGCGCCGGGCTTGCGCCGGTAACGCTCGTTGAGCGCCGCGCCCTCGGCCTCATCGACGATGCGCACGGTGAGCGCGAACCGCCGCCCGCCGCCGTCCGCCAGGGCGGCGGCGGCCCAGCGCCGGATCGCCGCGCGCCCCGGCAGCCGCGGAAGGCGCGAGGCGATCTGCAGGTCGAGCGTGAGGCGCGGCGCGCGCCGGGCCTCAGGGCGGCGCGGCGCGGAACGGCCCATCGGCCCCCTTCATCGTCGTCCCGCCGCACGACATCCTGCTAATCCCGGTCGCTCGGCCGGCGCGCCGCGTAGGCCTCGACGATCTTCTGCACCAGCGGGTTGCGCACCACGTCCTCCGGCAGGAAGTGCATGAAACTGATGCCGGCGACGCCGGCCAGCACCTCGATCGCCTCGTTCAAGCCCGACTTCTGGCCGCGCGGCAGATCGACCTGGGTGATGTCGCCGGTCACCACGGCCTTGGCGCCGAAGCCGATGCGCGTCAGGAACATCTTCATCTGCTCGGCGGTGGTGTTCTGCGCCTCGTCGAGAATGACGAAGGACTCGTTGAGCGTGCGGCCGCGCATATAGGCGAGCGGCGCGAGCTCGATGACATGCTTCTCCAGCAGCCGCGCGACCCGCTCGAAGCCAAGCATCTCGTAGAGCGCGTCGTAGAGCGGCCGCAGATAGGGATCGACCTTCTGCTCCAGATCGCCCGGCAGAAAACCCAGACGCTCCCCGGCCTCGACCGCCGGCCGCACCAGGACGATGCGCCGCACCAGGTCGCGCTCCAGGGCATCGACCGCGCAGGCCACTGCCAGATAGGTCTTGCCGGTGCCGGCCGGGCCGATACCGAAGTTGATGTCGTGAGTGAGGATGTTGCGCACGTACTGGCGCTGGCGCGGGCTGCGCGGCTTGACCACCTCCTTGGGCGTGCGCAGGCTGGTCTCGGTCTCGTCCCCCTCCTCGCGCTCGGCGTCGGCAAGCGCCAGGCGCACGCCGCCCGGCGACAGGCTCCTGTTCTCCGCGGTCGCGGCGTAGAGCTGCTTGAGCACGCGCTCGGCGTTGCGCGCCGGCACGGTCGCGCCGGTGACGCGGAAATTGCCGCCGCGGTTGGCGATCTCGACGCCCAGGTGGCCCTCGATCTGCTTGATGTGCTCGTCGAGCCGCCCGCACAAGGCCGCCAGCCGGTCGTTGTCCTCCGGCAGCAGGCTGAACTCGATATGCTTGAGCCGGGTCTTCATGTCGCGCCGCGGGCCGGCCATGGGGGTATCGGGATCGGCCATCAGCCGGCGCGCGCCAGGCGTTCGGCCGGCAGCTCGCCGCGCAGCGAATAGTGCAGCGCCTCGGTGATGCGCACCTCGCGGAACCGGCCGATCAGGCCGGGGTCGGCGGAATCGAAGTTCACCACGCGGTTGTTCTCGGTCCGTCCGCACAGCTGCCCGGGGCGGCGCGCCGGGCCTTCGACCAGGATGCGCTCGACGCCGCCGACCATGGCGGCGCTGATCGCGCCGCCCTGCGCCTCGATGCGCGCCTGCAGGCGCGCCAGCCGCTCGAGCTTGACCTCGGCGGGCGTGTCGTCGGGCAGTTGCGCGGCCGGCGTGCCGGGGCGCGCGCTGTAGACGAAACTGAAGCTCTGGTCGAAGCCGATGTCGTCGATGAGATCCATCGTCGCCTGGAAATCGGCCTCGGTCTCGCCGGGGAAGCCGACGATGAAATCGCTGCTGACGCTGATGCCGGGGCGCACGGCGCGCAGCCGCCGGATCTTGGACTTGTATTCGAGCACGCTGTGGCCGCGCTTCATGGCCGTGAGTATCCGGTCGGAGCCGCTCTGCACCGGCAGGTGCACATGGCTGACCAGCTCCGGGACCTCGGCATAGACCTCGATCAGCCGGTCGGAGAACTCGAGCGGGTGCGAAGTGGTGTAGCGGATGCGGTCGATGCCGTCGATGTCGGCGAGATACCGGATCAGCGTCGCCAGGTCGGCCGGCGCGCCGCGGTGGCGCGCGCCGCGGTAGGCGTTGACGTTCTGGCCGAGCAGCGTGACCTCGCGCACGCCGCGCTCCGCCAGGCCCACGACCTCGGCGAGCACGTCGTCGAACGGCCGCGAGAACTCCTCGCCGCGCGTATACGGCACCACGCAGAAGCTGCAGTACTTGCTGCAGCCCTCCATGATCGCCACGAAGGCGCGCGGGCCGGCGACGCGCGGCTCGGGCAGCCGGTCGAACTTCTCGATCTCGGGGAAGGACACGTCGATCTGCGGGCGGCGCGCGGCGAGCACGCCGTCGATCATCTCCGGCAGGCGGTGCAGGGTCTGGGGGCCGAAGACGATGTCGACCTGCGGCGCGCGGCGGCGCAGCGCCTCGCCCTCCTGGCTGGCCACGCAGCCGCCGACGCCGATCACCAGGTCCGGCCGCGCGGCCTTCAGCGCGCGCCAGAAGCCGAGCTGGGTGAACACCTTTTCCTGGGCCTTCTCGCGGATCGAACAGGTATTGAGCAGCAGCACGTCGGCGTCTTCCGGGGCCGCGGCCGCCTCCATCCCGTGGGTGTGGGCGAGCAGGTCCGCCATGCGGGCGGAATCGTACTCGTTCATCTGACAACCGAAGGTCTTGATGTACAGCTTGCGGGCCATAGGCTCCCTGCAGTGCGGCGACGACCGGAAACGGTACCATGGATCCCGCGAAAAATCCCGCCGGTCGGCCCGCTGGCGGTTGAATCGGCACAGTAAGCCACTGTTATTTAAGGTTATAGTATTTCAGCCCGCGGCGACCATCCTCAAGCCCAGCGAATGTCCGCGTGCGGCTCGCTGCCGGCCGTCTGCCAGGCGGCCGGCAGCTGCGGGCTGTTGTGGGCGATGCCGAAGGCCCCGTCCCGGTCCACGACGATCAGCCCGCCCTCCGCCTCGAGGCGCGCGCCGAGCAGGGCCACGGCCCGGCGCGCGGCCTGTTCCGGGGCCCCGCCGTCCGCCAGCCACTCGGCGACGCGCCGCGCCAGCATCAGGCGCAGGATCGCCTCGCCCTGGCCGGTGCAGGAGACCGCGACGCGCTCGTCGGCGTAGGTGCCGGCGCCGATCACCGCGCTGTCGCCGACCCTTCCTGCCAGCTTGCCGGACACGCCGCCCGTGGAGGTGGCGGCGGCCAGCCGCCCGGCCGCGTCGCGCGCCACCGCGCCGACCGTGCCGCGCGCGTCGCGCCAGCGCTGCGCCTGGCGCGCCACCCGAAGCTCGCCCTCGGTGCAGGCCGGAATGCCGGCGGCGCGCGCGAAGGCCTCGGCGCCCGCGCCGGCCAGCAGCACATGCCGGCCGTCGTCCAGGACCGCGCGCGCCAGCGCGACTGGATTGCGGATGCGCCGCACCGCCGCGACGGCACCGCCGGCGAGCGTCGCGCCGTCCATGATCGAGGCGTCGAGCTCGATATGGCCGTCGCGGTTCAGCACCGCGCCGCGACCGGCGTTGAAGCGGGGATCGTCCTCGAGCAGCATGACCGCCGCCTGGACCGCCTCGAGCGCGCCGCCGCCGCGCGCCAGGATCGCGGCACCGGCCGCGAGCGCCGCGCGGCAACCGGCGAGACAGGCGTCGGCGTCCTCCGCCGGCACCTGCCCGGCGCCGCCGTGGACCGCGATCGCGAAGCCCGCGGCGGTCATGGCGTCAGACGCGGTGCGCGCCCGGTGGGCTCGGCGTTCACGCCGGCCGCACCGCGTCGAGACTGACGACCGCGACGTCGCCCACGACCTCGGCGCTGTGCACAACGCCGCGCGGCACGGCGACCCAGTCGCCGGCGCCGAGCACCACCGGCTCGCCGTCCAGCGTCAATCGGAAACGCCCGGACAGCACCGCGTCGATCTTGTCGACATCGTGAGTGTGCGGCAGAAAATACACCCGGTAGCCGAGGTCCATGAGCTTGCGGCGCAGCGCGGATTCCGTCAACGCACCGTCGCGCTGTTCGTTCCAGTGCTCGATACGCATGGCGCGCAGGATAGCGCAGATCGACCGGATTGCAAGAAGCCGCGGCGGCGATCGGCGCGAACGCGCCGCCGGTCGCCCGTGCCCGTGCGGTAGCTCATCGCCCATTCTGTGCTTTAATTGAAAGTAGCAGTACCGTTTCACCGGGATCCCGGCGCTGCGCGGCGGTCGCGCGTAACACGGGCTACTCCAACGATCATCCGCTTTCGGGGGTCACGCTATGAAAATGTTGCCGCTGCAAATGGTCATCATCGATCTGGAGAACGGACAGCGCGGAGTTTTCATCGGCCGCCCCCTGGTGCCCATGGAGTCGGGCGACGACGACTGCCAGGTGGAGAACGTGTGGTTCACCGACATCCATGAGATGCCGGACAACGCCACGCTCGAACAGATCGCCAAGATGACCATGAGCGAGATATCCCCCGTGTCCGGCACGCTGCAGTAGCAAACGCAGCGCCGCCAAAAAGCGCGGCCGACGGTGGGCAAAAACCCGCCGGCGGTTGCGCCTCCCTTCAGCGGTTAGTGGAAAAAATGCGCCCCGACCGGCGGGCAGGCTGCGTCACCGGTCGGGCAGCCGCCCCTTCGTGCCCAGGGCGGCCGGCGCAACTCCTCTCTTGTTGTTGTGGAAACACCCCCAGCGTGAATCGTCAGCACCGCTCATGATCGCTTGCCGGCACGGCGCGTCGGCCGGGCGCGCGCGCCGCTGCGCCGCCACTCGTGGAAACTGAACTCGTCGCGCAGGATCAGCAGGTCCGGATGCGCGCTGATGCCGATATCCACCTGGTTGCCGGCAATACGCGCCACGATGATCTCCATCGGGCCGTCCCGAAACAGCTCGAAGGCGGTGGTCGTCGGGTCGAGCGTCGAGGTCGGCGCTACCCGCAGCATCTGGCCCGGTCGGCGGGAAAGTATCAACATTGCATGCTCCCTTGCTCCTTGGTGCTGTTCTCTCGACGCGGCGGGTTCAACGCCGGTCGCCCTGCTCCATGCCGCCATCCAGCAACATTTCGGCCACCGAAACGTCGAAGGCGCACGCCAGGCGCTCGAGATTGTCGAGGCCGATATTGAGCTCGGCGCGCTCGATATGTCCGATGTAGTTGCGGTGGAGGCCGCTCACTTCGGCCAGACGTTCCTGCGACCAACCGTAGCGCGCGCGGAGCATGCGCACCCGGGTTGCGAGCAGTATCCTGGCCCTCCCTTGCATGCAGATGTTATAGCCGCGAAGAACCGCCTTCGTCGACCCAGAATGTGCGTTCTATTACACCAAATTCAGGTGTAGAAACGTGGAAATTGGCGAAGATCGTCTCAGGGCGGGCGGTGCTGCGACAGGCAGGGGATCGACGAGACGTTATTGTGCCCGGCGTGACCGGCGCACAGTCACCGGACGGTGGGTGCCGGTTGGTAGAAGCGCCGCACGACATAGCTCACCAGAAATCCGGGCACGCCCAGACGGTCGCCGCCGAGATTCATGACCAGCTCCGTCACCTCATCGGGAGTCAGGCGGCGGCCGCCGCGCAGATGATTGCGCACCTGGAGCACCAGGCGGCGCAGGGTGCGATACTGCCAGCGGATCACCAGCAGATGGTAGCCGAACAACCAGGCGAGCAAGGCCAGCCAGCCGACGCCGCGCAACACGCCCGGCAGATCCAGCCAGTAGACCGCGACCAGGCCGGCCGCGCCCAGCACGGCGCCCAGCAGGTAATACACCACGTAGAGCAGAATCCAGCTGAACATGGGCGCCGGTCAGCCGCGCGCCGCGGCGACGTCGAGCCGCCGGTACTCGATCTCGCCGAGCGGGCCGGCGACCACCAGGGCGCCGACGTAGTCCGCCTCGAGCGCGAGATCGTACAGATGCCAGGGCGCATGCGCCGGGATCGCGCCGGGCTCGACCCCCGCGAGGTCGAGCTCCGCCAGGCGCCGCCAGATGCCCTCGCCGGTGGCCTTGACGAAGGCCTCCTTGCGGGTCCACAGCCTGAGGAAGAAGTCGGCGCGCTGCGCCTCCGGCAGCGCCGCGTAGTGCGCACGCTCGGCCGGCGAACAGACGCGCGCCGCCAGGCGCGCGTGATCGACGCGGCGCTGCCGATGCTCGACGTCAACCCCCACCGCCGCGCCGTCGGTGAGCGCGATGACCGCCAGCTCGCCGCTGTGACTGAGGTTGAAATCCAATCGTCTGCCACCGGTATCGCCCACCAGTGCCGGCTTGCCGTGCCGGCCATAGGTGAACGCCACCGACGGCGGCGGGCAGCCGAGCCGCGCCGCCAGCACCGCGCGCAAGGCCGCGCGCGCCGCGATATAGCGCCGGCGTTGCGGGGTGCCGTGGCAGGCGGCCGCGCTGGCGCACTCTTCCGCCGTCAGCATTTCAGTCAATTCCGTGACAAGCGCGTCCGGCAGATTCAGCGGCGCGCGCCACAGCTGCGCGCGGCCGGGGACGCGCGGCGTCATGGCGGTCGGCGAAGGGCGGTCGACGTGCGAGGCTGGCATCCGGCGATGGTAGCACGCGCGCCAGGCGGCGGCGACGCATCGGCCGCCGGTACTAGGCGTCGACCGGCTGGGTCTCGCGGCGCTCGAGGAAGGCGGCGAGCTGCTCAATGGTGGGACGATCGAACTGATCGCTGTCCAGGCACGCCGGACCGGTCCCGACGACTTCCTTGCGCCGGCCGGTGATGACCAGCTCGCCGCCGGCCATGAAGCCCAGGTCGCCGGTGTCCAGCCAGCCATCGGCGGTGAAGGCCTCCTGGTTCGCGGCCTCGTCGCGATAATAACCGCCGGTGACATTGGCCCCGGCGATCTGCACGCGCCCGAGGCAGGCCTCCGGCAACTCCTCGTCGCACGCGTCGGCGATGCGCAGCCGGCAACCCTTGATCGGCCGCCCCACGCTCACGACGCGCAGGGCCTCGCCGTCGGCCTCGTCGACAAAGGTGACCGACTCGTCCAGCGTGAGCGCGTGACGGTCGATCGTCAGGACCCGCACCGGATCGGCCGGGCGCGGAAAGGCCACGGCCAGGCTCGCCTCGGCCAGCCCGTAGACCGGGAACAGGGTATTGGCCTTGAGGCCGAACGGCGCCAGGGCGGCGAGGAATTCCTCGCCGAGCGCGACCGAGACCGGCTCGGCGTCGTTGAAGATCAGCCGCACCGCGGCGAGCTGCACGCCGTCGAGCTTCCCGGGTTCGAACGATTTCAGGAAATGCCGATAACCGAAGTTCGGCGACGACAGCAGCGTCGCGCGCTTCGCCCCCGCCTGCTGCAGCCAGGAAAGCGGACGGCGGATGAACAGCTCGGTGGACATCTGGGTCTGATTGAGGTTCATCACCAACGGCATGAGGTGAAAGCCGATCAGGCCCATGTCGTGGGTCATGGGCATCCAGCTGAACGTCGAATCGGTCTCGCGCATCCCGATGCCCTCGATGATGCCGGCGATGTTGGCGAGGAGATTGCGGTGGGTCAGCACCACCCCGCGCGGCTCGCTCGGCGATCCGGAGGAGAATTGGATGAAAGCGGTATCGTCCGGGCGCGCCGCGTGCGGCTCGCCGGGGATCGAGGTGTCGGTGATCTCGTCCAGCAGCACTGTCTTGCGCCGCACCTCGGCGTACACGGCGCCGGCGTCGTGCAGTTCGGCGAGGCTCGCGAGCCGCTCGAGATTGTTGCGATCGGTGCAGACGCACGGCCGCGCGAGGAGCGGAAAGATCCGGAACAGGCGCTGCCGGCGCTGATCGGTGATACCGACGCCGACCGACACCGGCACGATGCCGCCGAGCAGGCAGGCCCAGAACACGTCGACATACTGCTCGTTGGTGTTGACCAGCAGGACCAGCTCGTCGCCCGGCCCGAGGCCGGCGCGCTGCAGGCTGCGCAGGATGCCGAGGGCGCGGTCATACAAGCCGCGATACGAAACACTGTGCTCGGCCTGGTCGCTCTCCAGGTAGCTGATCCCCTGGCCGCCACGGCGGTTGGCCTCCAGCGCCTCGGGCAGGGTTTCGAATGGCATCATCCCTTGGATTTCCTGCCGTAACGGGTACCGCCGCCCCGGGTCTCATGCCGGCCCTGGGTGACCGGCACCGGCCCGGCGTGGCCGGGATGGCTGACGGCGCAGGCGCCCCGGCCGGTAGCCGGCGGGCTTACCTTATATATGTCATCGGACTCGCGGAACCGGGCGGGCGAACCGTCCGGGGCGCCGTTCGGAAACTCCGGGCCGAAGCCCCGGAACCGCCCGAGGGGGATGTGCTGTGTCGCCTGCATCGTCACCATACCGAGATGAGTACGAGCCTGGGGTTCCGTCCGTGCGCCGCGCCGGCCCGTGCCGGCGCGTAAACATTACGCGAATCCGGCCGGCGAGAAAAGCGCCGGGCGCGGCCGCTCAGAAATAGTAAGCCGCGCGCAGATAGACGCTGCGGGCCGGCGCGGTCGAAACGCCCGGCAGCACGGTCGCCACGCCGCCGAACTCGCCGCCCGCACCGCCGAACGGGAAGTTGACGCCCGCCTGGAGCTGCAGGTCCTGGCGCAGATCGTGAACCCCGCGCAACTGGTAGAAGCCGCTGGCGTCGTGCAGGTTGACGATCAGGGTCTGAAACAGATTCCACAGCGGCGCCAGCTCGATCTGCAGGCCGAGCGCGGCGTAATCGCGGCCAAGGACGAACACCTCGCCGCGCGCCAGCCGCGCGGCCAGCGCCGGGTTCGCGGCGGTGATCCCGGCATAATCGCCGGCGTCGGTTTCGCCGAAGCCGTTGCGGTAGTATTCCGCGAAGCCGTACATGTTCCTGGCCCAGGCCACCCAGGAATAGTCGATGTTCGCCACCAGCGAGCCGGCGTGGCCGCCGCCGCGCAGATCCGTCACCGCCAGATCCGCCCGCGCCACCGCCCCGCCGACGCTGCGATTGATCCCGAATCCGAAGACGTTTTCGTCGTAGTGGCGCGCGGCCAGCAGATCGAAGTCCATGCCGGACGCACGTCCGCGATACTTCACCGCCTCGGAGCTCTGTGCCTGGGTGAGCGAGCCGCTTTGCGGGTCGCGCCGGCCGAGCGCCAGGGCCTGGAGATCGTCGCCGTTCGGCCGCACCCACTGGCCATAGAGCATGTCGTCGCCACCCTTGTATTCCTTGTCGACCGCGACCGGGGAGAACGGATTGAAGATGTCGAGCGGATGGAAGGCCAGGCCGTTGCCCCAGCTCACCGCTTGGCGGCCGACGCGCAGCACCGCGCGCTCGCCGAGCCAGGCCAGCGACAGGCGGTCGAGGCGGTGCACGGCCGCGACCCGGTCGCGGTCGCTGAGATCGTGGGTGAGATCCATGACGCGCGTGCGGTCGTCCGGCAGGCCGGTGACCGACAGCGCACCGGCCACCGGCAGCAGGGCGGCGGCCGCGCGCCGGGTTTCGAGCGAGTCGCCGGCCACGGCCAGCGCCTCGTAGTGGGCGGACATCTCCCACGGCCCGGCGCGCCGTTCGGCCTTGAGGCGCAGGTCCAGGCTGTGGTCGGTGGGGCTGCGGTCGCCGAGCAGCGTCGCCAGGTCGTCGGCCGCATAACGCCCGTGACTGAGCTGGTACTTGACGTGCCCGCCCAGGCCCCAGGACCCGGCCTGGGCGGCGCCGGCCGCGATCGCCAGCAGCACCGCCAGCGCGCCGCGCCCGTCCATGACTAGCGCCGGCGCTCGTCGCCGACGATGCGCCCGTCGTGCAGCTTGATCAGCCGTTTCGAGTGGTCCATCACCAGCTTGTCGTGGGTGGAGAAGAGGAAGGTCACGCGGTGCTCGTCGTTCATGTGGCGCAGCAGCTGCATCAGCGCCTCGGCGTTCGTCGAATCGAGATTGGCGGTCGGCTCGTCGGCCAGCACCAGGCTCGGTTCCGAGACGATGGCGCGCGCCACCGCCACGCGCTGCTGCTGGCCGCCGGACAGCTCGCCGGGTCGCCGGTCCTCGAGGCCGTCCAGGCCGACTTCACTCAGGATCTGGCGCGACTTCGCGGCGCGCTCGCGCGCCGGCACGCCCTGCATCTGCATGACGAACTCGACGTTCTCGCGCGCCGTCAGCACCGGGATGAGGTTGTAGGCCTGGAACACGAAACCGATATGATGCAGGCGCAGCTCGGCGAGCTCACCCTTGCGCATGCGGTCGATGCGCCGGCCGTCGACCTCGACCTCGCCGCTGCTGGGGCGGTCGAGGCCGCCGATCAGATTGAGCAGCGTGCTCTTGCCCGAGCCGGACGGTCCGGAGAGGCAGGCGAAGTCCTGCTTGGGAATGACCAGGTCGACGTCGGTGAGGGCCGGCACCGCCACCGAGTCCTGGCGGTAGACCTTGCAGAGCTTGCGGCACACGACGGTCGCAGGCATGACGGGCTCCCTGGCGATGGGTTCAGACACGGGTGAGGGCCTCGACCGGCACGTAACGCGCCGCCCGCCACGCGGGGTAGAGGCTGGCGATGCTGCCCAGCACCAGCACCAGCAGGTTGGCGCCGAGCACGTCGCGCGCCTCGACCTGCGGAATCAGCACCGCGCTCACGCCGACCATCTCCATGCCCTCGGCGAACGCCGACAAGTCGATGCCATCGCGAATCCAGGCCAGGTGCCCCCAGGCCAGGGCGTTGCCGATCGCCAGGCCGACCGCGAGCAACAGCAGCGACTCGAGCAGCACCTGGACCAGCACCTGGCGCGGCTGCATCCCCAGGGCCTGGATCAGGCCGATCTCGCGCGTGCGCTCGAACACCGCCATCAGCAGCGTGTTCACCAGCCCGAAGGACATGGCGAGGAACACGATCGCGAACCAGATGTAGAGCACCACCTCGGTGATGCTGGCCGTGACCACCAGCAGCGGCTGGGCCTCGGCCCACGACGCCACGTCGAGGCCCGGCGCCGCGGCCTTGAGCCGCGCGGTGAGCGCATCGAGCCGCCGGCGGTCGGTGGTCATCACCGCCAGCTCCGAGACCTGCTCGCCGAGCTTGAGCATCGCCTGGGCGGCGGCGCGCGTGACGAACACGAAGGCGGTTTCGGCGCCGGGTGCGTCGGTGTCGAACACGCCGACCACGCGGAAGCCGCGGTCGGCGATGGCGTTGTCGACGTCCTGGCTCATGATTACCACGCGCCGGCCGAGCCCGGTCTCGAGGCGCTCGGCGAGCTTGCGGCCGATCAGCAGGCCGGCGCCGTCGTCCGGCGCCAGGTAGCGCCCCTCGACCACCGCGCCGGGAATGAAGGACAGGCCGCGCTCGCCCTCCGGGTCGATGCCGACCAGCGCGACGCCGGCCGACTCGCGCTCGCTCGCCACCACCGCCGGCACGCGCACCCGGGTCGCCCAGGCGGTCACCGCGGGATCGTCGAGCGCCGCGCGCAGCGCCGGCGACGGCGGCACCATGCGGTGGTCGATGACCGGGTCGTCGCGGTAACCGGGCGCGTGGATCTGCACATGGCCGGTGAGATTGAGGATCTCGTTGCGGATCTGCTGCTCCATGGAGCCGCGCGCCAGGGCGGCGAGTATCACCATCGACCACACGCCGAGCGCCACCGCGATCACGATCAGCACGGTGCGCCGCGTGTGGCGCCACAGGTTGCGCCAGGCGAGCGTGAGCAGCAGGGTGGCGCGCATCCGCCCGCCTAGACCGCGCGCATCGCGTCGACCGGCTGCAGCCGGCGGATGCGCAGCGCCGGATACAGCGAGGCGAGCAGCGTGAACGCCAGGATCACCGCCGGACCGAGCGTCAGCGTGACGAACGACAGCTCCGGGACGATGACGCCCGGCAGGCCGAACTGGGCGTAGATCTCCTCCATGGCCTGGAAGGTGAATCCGGCGAAATAGTAGTACACCACCACGCCGCCGCCGACGGCGATGCCGATCGCCAGGCCGAGCAGCGTCAGCAGCAGCGACTCCAGCATCACCACCGCGCCGATGCGCAACGGGCGCAGGCCGAGCGCCAGCATCACGCCGAACTCGCGGGTGCGCTCCAGCACCGCCATCAGGAAGGTGTTGAGGATGCTGAAGGTGACGATCACGATCAGCGACAGGTACATGAACCAGTTCTGCACCATGTCCGCCTGCATGAGCTGCTTGAGGCCGGTGAGGACCTCCTCCCAGGGCAGCGCCACCAGTTCGCCGCCGGCCGGCAACAGCGCGCGCACCTCGGCCAGCAGGCCGCCCAGCGCGTCCAGCTCGCGGGCGTTGACGACGATGACATGGCCGTGGTCGCCCATGGCGAACACGTCCTGGAAGGTCGCCAGCGGCATCTGCACCATGTGGCGGTCGATATCGGGCGCGCCGGTGGTGAAGATGCCGACCACCGGCAGCACGGTCGCGGCCATCGAGCCGTCGCGGCCGGAGCCGAGCAGCACCAGCTCGTCGCCGACGCCGATCCGCAGGTTGCGCGCCAGCAACGCGCCCACGACCACTTCCTGGGCGTCATCGGCGGCCAGATACCGGCCCTCGCCCACCCGCCCGGGAATGGTGGACACACCGGGCTCGCGCGCCGGCTCGACACCAACCGCCTGCACGCCGTAGCTGCGATCCTGGGAAGCGACCAGCGCGAACCCGAAGGCGCGCGCCGCCACGGCCGCCGCGCCGGTGCCGGTGCGCAGCCGCTCGGCGACCGCCGCGACCGCCGGCACGCTGGCGCGCATCTGCGGCTTGTCCTGGTAGCCGGCGCGCTGCACCTGCAGGTGGCCGGGAAACACCCGCAGGCTGGTGTCGATCATCATGTCGTAGGCGCCGAGCTGGATGGCGATCAGGAACACCAGCAGCGCCGCGACGAAGGCGATCGCCGACACCGTGAGCCAGGTGCGGCGCGTGTGCCGCCATAGGTTCCGCCAGGCCAGGCGCAGCGTGATCATTATTGCTCGCGCGGGTTGCGCAGGTTCGACAGCGTGAAGGTGTGCGGCGGAATCGCGATGCCGAAACGCGCCGCACGCACGCGGATCTCGGTCCACTCCTCCGGCTTGTCGGCCTTCTGCATGCGCTGGCGTGCGGCGACGGTCTTGCCGCCCATCGACTTGATCTCGAGCGTCGCCATCCGCTTGAGCAGCGCGCCGGCCTGGTCGTAGAACGCGTGCGCCAGCACGATGTGGTCGTCGCGGATGCTGACCACCTCCCGGCCCCAGACCACCGGCGCGGTGTCGTGCGGCGTCGATTCGATGACGTTAACGGTATGCCCGTCGCGCGCCTCGGTGGCGAGCAGCCGGTGGCTGTAGTGCTCGAGCAGGTCGTCGGCCTTGGCCAGGTCGTTGTTGGAGAAATCCGAGCCCATCCAGCTCTGGTTCATCATGCTCGACGGGATCTTGATGACGCGGTTGATGCGCGGCGTGAAGCTCCACATCTCGTTGTCGACCAGCAGCGTGCTGTTGCCGGCGTCCTTGGGCGGGGCGGTGACGCGCACCAGCGATTCCTTGTCGCCGCGCGTCCAGATGCGCAGCGACACCGTGCGTTGCCAGTCGGGGCGGTGGATGACCATGTCGGCCTCCGAATAGGACGACACGTCGCGCCAGTGGTCGATGGCTGCGCGCACGATCGCCGCGGCGTCGGCGGCCGGGGCGGCGCGGGCGGCCGGGGCGGCCGCGATCAGGGCCAGCGCGATCGGGAGGAAAGGCGGGGCGAAACGCATGGGAGTAGCCGGCTCCGTGCATGACACTTTCGGTTTGATCGCCACTCTAACATAATGCTTGATCCGAGACCCGCCGATCCCGTGTGCCCGCGCACACCGCCGGGTCCGCCATCAGGACGACCCGATCACCATGCTCAACGGCACCGCCGCCGCTCCGCGCTCGCTCATCCGCCGACTGACCCGCGGCCGGGCGCTGTGGGTCGTCGCCGGCATCGCAGTCGCCGCGCTCGCCATGGCCCTGTGGCTGAACTCCGGCGGCTCCGGGACCGAGGCGCGCTACCGGACCGCGGTCGTCGACCGCGGCGGAATTGTCCAGCAGGTGTCGGCCAACGGCACGCTCAATCCGGTGGTGCTGGTCAACGTCGGCACCCAGGTGTCCGGCACGATCAACAAGCTGTATGCCGACTACAACGACGCGGTCCGCGCCGGCCAGGTGCTGGCGCGGCTCGATCCGGCGCTGCTCGAGGCCCAGCTCGCCCAGAGCCGCGCCGCGCTCGCCAAGGCCGAGGCCGATCTCAAGCTCGCCGAGGCGAACGCCAAGCGCTCGCGCTTCCTGTTCGACAAGCAGATGGTCTCCGAGGCCGCGATCGATCAGGCCGAGCAGGCGCTGGCGGCGGCACGCGCCCAGGCCGCGCTGGCCGGCGCCCAGGTCCAACGCGATCGGACCAATCTCGAGTACTCCGTCATCCGCTCGCCGGTGTCGGGCGTGGTGGTGGCGCGCGACGTGGACGTCGGCCAGACCGTGGCGGCCAGCTTCCAGACCCCGACGCTGTTCAAGATCGCCCAGGACCTCGGCCAGATGCAGATCGACACCAGCGTCGCCGAGGCCGACATCGGCGGGCTCAAGGTCGGCCAGCCGGTCCGGTTCAGCGTCGATGCCTACCCCGACCGGGAATTCCAGGGCGAGGTCAGGCAGATCCGGCTGAATCCCACGATCGAGCAGAACGTCGTGACCTATAACGTCGTGGTGGCGGTCGACAACCGCGAGCGCCTGCTGATGCCCGGCATGACCGCCAACGTGCGCGTGGTCGTGGCCGAGCGTCCCGACGCCCTGCGCGTGCCGAACGCGGCGCTGCGCTTCCAGCCGGCCGAGGCCGCGAACGGCGATTCCGGCCAGCGCCGGGGCCCGCGGCCCGGCAACACCGTTTACAAGCTCGAGGGCGGGCGGGCGGTCGCAGTGCCGATCGGGCCCGGCATCACCGACAACCGCTACACCGAGGTCGTGAGCGGTGCGCTGGCGAACGGCGACGTCCTGATACTCGAGGACCGCGAGGTCCGCAAGAAAGGCGACCAGCGCGGCGCATTCCGGGTGCGCATGTTCTGATGGACACGACGCCGCTGATTCGCGTCCAGGGCGTGTCCAAGCGCTACCCGGACGGCGGCGGCGCCGGCACGCCGGTGCTCAGGGAGGTATCGCTCGCCATCGGGCGCGGCGAGTTCGTCGCCATCATGGGGCCGTCCGGCTCGGGGAAGTCCACGTTCATGAACATCGTCGGCTGCCTGGACACGCCGAGCCGCGGACATTGCTTCCTGGACGGGCGCGACGTTGCGCAGCTTTCGGTCGACGAGCTCGCGGCGTTGCGCAACCGGCTCGTCGGCTTCGTGTTCCAGGGCTTCAACCTGCTGGCGCGTATCGACGCGCGCGACAACGTCGCGCTGCCGCTGCTCTATGCGGGCCTCAGCCGCGGCGCGCGCCGCGAGCGCGCCGAAACCATGCTGCGCAACGTCGGCCTGGAGCGCTACGCCCACCACCTGCCGAACCAGCTGTCCGGCGGCCAGCAGCTGCGCGTCGCCATCGCCCGCGCGCTCAGCACCGACCCGCAGCTGATCCTGGCGGACGAGCCGACCGGCAATCTCGACACCGCGACCGGCGAGGAGATCATGCAATTGTTCGACGCGCTCAACGCCGAGCGCGGCATCACCGTGGTGCTGGTGACCCACGAGGCCGACATCGCCCGCCACGCGCGCCGCCTGGTGCGTTTCGTCGACGGCCGCGTCGTCGCCGACGGCCCGACCGAGCAGGTGCTGGGGGCGCTGCACGCATGATGCGCGCGCTGCTCGGCGAGGCCTGGCGCGCCATGGCGGTCAACCGCCTGCGCACGCTGCTCACCATGCTGGGCATGATCATCGGCGTCAGCGCGGTGGTGCTCATGCTGGCCATCGGCCAGGGCGCGCAATACGTCATCCACCAGTCGATCTCGGCGATGGGCGCCAATCTGTTCGTGGTGCTGGCCGGTGCCACGACCTCCGGCGGCCTGCGCATGGGCGCCGGCACGGCGCCGAGCCTGACGCTCGACGACGCCGCCGCCCTCGACGAGCTGACGTCGCTGGCGGCGGTGGCGCCGATCGCCTCCGGCACCGCGCAGCTCGTCTACGGACCGAACAACTGGAGCACGCAGGTGCGCGGCACCACCGACGGCTATCTCAAGCTACGCGACTGGGGAGTGCGTCTCGGCCAGACCTTCGGCGAGGCCGAGGTGCGCTCGGCGGCGCGCGTCGCGCTGCTCGGCCAGACCGTGGCGGACTATCTGTTCGGCGCCGAGGATCCGGTCGGCAGGACGGTGCGCATCAAGAACAATCCGTTTACGGTTCTCGGCGTCCTGGAGCCCAAGGGCCAGAGCCTCGGCGGCTCGGACAACGACGACACCGTGATCGTTCCGGTCACCACGGCACAGCGCAAGCTGTTCGGCTCCCAAGTGCCGGGATCGGTGCGCTACATCATGGCGCAGGCGGTTTCCGAGGAGCTGATGGGCCGCGCCGAGGACGATATCACCGGGCTGCTGCGCCAGCGCCATCGCATCCCCGCGGGCGGCGAAGACGATTTCACGGTGCGCAACCTGACGGCGGTCGCCGAGACCGCCGCGTCGACGGCGCGCATCATGGCCATCATGCTGGGCGCGATCGCGTCGATATCGCTGGTGGTGGGCGGCATCGGCATCATGAACATCATGCTGGTATCGGTCACCGAGCGCACCCGCGAGATCGGCATCCGCATGGCGGTCGGTGCGCGGCCGCGCGACGTGATGCTGCAGTTCCTGCTGGAGGCGGTGATCATGTCGATCGTCGGCTGCCTGATCGGCATCGTGCTGGGGGTGTCCGGCGCCTGGCTGGCGAGCCGGCTGGCGGACATCACCGTGGTCGTGACGGTCTGGTCGCTGCTGCTGGCCTTCGCGGTCGCCGCCGCGATCGGCGTGTTCTTCGGCTACTACCCGGCACGCCGCGGTGCACGCCTCAAGCCGATCGAGGCGCTGCGCTACGAGTGACCGGTTCGCCGCCGGCGCCGGCGAGCGGCTCGGCCTGGAAGTCGATGTCGAGCGGCAGCGGTCGCGCGACACCGTAGCCCTGGGCGTAGTCGACGCCCATTGCCCGCAGCCTGGCGAGGGTCGCGTCGTTCTCCACCGCCTCGGCAATGGTCTTCTTGCCCATCACGTGGCCGATCTGGTTGATGGCGGCGACCATCGCGCCGTCGATCGGATCGACCTCCAGGTCGCGCACGAAGGCGCCGTCGATCTTGAGGAATTCGACGTTCAGGTCCTTGAGATAGGCGAACGAGCTCAGCCCGCTGCCGAAGTCGTCGAGCGCGAAGCGGCAGCCCATGTGCGACAGCCGGTCGATGAAATCGGTGGCGCGCTGCAGATTGGCGATCGCCGAGGTCTCGGTGATCTCGAAGCACAGGCGCGCCGGGTCGACGCCGTGTTCGGCGAGCTGTTCCAGCACGAAGTCCAGGAAATTCTCGTTGCACAGCGACTGGCCGGAAAGGTTGACGGCGCAGATGCTAAAGCCGTCGAGACAGGACCCGCCGCGGCCGAGCGCTGCGAGCACGCTCTGCAACACCCAACGGTCGATGGTGGTCATGAGCTGGTAGCGCTCGGCAGCCGGGATGAAGGCCATCGGCGGCGTCAACTGGCCGGTCTCGTCGATCATGCGCACCAGCAACTCGCAATAACTGTCGGTCGCGTGCGCGCCGTCGAGCGCCGCCAGCGGCTGATAGAACAGGCGCAGCCGGTGCTCGGCCAGGGCCCGGTTGATGCGGTGCACCCACTGCATCTCCCCGTGGCGCAGGGCGACGATCTCATCGTCGAGCCGGTAGACGTGCGCGCGGTTGCGCCCCTGGTCCTTGGCGACGTAGCAGGCGGCATCGGCGTTGCTCAGCAGCTCGGCCATGTCGCGGCAGTCCGGGGTGATGGCCATGATGCCGATGCTCACGCCGACGTCGAAGCTGCGCCCCTGCCAGCCGAAGCGGAAGTCCTGCATGCCGCGCAGGATGGTGTCGGCGACGCGCTCGGCGTGCCCGAGGTCGCAACCGTGCAGCAGCAGCCCGAATTCGTCGCCGCCGAGCCGCGCCAGGGTGTCGTTGCGGCGGATCGACTTCTGCAGGAGCATCGTCACCTGCTTGAGCATCTCGTCACCGGCCAGGTGGCCGCAGGTGTCGTTGACCACCTTGAACTGATCGAGATCGAGATACATCAGCACGTGCGGATGGCCCTCCTCGCGCGCCAGCAGCAGCGCGCGCTTGAGCTGTATCTCGAACTCACGGCGATTGATGAGACCGGTGAGGGCATCGTGGCTCGCCTGCCATGACAGCTGGCGCGTCATGCCGCGCAGCTCGGTGACGTCGTGCAGCACCAGTATCGCGCCGATCACTTCGTTATGGCGGTCACGGATCGCCGACCCCACGGCCTCGACCGCGAACTCCGCGCTGATGTCGATATCGAACTCGACCTCGCTGGGCCGCGGCAGCACCAACGCCTCCACGGGCAGGGTCGGCGGCATCTTGCCGTCCAGGCAGCGCTGAAAGATGTCGTCGATGCGCTCCCGGCTGGACGGGTCGAGCAGGGTCAGCACCTCGGCCAACGACCGGCCGTGCGCCTCGGCGAGCGGCCAACCGGTCAGGCGGATGGCGAACGGGTTGATGTAGTCGATGCGCCCGAACACGTCGGTCGTGATCACGCCGTCGCCGATCGAATCGAGCGTCACCTGGGCGCGCTCCCTGGCGTAGGCCAGGATCTCCTCCGCGCGACGGCGATGGACATGGTCGAAGGCCAGCACCAGGGTCTGGGCGACGGCGACGGCTGCGCCCTGCTCCGCGTCGGTCCAGCCGCGCGCCGGTTGATGCCTGTCGATCCACAGCGCCCCCACCAGCGCACCGCCGAGGCGCATGGGCGCGTGCAGGGTCGACCGGGCTTCCGCGGCGATCAGGCCGGCACCGGCCAGCTCGCGCAGCCTGAGGTCGCGCTGCGCGTCGTCGGCGGTCAGCACCAGCGCCGCCTCCAGGGCATCGAGGTAGTCGGGATGGTCGCCGGGCGCGATGGCGCCGTGCGGCGGCGCCTGCGTCACGGGATGGTCGGCGGCCAGATAGAGCTCACTGCCGTGCTCGCGCAGCAACCAGACACGCACCCGCGCGGCGTCGAACAGCTCGGCGGCGCCGCGCGCCGCGTCGCGCACCAGCTCGCCGAACTGTGCCTGGTTGTCCGACGGGCGACGCGCGAGCTCGAGCAGCAAGTGATGCGATTGGCTCATCGATATCCCTGTTCCCTATGCGCGGCTCCAGCGTCACGCCAGACGGCCGCCGCCCGGCATGGCCGGGCCATCACCGCCAAGGTCTGGTTCATGATCTTCCCGCTGCGTCGAGCGCTTATCCAAAATTAACGTGCATAACTCGTACCAATGGGTTATCGCAGGGAATCTCGGGGGAAAACAAATAATCTTTAAAAATCATTAAAGTAATAATGTATCCACGGGATGCTAGTCGCATACCGTGGGAAATAATGCCAACCTGGACCCCTGCCGCGACGACCGCGGGCCGAAGGTGCCGCGCCCCGGCAACCCCCCCATCCGCGCCGGCATCCGCCCCCTGGCATGGCCGTCGGGGGCAGTACCGGCGGGGGCGACTATCCGGCGCGCGCCTCACGGCGCCGAAGGATGGCCAGACCGGCTGCCACCCCCAGGACCATGGCGGCCGCGGCGGTGATGGACGTCACCGAGGCCGTGGACAGGCCGGTAAGACCCTGGCCGATGTTGCAGCCGCCGGCCACCGTGCCGCCGACACCCATGCACAGGCCGCCGACCAGATGGCCGGCGACGCGCTCGCCCGGCGGCGCCACCCAGCGGAACTGGCGGCCGGCCAGCGCGCTCGCCAACGCGCCGAGCGCGAGACCCGCGACCAGCGCCAGACCGAAGTCCCAGGCGGCCGTCGTGCCGCCGACAGCGATCATGACGCCGCGCGCCAGCGGCCCGGTCACGGTGAACGACGACGGCGGGTGCGGCGCAAACGGGTCCTGCGCCAGGTCGCCGCTGACCCACCAGGCGGCGGCCACCAGCGCGCCGGCCAGCGCGCCGGCCGCGATCATGCCGGGATGGCGGCCGCCGCGGCCGGGCCGGATCACGACACCGGCCGCCAGCATCGCCAGCGCCAGGCCCGGCAGCCAGACCGGCGCGCCGATCAGGACCGCCAGCGAACTGTCGCCGGCCGCCAGCGCGACGGCGCTGCGCTCCATGAGCCAGAGTCGCGGCGCGGCCAATACCCCGTAGTGCGTCACGGCGGCCGCCAGCGCGAAGCTCGCCAGGGTGATGAGCGATCCCAGGTGGCCCTCGGCGCTGCGCACCAGCGTGCGCGCCGCGCAACCGCCGGCCAGCGTCGCGCCGATGCCGAACATGAGGCCGCCGGCGGCGGCACCCAGCCAGTCGAAACGCGCGGCGCGGTAACCCGCATCGGCCAGCGCCACCCAGCCGCCCGCCTCCAGCAGCCCGGCGCCGAGCATGGCGACGGCGGCGGCGGCGAGGAAGGCCTGAAGCTGGCGGGTATCGCGGATCAGCAGCCAGTTGCTCACGCCCGCGACCATGCACAGGCGCGAGCGCTGCAGCAGCGCGCCGAACAGCACGCCGAGCGCGAGACCGCCGGCGATGAGGGCAAGGTTCATAGGCACCGCGCCGGCCGGCCCGGCGCGTCACGGCAGCGGGGAACGGCCGGCCGAGGGATCATCGCGGCTCACTCCGCGCATCGCGAGGAGCTTCGAGTCTGCCCGATCGGACCGGCGGCGTCCACCGGCGCGGGCGGGGAAGGAGTCAGCGGCCGCCGACCACCGGCAGCTCGAAACCGTAACGCAACAGCTCCTGCGAGCTGTACCAGCGATCGCGGATGTTGAGGCCGACCAGGATCAGCCGGCGATCGGAATTCTCGGCGGTGGCGATCAGGCAGCGCCCGGCGCGGTTGGTGAAGCCGGTCTTCACGCCGGTCACCTGCTCGTTGCTGAGGAGGTAATTGGTGTTGAACAGCATGATCTGACGCTGCCGGTCGAGGCGCGCGATCTCGAGCTGGGCGATGCGGACGATGAGCGCGAAGGTCGGATCGTCGAGCGCGACCTCGGCCAGGCGCGCCAGGTCGCGCGCGCTGGAATAGTGGCGCGGGTGGTCGAAGCCGCAGGCGTTGACGAAATGCGAGTCGTCGAGTTGCAGCGCCGCGGCCTTGGCATTCATCAACTGCGCGAACCGCTCCTCGGTTCCCGCCACGTGCATCGCCACCGCCAGGCAGGCGTCGTTGGCCGAGGTGATGAGCATGGCCGCCAGCAGGTCGATCAGCCGGTACTGCTCGCCCTCGGCGATGCCGATCTTGCTGGGCGGGTGGGCGGCGGCCTCGGGCGTGACGGTGACGGTCTCGAACAGATCGCGGCCGTCGAGCACCACGAGCGCCGACATGATCTTGGTCAGGCTCGCCGGCGGCAGGCGCCGCGCCGCGGCCCGCTCGTAGAGCACCTCGCCGGAGGCCAGGTCCTTGAGCAGCGCCGCGCGCACCTCGATGCCGGCGATCGCCGCCTGCGGATGGCCGTGCAGAAAGCTGACCCGGTGCAGCCCGTCCCCGGCATGCGCCGCGGCACCCAGGGTCAGGCCGGACAACAGTATCAAACCGAGTAGCGGTACGACTCGTCGCGCGGTCACCGGGATCCTCGCCGTCAAGGTCTTGAGCGCTGCGGGGATTCTCGTGCGCCTCCCCCTCACCAACTATAGGCGACGATCGGGAATTACCAAGGCGGCGGCGACTAGCGGTGGCGGGGTTTGCCGGCGGGTCCGCGGCCCGGTTTCGCGCCGGCGCCGCGGCGCTTGCCGGGGCGCACCGGCGCCGCGGCCGGCGGCAGGCCGGTATGCTGGGTGCGGAACGGCCGGCCGGCGCGGGGCCTGGCATGTCCGCGTGCGCCCTCCGGCGCGGCGCCGGTACCGGCCGGCTGGCAGGCGGGAATGAGCTGGTGCCGGCCGCCGCCGATCAGGTCGGCGCGGCCCATGCGCCGCAGCGCGGCGCGCAGCATCGGCCAGTTGTCGGGATCGTGATAGCGCAGGAAGGCCTTGTGCAGGCGGCGCACCTTGAGGCCCTTGGGGATGACCACGCTCTCACTGTCGTACGTCACCTTGCGCAGCGGGTTCTTGCCGGAATGATACATCGCGGTCGCGGTCGCCATCGGCGACGGCAGGAAGGCCTGCACCTGGTCGGCGCGGAAGCCGTTGCGCTTGAGCCACAGCGCCAGCTCCAGCATGTCCTCGTCGGTCGTGCCGGGATGGGCGGCGATGAAATACGGAATGAGATACTGCTCCTTGCCGGCCGCTTTCGAGTATTGATCGAACAGCGCCTTGAAGCGGTCGTAGGCGGCCATGCCGGGCTTCATCATCTTCGACAGCGGCCCCTCGCGCAGATGCTCGGGCGCGATCTTGAGATAACCGCCGACGTGGTGGCTGACCAGCTCCTCGACGTACTCGGGCGATTCGATGGCCAGGTCGTAGCGCACGCCCGAGGCGATCAGCACCTTCTTGACGCCGGGCAGCGCGCGGGCGCGGCGGTACAAATGGATGAGCGGCGCGTGGTCGGTGTTGAGGTTCTTGCAGATGCCGGGATAGACGCAGGACGGCCGCCGGCAGGCCGACTCGATCTCACGCGACTTGCAGGCGATACGGTACATGTTGGCGGTCGGCCCGCCGAGGTCGGAGATCACGCCGGTGAAGCCCGGGACGGTGTCGCGCACCGTTTCGATCTCGCGGATCACCGAATCCTCGGAGCGGTTCTGGATGATGCGCCCCTCGTGCTCGGTGATGGAGCAGAAGGTGCAGCCGCCGAAGCAGCCGCGCTGGATGGTGATGGAGAAGCGGATCATCTCGTAGGCCGGGATCTTCGCGTCGCCGTAGGACGGGTGCGGCCGGCGCTGGTAAGGCAGCTCGTAGACCGCGTCCATCTCCTTCGTGGTCAGCGGGATCGGCGGCGGATTGAGCCACAGGTCGCGGCCCTGGTGGCGCTGCACCAGCGGCCGCGCGTTGCCGGGGTTGGTCTCGCTGTGCAGGATGCGCGAGGCGTGCGCGTACAGCACCGGGTCGGCGGCGACCTGCTCGTAGTCCGGCAGGCGGATGACGCTGTGTGCGGGGTCGAGCCTGGGCGCGCGCCTCTGAAAGCGCACGACGCTGATACGCACAGCTCCCTCTCCCTCCGGGAGAGGGCCGGGGTGAGGGGGTCGTGCGGCATCGGACGCGCCGTCCCTCATCCTCGGCAACTGCTCCCTGCGTTGCCCTACCTCGCGCATCCCTGCGCTCGTGTCCTTCTCCCCGGGGGAGAAGGAACCCTTCGCTCCAGCAGTCGTGTCCGCGTAGGGATCGGGATGCGGCGCGATGTGGCCGGGCGGGTCGATATGCGTCGAGTCGATCACCTCCACCCCGTCCGGCAGTGCGTCACGCACGAAGGCGGTGCCGCGCAGGTCGGTGATGTCGCCGATCGCCTCGCCGCGCGCCAGGCGCTGGGCGATCTCGACGATCTGGCGCTCGCCGTTGCCGTAGACCAGGAGGTCGGCCTTGGCGTCGAACAGGATCGAGCGTCGCACCTTTTCCGACCAGTAGTCGTAGTGGGCGATGCGCCGCAAGCTTGCCTCGATGCCGCCGATCACGATCGGCGCGTCGTGGAAGGCCTCGCGGGCGCGCTGTGCGTAGACGATCACCGAACGGTCGGGGCGCCGGCCGCCCTCGCCGCCCGGCGTGTAGGCGTCGTCGCTGCGCAACCGCCGGTCGGCGGTGTAACGGTTCACCATGGAATCCATGTTGCCGGCGGTGATGCCGAAAAACAGGTTCGGCCGGCCGAGCACGGCGAAGGCCTGCGCGCTGCGCCACTCGGGCTGGCTGATGATGCCGACGCGAAAGCCCTGGGCCTCCAGCAGCCGCCCGACCAGCGCCATGCCGAAGCTCGGGTGGTCGACGTAGGCGTCGCCGGTCACGAGAACGATGTCGCAGGAATCCCAGCCGAGCGCGTCCATCTCGGCGCGCGACATCGGCAGGAACGGCGCCGTGCCGAAGCGCTGGGCCCAGTACTTGCGGTGGGAAAAGAGGTCGCGCGCGGTGTTCATGTTCAGGGCGGGCGGGCAATCACCCACGGGGATTAAGGTTTCGGGGCCGGTGGCGGCCGGGACTGCGGGGATTATAGCCTGTGGCGGGCGGGTCTGTATCGGCGTGCAACGTTCGCAAGGGCGTAACGCAGAAAGGAGCGGTGGGCACCGTGCCGCGGACCGGCGGGGCAGGATGCCCCGCCTACACATCTATATTGTAGGCGGGGCTTCCAGCCCCGCATCACGCCGCGCGCGCGGCCGTGCGTTCGTTCGGCAGCCGCCCGCCGCGGCGGTGCAGCATATAGTCCATGGCGCGCTGCACGAGGCGCGCCGGGCTGCTGTAGCGGGCGAGCGCCTCCAGCGAGTATTCGGCGCCGTCGGCGATGGCCGCGGCGGCCAGCAGGCCGCTCTTTACCGCCGGGCCGATGCCTTCGCACAGGTCGCGCGTCGCCAGGCCCGCCGCGTCGCCGGTGATGAAGGCGTTGCCGACGCGCACGACGCGCACATTGCCGCGGATGAAGTAGCTGTAGCCCTTCGGGTTCCATTCGTGCCCGCGCACCAGCCCGAGTCGCCCGAGCTTGTCGATCAGATAGGCCCAATGGTTCTTGATGTCATCGCCGTTCGCCTTGAGGCGCGCCGCCATGCCGCCGATGCCGACGTTCAGATGGCCGCCGGCCTTGGGCACGTACCAGGAATAGCCGGGCAGGCCCCTCTCGAAGAACCACAGATGGCAGAGCGGATCGCGGTAGTCGTACGGGAACTCCTGCTCCAGCGTCACCGCCTGCAGCGTCTTGGCGCGCGGATTGGCCGCGCGGAACAGGTTGCGGTACACCGGGCACTTGGTGCCGCCGGCGCCGATCAGGTAACGGCAGCGGAACTGCTCGTCGATGACGTACCAGTCGCCGTCGCGGCGGATGTCGCGGACATTATGGGTGACGACCGGCGCGCCGGAGCGATCGAGCAGCCAGGCGTCGAACTCGATGCGGCGGATGGAGTGCTGGGTGGTCCGGGTGTTGATGCCCAATACCGGAAAATGAAAGTAGATATGATCGAAGGTCAGAAAGCCGTGCGGATACGCGGCCGGTTCGAGCTCGAGATCCGCCACCGCCTCGGGCGTGATCCAGCCGGCGCACAACTTGAGCCGCGGGAAGGTCTGGGCGTCCAGCACCAGGCAGTCGATGCCGCGCTGCGCGAGCCGCCAGGCGCAGCTCGATCCGGCCGGGCCGCCGCCGACGACGATGACATCGCGCGTGTCCACGCTAGCGGCCTCCGTCCCGGTACAGGTAGGCGCGGTTCCAGGGGACGGCATTGTTGTGGCGGCGCGCGAAGGTCAACTGGAACAGCTGCAGGTCGGCGGAGGTGAAGGCCGCCAGCGAGCCCGACAGGTACAACCGCCAGGCGCGCAGGAAACTTTCGTCGAACATCCCGCGCACCCGGTCGGCGGCCTTCTCGTAGCGCCACAGCCAGTGCTCCAGGGTCTTGGCGTAGTGCAGCCGCAGGTTCTCGACGTCGAGCGCCGAGAAGCCGCCCGGCTCCAGCACCTCGAGCATCTCCTTGAGGCTCGGCGGGTAGGCGCCGGGGAAGATGCGCTTCTCGATCCAGGCGTTCATCGGCGCCGCCTTGTTGCGGCCGATGGAGTGCAGCAGGCCGCGGCCGTGATCCTTGAGGCAACGGTGTATCATCTCGCCGAGCGTGCCGTAGTTGTCGGTGCCGACATGCTCGAGCATGCCGACCGAGACAAAGGCATCGTAACGGCCGTCGATGTTGCGGTAATCGTCCTCGACGTACTCGACCTGGCCGTCCAGGCCCTCGGCCCGGGCGCGCTCGCGCGCGTAACGGATCTGCTCGGCCGAGATATTATAGGCGCGCACCGTGACGCCGTAGTGCCGGGCCATGTGGCGCGCCAGCGAGCCCCAGCCGCAGCCGGCCTCGACCACGGTATCGCCGGGCTTGAGCCAGAGCTTGCGGCAGACGTGATCCATCTTGGCGATCTGCGCCTGCTCGAGCGAGGCGTCGGGCGTCGGGAAATAGGCGCAGGTGTACTGCATCTGGTCGTCGAGCCACAGCCGGTAGAAGTCGTTGCCGATGTCGTAGTGGTGATGGATGTTGTGGCGCGAGCCGTTCAGCGAGTTGGCGCGCGCCCGGTAGCGAGCCCGGCGCAGACGGCGCTGGCCGAAGCCGCGCGGCCGGGCGTTGGCCATGGCGCGGTACAAGGTCTCCAGGAACGCGACGAAATTGCCCTCGACCTCGATGCGCCCGGCGCTGTAGGTCTCGCCGAAGTGCAGCTCGGGGTTCATGGTGATCTTCATCAGCGCGGCGCGGTCGCGGATGTGCACGCGCGCCACCGGGCGCCCGGGCGAGATGTAGACCTCCTCGCCGTTCCACAGCACGAAACGGATCGCCGGATCGCCGAGCGCGTCGAGCAGCCAGCGCAGCAGCGAGCGCTCGATATCGTAGACGCGCCCGGGCACGGCGATCGCCGCGTCGCGCATCGCGAGGCTGCGGTCGGAATCGGAAGCGGTGTCAGGGACGTCGGGACGGGGATCGGCAGGCAGATTGAGAAGCTCGGCCTCGTTCTTGTTCACGGCTCCACCTCCGGGCTTGTGCTGACTTTTGTCGGGTCGTTGCGGCAAGCTTGAGGGTATATCCTAAACTTCCGCGTCGTCGGTGACAAATCTTCCGACACGCCCAAACCCCTGCGGCGCGCTCAAGCTTTACCGGTCGCGACTGCCTGTCGTCGCCACCCTCGTCCGCCCGTCCGCCCGCCGCCACCGCCGGCGTGATCCGGGCGAAACCTCCCGGCGCCGCGCCGGTCTGGTCTTCCGCCACAGACAAATGCGAGAGGAACGAACATGCACGACCGGACATCGACAGATTTGGACACGGACACTGCGGCGCACCCCGATGCGCTCGGTCGCTTGATCGGCGGCATCCAGCGCCTGCTGGTGCCGCTATTCTCGCTGTTCTTCCTGGCGTTCGCGCTGCTGTACGCGGGTTCGGCGGTGATCGAGCTGATCCGCCCGATCGTCGCCTCCGGCGACCTCATCGAGGGGCTGGTCAAGGGGCTGCACATGGGGGTCGTGGCGCTCGCGGTCTACGAGCTGGCACTGATCGTCTACGAGGAGAACGGCATTGGCGAACGCCCCGAGGACACCGTCCAGCGCATCCGCCGCGGCGTGGTGCGCTTCGCCAGCGTGGTGATCATCGCCCTCATCCTGGAGTCCCTGATCATGGTGATCAAATACAGCCAGAAGGACCTGGCGGGATTCCTTTATTATCCGGCCGCCCTGGTGGTGGCGGCGGCCCTGCTGCTGCTGGCGCTCGGCGCCTTCACGCGGCTGACCCGGACCAGCCCGGCCGCGGGACATTGATCACGCCGTGCCCAGCGGGGCTGGAAGCCCCGCCCACATTTTTCGATTTGTAGGCGGGGCTTCCAGCCCCGCCGCGCATCACTCGCCGCAACCGCAAGAACGGACCGCCGAAGTGTCAGGATGTGCTTACCGGGCGTTCTGTGAGAGAATCGCGGTTTTTCCCCAAGCAAACCAGGCAATGAATCTCGATCGCGTCAACTCCGGGAACGATGTTCCCAACGATATCAATGTCATCATCGAAATCCCCTCGCACAGCGACCCCGTGAAATACGAGGTCGACAAGGCGACCGGGGCGATGTTCGTCGACCGCTTCATGAACACCGCCATGCACTACCCGTGCAATTATGGCTATGTACCCCATACCCTGTCCGAGGACGGCGACCCGGTCGACGTGCTGGTGGTGACGCCGGTGCCGCTCATCAGCGGTTCGGTGATCCGCTGCCGGCCGATCGGTCTGCTGCGGATGACGGACGAGTCCGGACCCGACGGCAAGGTGCTGGCGGTGCCGATCGACAAGCTCTGCACGCTGTACCGCGCGGCCAAGCGGCCCGAGGACATGCCGCCGATGCTGCTCGCGCAGATCGCGCACTTCTTCGAGCACTACAAGGACCTCGAACCGAACAAGTGGGTCAAGGTCGAGGGCTGGACCGACGCCGAGGCGGCCGGGCGGGAGATCCTGTCGGCCATCGAGCGCTACCGCAATGCCAAGGACAAGCCGTACTTTTGAATGATCGACTACCGCGCCATTCATCACGTCAGCGTCATCGTCGCCGACACTGACCGCGCGCTCGCCTTTTACCGCGACGTGCTGGGCCTGCGCGTCGATCCGGGGCGCCCCGATCTCGGCTATCCCGGCGCCTGGCTCGACGTCGGCGAACAGCAGATCCACCTGCTGGAGCTGCCCAACCCCGATCCGGTGAGCGACCGGCCCGCGCACGGCGGGCGCGACCGACATGCCGCGCTGTCCATCGTCGGCATTGACGCGCTCAAACGGTCCCTGGACCGCGCCGGCGTCCCCTATACGCTCAGCCGATCCGGACGGCGCGCGCTGTTCTGCCGTGACCCGGACGGCAACGGGCTGGAATTCCTCGAAGCCGAATGACGGCGTTTCAGCGCGCGCGGCCGCGCCAGAACCACGCAACGAACAGCACGAGCCAGATCGCGACACACCCGGCATAGATCGCCAGCGCCCAGAAGGCGACGCCGGACAGGCGCGGCTGCGGCATGAGATTGGCGTCGATCACCAACTGATGGATGAACACCGCCAGCGCCACGTGACCGCGCCGAGCGCCAGCATGCGGCCGCGGACGAAGGCCACGGTCGCCGCGCGGCGCCCTAGAGTTTCATGCCGAGGCGCTGGAGCACCACGACCATCACGGCGTAGGCCGCGGCCGTCACGACCAGCGACAACCCCAGGCTGAGCGTGAAGTCCACGCCGCGCTTGAGCAGCGCAGGCAGGACCAGGAACAGCGGCAGCGACGCCAGCACCAGCCAGAAGACCCCGGTCGCCAGCGCCGCGACCCGTCCGGCGTCGCGGGTGTCGACATACAGCCAGATCATCGCCAGCACCGAGACCAGCGGCACCGAGGCGAGAAACGCGCCGAGCAGCGTGCTGCGCTTGGCGATCTCCGCGACCGCCACGACCAGCAGGGCGGTGATGACGATCTTGGCGAGGTAGTAGGCCATGGACGCGGTTCAATGCGGGTTATTGAAAATGATCAAGCCGACGCCGGCGAACACCAGCGCCGCGCCGAGCAGCACGCTGGCGTTGACGTGCAGCTCGCGGAACAGGACCCAGGCGAACACCGCCACGAACACCGGATAGGAGATCTCGATGAGGCTGGCGAGCGTGGCGTTCTTGCCGCCGATCGAGACGTACAGCAGCACCGTGCCGAGCAGGCTGGTCAGCGCCAGCGACAGCACCGTGAGCTGCGCGCCCGGCGCCAGCGCGCGCAGCGCCGCGTAGTCGAGCTGCAGCTGGCGGACATACACGACGCTCACCAGCAGGATCGGCAGCGCGGTCAGCAGCAGCACGCTGAACAGCGAGACCTTCTTGAGGGCGTTGTCCACCAGCGGGTAGTGTATCCCCCAGACCACGGCCGCGCCGAGCGCGGTGACATACCAGGGAAGTTGCACGCCGTATCCTCCGTCGTTGAGCGATCGCGATGCGGCCGCCGGCCGGCATGGCGCCGTCGCACGCACGCCTATATTAATGACGGCATGGACCGGGAACAACGGCAGGCGTCATACCCGCTCCGCCGGCGGCCCCTTCGGCCAGTCGCGGAACGGATAGGGTTTGTCCTCGGAGCCGAAGCTCAGGAAGCGCAGGATCTGGTAGATGAAGGCGGTCAGGCCCTCGGCGAAATCCAGCAGCCGCGGATTCGGCGCGCCCGAGAACAGCGCGATCAGGAATTGAATGATCACGACGGCGAAGAACACGATCTCCGCGACGCTGTAAATGATCGCGAACAGCAGCATGTACAGCGCGCGGGTCCAGAGATTGCGCGAGACGAGGTTATCCTTGAGCTGGTCGGACATGGCGTTCTCCTGGTTTGGCGGGCGCGCGGCGTGGATTGACAGCCCCGGATGCCGGGCGTACAACCAATGCACGTCTTGCGGGAGCCGAAATGGGATCTCCGCAATCGCGGACACTCCCAGCGCGACACCGGCGATACACACAGGAGTTTATCATGAAAGCATTGAGCCTTATTCTCATCGCGGGCGCATTGTGCGCGGCGGGCGCCGCCCGGGCCGGGGTGCTCGAGCCGCTCAAGGTGACCTTCCAGACCACCGAGTGCAACGGTGACACCGGCATGGCCAGCGTCGACGTCGACCGCATCGAGCGCATCCAGAGCATCGACTGCGACAACGGCCGCAAACTCCGCCAGGTGCTGGTCAGGCCGGCCGCCGGGGCCGGCCTCCAGGTCCACTCGGTCACCCCCGAGGCATCCGACGACATCGAGCGCCAGATCAAGCAGTACATGGAGACCCGCAGGAAGACCCTGGAAGGCAGCAAGCCGATCCTGATCAATCCCTGACTCCATCGATCCTCCCGCGCGCCTAATGCGAGTCCGCAGACTTTTCCCGGGCGTCGTCGCATTTTTTGGGCTCTGGCTCGGCCCGGTGGCGTCGGCATGGGTCGCGGCGGATGCGCCCCTCGCCTTCATCGACCGTCAGATCGCCGCCCACGCCGGCGAGAGCGGCGCCTACGTGCTCGATCGCGGCGACGAGGCGCTGCTGGCGCGCGCCTGGCTGGCCGATCACGCCCGCGAATCCATCGAGGTGCAGTACTTCATCTGGAGCACGGACAACGTCGGCGTGCTGGCGACGGCGGCGCTGCTGCGCGCGGCCGAGCGCGGCGTGCGGGTGCGGGTGATCGTCGACGACCTGCTGATCGACGCGCCCGACAAATCGCTGCTGGCCCTGGCGCTGCATCCGCACATCGAGATACGCATTTACAATCCCAAGCACTCGGTCGGCACGCCGCTGCGCAAGCGGTTGTTGAACGTGTTCACGGACTTCCGCGGCGTCAACCAGCGCATGCACAACAAGACCTTCATCGTCGACGGCCGGCTGGCCGTCACCGGCGGGCGCAACATGGCCGACGAATACTTCGACTACGATCACGAATACAACTTTCGCGACCGCGATGTCCTGCTGCTCGGCGAGGTGGTGACGCACATGCGCGCGAGCTTCGAGGAGTTCTGGCGGAGCGAGCTGGGCGTCGACGTCGCGGAGCTGTACGACGGCCTCGGTCTGATGCAAAAGCACGTCCGCGTCGATGACGACGAGGTGCAGCAGGTCTACCGGGGGCTGCACGACTATGCCAGCGAGCCGGCCAACTTCGCGCCCGAGGTGCAGGCCGCGATCGCCGCCATGCCCGAGGGCTTCCCGCGGATCGCGGACCGCGTCGCCTGGGGCCGGATCGAGTTCATCAGCGACGCGCCGGGCAAGAACGCGCGGCGCCTGGGGCTGGGCGGCGGCGGACGGGCCACCGACGCCCTGGCCGGATTGGTGCGAAGCGCCCGCGAGCGCATCGTGATCCAGTCGCCCTACGTGGTGCTGTCCGACAGGGCGAAGGACCTGTTCCGGGAGGCGCTCGCCCGCGGCGTGCGCCTGCGGATCAGCACCAATTCGCTGGCCTCCACCGACAATCTCGCGGCCTTCGGCGGTTACCGCAATCAGCGCCGCCAATTGCTCAAGATGGGCATCGAGATCCACGAGTACAAGCCCGCCCCGGCGATCCAGCGCGCGCTCATGCACGCGGCGGCCACCGGACGCACCGACCTGCCGGTGTTCGCGATTCACGCCAAGACCCTGGTGATCGACTCCCGGATCGTCTACATCGGCACGTTCAACCTCGATCCGCGCTCGGAGAACCTCAACACCGAGATGGGCGTGATCGTCCACGACGCGGCGCTGGCGCGCGAGGTCGAGGCGGCGATCGAGGCCGACATGCACGCGGACAACAGCTGGAACGCCGCGCGCGACGATCCGGACCGCGAGGCGTCCGCGCTCAAGCGCGGCAAGGCGCGGTTCTGGCAGTTGATGCCGATCAAGCCGCTGCTGTGAAAGTCCGCCCGGATTGATCCCGCCCGACGCGGCGCGCGCGCGCCGCGGCCGATGCGATTTAATGAGAATCGTTTGCGTTCCGTTTCCGTTGCCGCCCATCACCTCGTCGCGACACCGGCGTTGATATATATCAAGGTTCGACGCCGCGATTGTAGCCATACTTTCAGCAGACGTCAGGCAATCACAGGTGAGTTTCCGGAACCGGGAGGTACACAGTCATGAGAGTGAGCACAACTGATCCGATCACCCTGAAAGACGTGGTTCCCGCGGAGGGGCATCCGTTCGTGGTCGAGGGAACGGGCGACAACGCGCTGAAGATCTACTTCGAAACCGAGGAAACCAAGCAGGCCTATCTCGGCATCGCGGTCGAGCATCCGGGCGAGGACTTCACCACCAACCTCAACAACCCGGTGTAAAACCTCCGCAGGCGGCCGGCTGTCGTCGAGGCCGGACCGCCTGCGGTCGCTTGGAGGAGGAGCGGGGCAGTTGCTTTGCGTGGGTCGAGGCGGGTTGATTCCGCCGTGGCCGTTTCATTCCAGTGACGACAGGAGGTACCGCAGCCATGACGATTCAAGTCGCAGAACGCGTGATCGACACCGACGAGGAAGGTTTCATCGTCAATCTCAATGACTGGAGCAAGGAACTGGCCGAACAGATGGCCTCCGACGACCATCTGAATCTGACTGCGGAACATTGGGACGTCATCAATTTCCTGCGCGAGTACTACGAGCAGTACCAGATCGCCCCGCCGATCCGCGCGCTGACCAAGGCGATCGCCAAGAAGCTCGGCGCCGAGAAGGGCACCAGCAAGTATCTCTACACGTTGTTCCCCTACGGGCCCGCCAAGCAGGCCTGCCGCTACGCCGGACTGCCCAAGCCCACGGGCTGCGTGTAAGCGGTCACCGCGCACCCACCGCGCTGCCCGATCGACCGGGATCGCACTTCCCGGCCCGCGTCCCGGCGGTTTCCGCAAGGCGTCGACCGGCCGCAAGACTGCCGCTATCCCTCGGTGCGGAAGGCCACGACGTGGTCGACATCCAGACGGATGCCGATCTTCTCGCCGATGGCGTGATTGTGGTGGCTTGGCACCAGCGACAGCGCGCGGCCGCCGGCGGGCAGGCGCAGGGTATAAAGGATATCGGCGCCGCGGAATGCCTTGTGCTCGACCACCGCGAGCAGCGGGCTCGCGTCGTCGTGAACGATGTCGTCCGGCCGCAGCAGCACGTCGACGCGGCAGCCCTGGCCGCAGCGCGCGCAACCCTCGGGCGCGCACGCCCCGGGGATGGCACCGCGCAGGATGCCGAGCTCGATCTCCACGTGCGTGGAATTGAGCACCGTACCGGGCACGAACACGCCCTGGCCGATGAAGTCAGCGATGAAGCGGTTGGCCGGCTGGTGATAGAGATTGTACGGCGTGTCCCACTGCTCGATCGCGCCGTCGCGCATCACGCCGACGACATCCGCCATCGCGAAGGCCTCCTGCTGGTCGTGGGTGACGAGCAGCGCGGTGGTCGCCTCGTGCTTGAGGATGTCGCGCACCTCCAGCGACAGCTTCTCGCGCAGCTCCACGTCCAGGTTGGAGAACGGCTCGTCCATGAGCAGCAACGCCGGCCGCGGCGCGAGCGCGCGCGCCAGCGCGACGCGCTGTTGCTGGCCGCCGGAGAGCTCGTGCGGGAAGGCCGCGGCATAGTCCTTGAGCCCGACGGTCTCCAGCAGCTCGGCGACGCGCGCCTCGCGCTCGCGCCTCGGGCGGCCGCCCAGGCCGAAGGCCAGGTTGCGGGCAACGGTCAGGTGCGGGAACAGGCTGTAGTCCTGAAACACCATGCCGAGCCGGCGCTGCTCCGGCGCCAGGCTGTGGCCGGGGCGGCTCACGACCCGGCCGCGGATCAGGATCTCGCCGGCCGTCAGCGGCTCGAAGCCGGCGATGGCGCGCAGCGCCGTGGTCTTGCCGCAGCCGGACGGCCCCAGCAGGCAGCCGATCTCGCCGCTCTCGAGCGCGAAGCTCAAGTCGTTGAGCACGGCGCGCGCGCCGTAGCGGTGGCGGGCGTGGCGGACGATCAGTTCCTGTCCCATAGAAGGCTGCTGGGTGTGGTGGCCGGGAGTGCGGGCAATAACGCCGGAATTCATTATAATTTCGTCTCGCGCACAGCACACGGGGTTTTTCCGCATGTCACGCCTACTCGGCCGGGGTCTGCCCCCCGGTCTGCTGCACGCCGCGGCGCGACCGTCGTTCTCCGTCCTGACCCTCGTGGCCCTGGTGATCGCCCTGACGATCGCCACCCCGCTGCTCGGCCTGATCGCCAACGTCTTCCGCCCCGACGAGCAGGGAGTCTGGGCGCACCTGGCCGAGACCGTGCTGACGGACTATGTCGTCAACAGCGTGGCGCTGGCGGCGGGCGCCGGCCTCGGCGCGATGCTGCTCGGCACCGGCGCGGCCTGGCTGGTGAGCATGCACCGCTTTCCCGGCAGCCGGCCGCTGGAGTGGCTGTTGCTGCTGCCGCTCGCCATGCCGACCTATGTCATCGCCTACGCCTACACGGATCTGCTGCAGTACGCCGGCCCGGTGCAGACCGCGCTGCGCGCGGCCTTCGGCTGGGAGCGCGGCGACTACTGGTTTCCCGAGGTGCGCTCGCTGGGCGGGGCGATCGTCGTGTTCAGCCTGGTGTTCTATCCCTATGTGTACATCCTGGCGCGCGCCGCCTTCCTGGAGCGGGCCGCCGGCATGGTCGAGGCGGCGCGCAGCCTCGGGCTCGGGCCGGCGGCCGCGTTCGCGCGCGTGGCGCTGCCGCTGGCGCGCCCGGCGCTGGTCGGCGGCACGGCGCTGGTCGTCATGGAGACGCTCGCCGAGTTCGGCGCGGTGGCCTACTTCGGCGTGCCGACCTTCACCACCGGCATCTACCGCGCCTGGTACGCCTTCGGCGACCCGGTCGCGGCCGCGCAGCTGGCCGCGGCGCTGCTCGGCATCGTGCTGCTGGCGCTGACGCTGGAACGCATGAGCCGCGGCCGCGCGCGCTTCCATGACAGCGGCGCGCGGCGCGCCGAGCCGGCACCGTTGCACGGCGCGCGCGGCGCGCTCGCCGGCTTCGCCTGCCTGCTGCCGCTGGCCGGCGGCTTCCTGATCCCCGCCGGGCTGCTGCTCGACATGGCCTGGACCGCGGGCGACGCGCAGCTCGGCGCCAAGTACCTGCGGCTGGCGGGCAACAGTCTCACGCTCGCGTTGCTGGCGAGCTTCCTGACGGTGGCGCTGGCGCTGCTGCTGGCCTATGCCGCGCGGCTGCATCCGGGCTGGCTGACGCGCGGCGCCAACCGCGTCGCCTCGCTGGGTTACGCCACGCCGGGCACGGTGATCGCGGTCGCCGTGCTGATTCCGCTGTCCGCCGTCGACAATGCGCTCGATGCCTGGATGCGCGCGCGCTTCGGCGTCTCCACCGGCCTGCTGCTCACCGGCGGCATCGCCGCGCTGCTCTACGCCTACGTGGTGCGCTTCCTGTCGGTGGCGCTGCAGGGCGTCGAGTCGAGCCTGGCGCGCATCCGCCCGGGCATGGACGAGGCGGCGCGCAGCCTCGGCGCCGGGCGCCGCGGACTGCTGCTGCGCGTGCACGTGCCGATGCTGCGCGGGGGTCTCGCGGCCGCGGCGCTGCTGGTGTTCGTGGACGTGATGAAGGAGCTGCCGGCGACCATCGTCATGCGGCCGTTCAACTTCGACACGCTCGCCACCCAGGTCTTCGTGCTGGCCGCCGACGAGCGCCTGGCCGAGGCCGCCACACCGTCGCTCGCCATCGTGGCGGTCGGGCTCATTCCGGTGGTGCTGCTGGCGCGCACCTTGCGACGACGGTGAGAGTTGGCTGAGGGAGATAACACACCTCGCCCACTACGGGGTTCCTTCTCCCTCCGGGAGAATGACAGGATGAGGGCGGTTTTGTCGGAGCCGGCGGCCCTCACCCCATCCCTCTCCCAGAGGGAGAGGGGGAGTCGGAAGATGTCTTCTCGTACTGCTTGCCATCACCCCTGCCCCTCTCCCGGAGGGAGAGGGGTTTGCGCGGCGGTACCACGCTACTTCCAGCCGGCGCGGTCGATGGCGCGCTGCGCCGCGGCGCTGTTGCGCGCGAGCGCGTCGGCGCCGAGGCGGTCGACCTTGAATTTTCCCATCGCCTGCAACTGCGGGTTGTCGAGCCGCACCGTCGGCACCACCGGCCACTCGTTGTTGCCGTCGGCGAAATAGGCCTGCGCGGCGTCGCTCGCCAGGTACTCCAGAAATTTCACCGCTGCGTCCTTGTTGGGCGCGTGCTTGAGCATCCCGCCGCCGGAGATGTTCACATGCGCGCCGCGGCCGGCCTGGTCGGGAAATACGAGCCCGGTGCGGCGCACGACCTCGCGGTCGCCGGGCTCGGTCGAGGCCATGAGCCGCGCGTAGTAGTAATGATTGCTGAGCGCCACGTCGCACTCGCCGGCCGCGACCGCGCGGATCTGGTCGGTGTCGCCGCCCTTGGGCGGGCGCGCGAGATTGGCGACGATGCCGCGCGCCCAGGCCTCGGCGCCGGCCTCGCCGTGATGCGCGATCTGCGCCGCCATCAGGCTGCGGTTGTAGACATGCCCGCCGGAGCGCACGCACAGCTTGCCGCGCAGCGCCGGATCGGCGAGATCCGCGTAGGTCCGCACGTGCGCCGGGTCGATGCGGTCCTTGCGGTAGACGATCACCCGCGCACGGTAGGAAAAGCCGAACCAGTGACCGCCCGGCTCGCGGAACTGGGCGGGGATGCGCCGGCGCAGCGTGCTCGAGGCGACCGGCGCGAACAGCCCGGCCTCGTGCGCCATCTGCAGGCGCGCGGCGTCGACGGTCAGGAAGACATCGGCCGGGCTGTTGGCGCCCTCGGTGCGGATGCGCATGAACAGCTCGTCCTCCTTGCCCTCGATGCGATTGACCCGGATGCCGGTCTGCGCGGTGAAGTCGCGGTACAGCGCCTCGTCGGTCTGGTAGTGGCGGGCACTATATAAGTTGAGCACGGGCTCCGCGGCCGCGGCCGGACCGGCGAGGCCGGCGGCGGTGAGCGCGATGGCGATGAACAGAAGCTTGCGGGGCTTGGGCATGGGGTTCCGTTGTGCGAAAGACAGGTCAGCGGTGTTCGCTTCGTACGCGACACCGTCTCGGCGCCGGCAACGAGGGGCATTATCGCCCTGGCCGCTTCAGCAAGCAACGATCAAAGAGAAAGCGCCGCGGGTCAGGCGGCGCTTTCTGGGTGACGACGGGAAGCGTGTAATGCCGGACCGGACCCGCCGCCGCTACTTGTCCTTGTCGCCGCCGCCCAGCACCACCCGGCCGAACATGTGATCGAAATGCCCCTGGGCTCCGCCCTTCATGAAGAAGTAATCCTTGACCCCTTTGTTCTCGAGGTAATACTGGAACCACTGCACCTGCTTGCCGGCCTGGTCGTACACCAGCAGCACCTTCCCCTGCGCCTTGGCCTCCGCGATGGCGGCATCGATCTTCTTGGTCTCGTCCAGTTGCGCGCGCCGCTCCTTGAACGGAAACAGCGGGCTGTCGCGCTGCACGCGATCGCGCACGTCCAGTACCACGCTCCGGTCGTCGACCAGCGCCACGAACTCGGGCGGTTCGAGCAGGCGCGCGGTGAAGCGCTTCTTGTCGATCACCTGCCTGCGATCGATCGGGCTCTTGCCGAGCAGCACGGTATCGGCCGGTTGCGCCTGGCCCCAATCGAAGATGCCGGCATCGTAGGCGTAGATCCTGTCCAGCCGCGCCTTGGCGGCGAGCAGCGCCGCGTCGTACGACTTGTGGCAGGTCTTGCCGTTGCAATAGAACACGAACGGCTTGTCGTGCTCGGCGCGCAACTGCGCCACCTTCTCGCCGAAACCGATCTTCAATGGCACGTGGACCGCGCCCTTGACATGCAGCGTGTCGAACTCGTACTTCGAGCGCACATCGATCACCAGCACCTCGCCGAGGCGCGCCTTGAGCTCGTCGGTGCTCATGATCTGCACGTCCGGGTAGCGTGCGCGGAACGGGTACTCCTCGTCGGCCGCACCGGCAAGCGGAGATGCCATGCCGGTAACGGCCAGCAGCAATACTGCTAGCAGTCTGTTCATGGGAATGCCCTCTTATCAAAAGGGGTATAGCCGTTCACTCCCTGTGTTAGTTTCCAGGCATCCTACTGATGCAGGGTTATACCCGTTTAATTAAAAATAATTATAGACCATGCCGGTGCCTATCCCTCGGAGCGCCGGTGAAATCGCCGTCATGTCAAATGAATACAGCGATTACGGGATGGCTTGATGACGCGGATTTTCCCCTACAGACAATAGGCCATGCGAGGCGCATGGCTTAACGCCGGACAGGCGGAGCCGGAAATCCGCCTGCTCGACAACATTCAGCACATCACAGGATCTCAACCACCCACTTAGTGACCATGCCGGTCGCATGCGCGCACTGCCGGCCGCGGGCGGCATCGAAGGCCTTGTACTCCTCGGCGTTCCACATGTCGTAGGTGCGCCCGGTGAATTTCCGCTGCAGCGCCTCGCAGGTGATGCCGCCGAACTCGCGGCGGAAGCGCTCGACGAGCTCGCGGCTCTTTTTGAAATTGTTGATGTGGCGTCCGGTATCGAGCTTGCTGCGGTCGCGGCCGAATTTCGCGCTGAGCGCCATGAGCCCGCCGGTCAAGGCCCCGCAGGTCCCCTGCCCCACCAGCCCGCCGCCGCCGGACAACCCGTGGCTGGCCTTGATGGTCTGGTCGTCGACGACACCGACCGTTTCCTGCACGGTGGCGAGCACGCATTGCGGACAACAGCCGTAGCTCAATTCGTACTGAAGCGCCTTGTGGTAGGCCTGCTCGGCCAGGGCCTGCTTGTCGTCGTTGCTCATGGCTGCCGTCCTTATAAGGGATGACTTATACACACTATAGCAAACGCGATCGGGTCGGAGGCGCTTGTGAGCAATTCTCATTTACTTCCGGATATTGCGCCGCAAGAATGGGTCCCGCGGCACTGAACCGCCGCCGCCCGCACCGCGACCCAGGTGTTAACGACCACCCCTGAAGGAGGCGCTATGCACACCCGACCGACGACCGCCGTCGCGCAGCTCGCGCTCGGCGCCATGCTGTGCTGGAACCTGACGGCCGCGGCGCAGACCGACACGATCGTCTCCAATGTGAAACCCGACGTCACCACCCATGGCATCACCTTGAACGGCAGCTTCATCTCCGGCGGGCCGGTGGCGACGGTCCCGGCCAGCCAGGCGAAGTCGATGGCCAACGGCCAGTGCCGGTTCGAGATGGCCTATCACATGACCAACAAGGGCGAGGTCGCCACCAGCCCGTCATTCCGCAACCGGATGCTGCGCAACGGCGCAGTGGTCGTGCAGCATCCCAACCAGACCCTGGACGCCAAGGAAAGCGAGGTGAAGACCTTCGACGTCTACCTGCAGTCCGGCCTGAACGACTTCGGACTGTACCTGGACTCCGAAAACCAGGTGGCGGAGAGCGATGAGACCAACAACTTCCGCGTCGCCAAGATCAATCTGACCGGCAGCTGCCTGGACAAGGTTGTCGCGCCCGCGGCGCCGGCGCGCAAGCCCGGCATCGAGCATGAGGATATCGGCATCCGGCGGCGGTGACCCGATAAGCGGGGTCAGGATTTTCCGCTAAATTATTAGCAACAATTCCTCCCTGACCCGGGTTTCCCCGGACATGTTTCGTTGACTGACGTCAATGCAATGAGCCGTCGCGTGTGTGATCGTAGGACACTGCGACCGGTGCGGTCGCGCAAGGCGCGGGTTCCGGCGGGAAGGCGAAATGCACATACCTGGCTGCAATGTCGGCGGATCGGACCGGCTCGAGCGGGTCGCGCACGGTGTCGTGTTCATGCTGATCGGCATTTTTCTGGTGAGCGGCCCGTGGTGGATGATCATCACCGCCTATGGGGCGATCCGGCTCATGACCGGGCTGTTCGCGTTTTGCCCCGTCTATCTGCCCTTCCGATACACCACCGCGCCGGCGAAAAAGACCGCCGCCCGAAACGGCCCCGGCGGTCCCGGCCGGTAACGCGTCCGCCCCGGCCCGGTGTCTCAGCGCGGACGCAGCGGGCGTCATCGGCGGCACGCAGCTTGCCGCTCAACGAAATCAGGAGGTGCGTATGCGCGGGGCGAGGCGGCTTACGGTGGCGACTTTGTCCGGGATCATGTTCGGTTTCGTCTGTCTGGCCCTGGCCAGCAGCGCGCCCGGCGCGCTGCCCGGGCCCGCCGCCTGGCAGATCGTCGCCGAGCGCACGCTGATCGGCGTCGCCATCGGCATCAGCGCGCTGACCCTGGGGCATTGGTCGCTGCACGGCATCGCCATGGGAGCGCTCTTCAGCATTCCCCTGGCGATCGGCGGGCTGATGGCGCCGGACAACCCGGAATTCGGCAAGGCCGCGCTGTTCGCGTGGACGATCGTCCTGGGGATGATCTACGGCCTGCTGATCGAGCTCATCACCTCGGTGTTGTTCAAGGCGCCCGGCGCGGCGCGCGCGCAGCCGATTCCGGGCTGACGGCAACGCTGGCGTCCAGGGCGCAAGGAGCGAATGGACGATGAACAGGAAATGGCACGAAGCACACCCGATGCCGGCGAACGCCTCGCGCGAACAGCGCATCCGCTGGCACCGGGCCCATGCCCGGCACTGCGGGTGTCGCCCGATTCCGGAGTCGCTGCGCGCCGACGTCAGAAAGCCGGGGGGAAAGATACAAGAGAGGACATTTCGCTAATATTAGCAATAATTCCTCTCTGACCCGGGTTTCCCTAAGGGTGTAGGGTGCGTCCCACGCACCGCTCAATATTTCGGTGCGCAGGGCGCACCCTACGGTTCGGCGTTGAATGCGAGGTCATTTTGTTAGGCGCTCTAAGGGAGGGTCGAGTCGTAGTTGGCGCCGTCGTTGAACGGCACCGGCTGGCCGCCGCGGTCGTGCGGGACGCCGACGGCGACGGTGCCCTCGCAGGTTCCGCCCTGGCCATCGTCCGCGGTGAAGGCGATCTCGTAGACGCGGCCGTTGTCGAGGCCCGAGCGCTCGGCGCGCACGCGCGCGGTCGGGGTGCCGACGCCGAAGCCGTCGGGGCTGGTGTCGCCGTCGCCGAGGCCGTTCACCGGCTCGTCCTGGCGGATGCCGGTGACGGTGATCGTGACCGGATCGCCGTCCGGGTCCATGACACCCTGGAGCGTGATGTCGTGCAGCTTGTGGTTCGGCGGCCACAAGATGCCGGCGCTCGGCGCGGCCGCGCTGCAGTCGGGCGGCGCGTTGTCCACCTCGAGTGTCGGCACGATAGTCGATTTCGATGTGGTGAGCTCGCTGAACGAGCAGTTGTTGCCCTCGTCGAGCTCGGCGAGCTCGTAGTCGGCGTCGGCGCAGGCGGCGAGATAGTACACGCCTTCCGGCAGGTCGGCCGGTAGCTGGAACTGGACGGTGCCCGATTCGCTGGTCGCGTCCGGCGTCAGCGGGCCGACCCGGCGCTCGCCGATGACGCGCGCCGCGTACGGATCGATCGGCAGGCTCGCCGAGAGGTAATAGCGCGTGGTCGACTCCGCGGCGTCGAGGATGCCGATGTTCTGCGTGACCTCGGTGACGTAGACGGGATTGCCGCCCTGCGACTGGATCTCCGGCGGCATGAAGAACGGCACCACCAGATCCGGCCCGCCGGTCCAGGTGACCTCCGCCTCGGCCAGCGCGCCGGGATAAGGCTGATAACCGACCAGCAGCGCGGCCAGGTCGTTGGTCAGCGACGCCAGGTGAATCGGCGCCGGCATGAGCGGCTTGAGAGACCCCACTTCCTCGATCCACACCAAGTGATCGGTGCCGACCGCCGTGCCGGTATAGCTGAAGGTGTATTCGCCGTTGGCGTCGGTGTCACCCGACCACGACTCAGATTCGTGCGGTCCCTGGACGATGGTCACGAACACCCGATAGCCCTCGACCGGCGCGTCGTTGTCGGCGGAATTGACCACCTTGGCCGTGACCGTGTGCTCGGTGCCGATCGACAGCGTGGCGCTGCGCGGCATGAGCGTGTACACCGGCTCGAAGGGGATCGGCGTGTCCGGCGTGCTCTCGAGCAGGCTGCGAATATTCAGCACCACGAGATCGAAGATCTCCTGGTTGCGCTGGCCGGGCAGGGAATCGAGCATGGTCTGCAAGACCGTCTGCAGGCGGGTCTTGGCGAGCGTGCCGTCGTCCTGGTCGAGCGCGGCGCGCGCGAAGGCGAGCTGGTCGCGCAGCGCCTGGACCAGCGCCGGGTCGGTGATCCAGCCGAGCGTCGCGGCGCGCTCGATGTCGGCGGCGAGCTGCGACCAGTGATCGTCCGAGCCGAAGGTGTTGAGGCTGGAGGGCCCGAGCGTGTAGGTGATCGACGGCAGGTCGCGCTCGACCGCGGCGGCCGCGTCGAGCAGGTCGTCGGTGACCTCGTCGTGATCGGGCACGATCAGCACCCAGTCGGGCACCGCCTGCGCCTCGCGGATGGTCGGCAGGCCGCGGCTCAGCAGCGTGAAGCCCGACAGGCTCGCGCCCGGCAGGATCGTCATGCCGTTGTTGCCGGCGGTGAAGCGCGCGTAGCCGTCCTTGCCGAAGCCGCCGTGCCAGCCGGCCGGCACCTGCTGGCCGATCGGCACCACCGAGATGCCCTGCTCGAGATCGAGCGGCTCGCGCGCGGCGAGCGCGTCGTCGAACGGCACGAGCGACGTGCCGAGCGGAATCGTCAGGCCGAACGACGGCAGGCCGGAGTAGCGCGGGTTGGTGCGGATGTCGAGCTTGAGATTCCAGATCTCGCCGCTGTTGGCGGCCGGGTTCTGGACCGTGTACCGGTAGCTGTAGCGCAGCGCCGCGGAATCGTACGAAGCGGTCGCGCGTACCGTCACGTTCTCCAAGGTCGGCACCGGCATCTCGCCGACCGCCTGCGCCACGCGCGCCGGCAGCGCGCCGGCCAGCGCCAGAACCGCCAGAAGGAAACCCGATGTGATGCGATGGATCATCGTCCCTGCCCTCGAACGCTGGGTGGCGCCTTGCGGCTACTCGAAATCGATGTGCTTGCGGCACATCCGGCCGCCGCTGCACGGTTCGCACAGCAACGCCGAGCGCATCCCACCGCTCGGTGACGGCACGCGGCTCAGGAGCTGGTCGGCCGCCGCGCGCAGGTCGCGGTCCTGGTCGCAGCTCACGCCACCCTGGTTGATATCGGCGTCCTTGCCCTCGCGGTGGCTCTTGTGCGGTGGCGTCCATTGGGCACCGATGTCGAACAGGCCGCCCTTGATGAGGCTCATGTCGTTGACGCTCAGCGTGCGCCCCGAGAGGATCTGGAAGTTCTGCGCGACCAGCGGGATCATCTGCAAGGTGAGCGCGCTGCCGGTGAAGGCGACCGAATCGGGATGGTTATTGTCCGGGCTACGCACCTTGACGTAGTCGCCGCCGGGCGGCAGCGTCGGCAGCTCGGCCAGGTTGCGGATGCCGATGTCGTAGGTGTCTTCGTAACGCCAGGAGTTGAAGGTGTAACAGCCGCTCACGCAGTACCAGTAGCGCGGCAGCACCATGTTCGCCGTGCCGGCGAGATTGCCCGACACCTCCGGCATCTCGTGCACCACCTTGCCCCAGCCGTTTGTCCCGGTGGCGGTGAAGCCGGCGACGCCGTAGGGTGCCGGATCGGTGTCGCCGTCGTGGGTGAGCGGCTTGTTGGCGAGCGACAGCGGCCGGCTGGTGTTGTGGAAGTGGCCGCCGTTGTTGTCGGGGTCGCTGGCCGGCGGCTTGACGCCGTCGACGGTGTGCGTGAACGAGCAGTTGACCGGCCGCCCGGTGCCGTACTCGAAGCAGCCGTAGTAGCTGGTGAAGGTCCAGGTCTTGCCCGGCAGCGACGGCCGCGGCTTGACCGTGACCTGATGGATGATACCCTGCGCCAGCGCCGAGGCCGACGCGCACAGCGCCGCGAACGCCACGACCGACACCACTGCCCGGCATGCGCGACGAGTAGGATCTACTGCGGACTTGCCCCCCATAGGCGCCCTCCCGATCACTGCTCCATTTTGTCCCGATTGTAATCACGCCTGTCGGCGCGGACAACCCCCTGCTGTAGAAAACCCGGTAAACCGCTACGGGTCTCGCCCGCCTGGGTGCCGGCCAATGCCGACCGCCGCAATGAGCGGACCGCCGGCGGCACCGACCGTTGCATCACACGGGGGGTCCGGGCACTCAACGAGCGTTGCGCTCTCGATATCGTGAATCTCATTCCACTGGTGGCTCGAATCGGTCACCCAGCGTCCATTGAGAATCATGAGGCAACCGCGGGTAATCGCCTCCCCGCGCTCATCGAAATCGTCCAGCTCGTCGGCGATCCAGCCGATGCCCGCCCCGATCGCGTCGCCGGCGAGGCCGCCGACCGCGGCGCCGACCGCGATGGCAATGGCCACCACCAGCAGGCACAACAGCGCGCCGATCCCGAACGTCGCCAGCCCCAGCGCCACACAAATCGCGGCGCCGGCGATCGCCCCGCCAATTGCGCCGGCGACCGACCCGACGGCCCCGCCGACTGCGGCGTAATCTCCGATATGGGAACCGATCTCGCAGTGCAGCGCCGGTTGACGCGTGGACGGGTCGAGCACCGGAAACGCCGGCCCGCCACCCGGTGCGTCGCGGTTGCGGATCTCATTGACCGACAACCCGGCGTCCGTCGGTGCCAACAGACTTAGCGATGGACCACCGAGGTTGAAGGTCCAGTCGTTGTCGTTCCACGGCGGAAAGCCGGTGTTCTTGCCGGCACACAGGATGCAGCCGGCCATCGTGATGTTCGATGGTTCATGTGCGAACAGCCGATCGAACCAGTTCACGGCGAACCCCACGAAGAATCCAACGATGGCCAGACCCAGGGCGGTAAAGCCCACGATGCCGATGATCGCCAGCGCCGCGCCCAGCCCGATGGGCCCACCCGCTACTGCACCGGCGGCACTGAGAAACCCCGCAGCGGCACCGAGGGCCGCACCGCCCCACACCCAGCCGAGGACCCGACCTTCCGCGGCGCCCGGATCGCCGGCGCCTTCGTGAACAACGCTGCAGCCAGCCATGTTCAGCCTCCTTGGCGAGTAATGCGAATGGTTACACCGCCGGCGGGCACGCCGCCCTGGCGCACGTTGACATTGAAGACGCCGTCCGGTCCGGGGCCGTCCGGAGCATCGACGATCAGCTCGACGTCCCGGTGGGCCTCGCCCTCCGCGAACAGAAAGCGCGACGGCTCCACGCGCGCCGGCCACGCCGGCGCCTTACCCTGAAACGCCGCATCCGGGTCAAAGTCCTTGCCGACCTTGTCGGTGAACTCGTAGGAATCCACGTCGATCTCGACGAGGTTGCACGGTATCCGCTCCTCCTTCGGCGGGCGCTTGCCCTGGCGATCGAGACGACTGCGTTTGACCCAGTTGTAGAGCCACTCGCTGACGAATCCCACGATGACCAGTGCGACGTAGCCGCCCGCGGTCATGGCCGCAACGCGCCCGGCGGTGCCCCAGTCGTGGGACGCAAGCCGGTGCAGCAGAAATCCGGTCAACGCCCCGAGCACGCCCCAGCCCCACAGCACCCGCTCCGGCCGCAGGTACGGCCCACCACCTTCCTTGATCGGCGGGCAACCCTTCGGGTATCGATTGAAGATCCGGATGGGGCGGTGCACCGGTGAATTGGCCGCGTACACCTGGGTGTTGTTCCACCCGCGGTTGTTCGCGGGATTACCGTCCTGCGGATGAACGAGCTCGACCTCGATGCAGTAGTGCCCGGGTGTATCCGGGGTGCGCCAGCCGGCGGTAACCACCGCGGTCCCGGGCCAGATCGGCACGTTGGCCGAGAGCGTGGCAATGGCATGGCGCGTCTGGCCGCCGGCGCCGAATTCGATCCAGCGGACGTGCACCGCCGTTCCGTCCGCCGGCTTGTCGCGCGAACTATTGTGGACGGTGATTTCGAGCGTGTACTGCGTCCCGGCGGTGAGATTGTAGGTGTTCTGCTCGACCCCGCCCAGCAGGATCCGTACGTCGGGATTGTCCCAGGTGACCGGCTGGTTCAACTGCATCAGCAGGAACTGGCTGTAGATGCAGGGATCCGGTTTGCGAATCAGGTGGCCCGGAAAACGTACGCAGGGATCGCCATGCGGCGTTTTCGGCTCACGGGTGATGATTTCCCAGATGCGGCACAGACGGGTCAACGGTTTGCAACGGGTGTGCTTCTTGGTCGCGACTTCCACGGATCCCCCTTCCTTGAGCAAGAACCCAGGACGCTCACATCCGGCGATTTTGTCGGCGTCAGCGCGCCTGATCGGCGGGGCGCTTGGCGAACATCCACTTCAACGACTGGATGCACAAGTCCGCCACGAACCAGGTGGCGAGGAATGCCGCGCATTCGAGAGTGAAGCTGTGGAACTTGTAGAACAGCTCCGCACAAACCCACGCAATACCCACTGCCGGGGCCTGCTCGGCCAGAACGCGCTTTAGGGAAAGAACACGAAAGAGTGTGTACATAGGCCATGCTCCTTGTTGTTCTGTGGCGCAACCATCCTAACTTATTGCACGACGGGTGATAGCCGCATCCCAATTCACCCTGCCACTATCGTGCCCTCAAAACCGAACTCTTGGCAAGGGCTTTTTGCAGCCGGCAAGCGACTCGAATGCAAACAGCATTAGTCATAGCTTATACATTTAAGTAAGCGCCATTTTCGCCTGCGTCGCCCAGCTTCGATATCGGGATCAGCAACTGTCTTACCTCCCCACCCGAACAGCCTCGGCAGACCGCCACGGCTCTTTCGTTTTGGCCATGGTGTTGAGAATGACGAGCAGCTTGCGCATACAAGCAACGAGTGCGAGCTTCTTCGGTTTGTGTTGGGCGAGTAAATGTTGATAGAACGCGCGAATCACCGGGTTGTGGCGGGTGGCCACGAGCGTGGCCATGTAGAGCGCACCGCGCACGGTCGCCCGCCCGCCGTAGATCGTGCGCCGCCCACGCAGCGTGCCGCTATCACGGTTGAACGGTGCCACACCCACCAACGCGCTGATTTCCCGTCGATTGAGCTGGCCCAACTCCGGCAGACAGGCCAGGAGGGTCGCCGTCATCTGCGGCCCGACACCGGGCACCCCGCGATAGAGTGCCTCCTTCTCGCGCCACACGGGCGAGGCATGAATCGAGTCATCCAGATCCCGATCCAGGCGCTTGATCTGCTTTTTCAGGAAAGCGATCGTCTGCGCGATGCTTGTCCGTACCTCGCCGCGGGCGTGGATCATGCGGTTTTGCTCGGCGACGAGCATTTCGAGGAGTTGCCGGCGCCGGGCCAGCAGCCCTTCCAGCGCACGGGTTTGCTCGTCCTTGAGCGGGCGCACTGCGGGACGCACGCGCTCACCGAAGAGCGCCAGCACTCGGGCATCGATCGCATCGGTTTTGGCCAG